>NZ_VFMN01000001.1:2136902-2442174 GCF_006715055.1 Lapillicoccus jejuensis
CGAGCTCGGGCAGCCGGTCGAGGATGTCGGGCCACAGGCCGTGGCTGGCCCGCGTCGACACGCGCAGGCCGGTGGGCATCGGGGGAGCGGTGGAGGGGTCGGCGAAGTACGAGGCCCAGTAGAGGGACAGCGACTCGAGGTTCTCCTCGTCGGTCGAGGTCCCGGCCTCGTCCTTCTCCTCGAGCTCGGCGACCCGGGCGCGGTGCTCCTCGGGGACGCGGGCGACCATCTCGGCGCCGAACGCCTCCATCCCGCCGTCACCGACCGCGCCCAGCGGGTCGGACAGGACCACCCCGTCGAGCCGGTCGGCGAGGCCCACCGCGCAGTGCGCCGCGAGGTGCCCGCCCCAGGAGTGGCCGAGCAGGTAGGCGCGGTCCCAGCCGAGCGCGTCGAGGACGGAGCCGACGTCCTGGACCGCCTCGCTGATGGAGTACTCGCCCTCGCTCGTCGACGGGGTCAGGCCGCGCTGCTGGAAGCACGCGACCTCGTACCGCTGCGCGAGCTCGTCGACCGCCGGGTCGACGCTGGCCATGTCGAGGCCCGGTCCACCGTGCAGGACGAGCACCCGCGGGCCGGAGCCGGTGACGTAGCCGCCCAGGTCGCCGACGTCGGTCGGCGCGGTGAAGGGGGTGCGCGTCATGCGGCGCAGCCTAGGTGGGTCACGACCAGGGGTCGACGAGGGGGCGGAGGTCGCGCAGCGTCGCGTGCACCGCGTCGAGCCGCTCCTCTCCGACGTGCTCGGCCCACTCGGCCAGGGCCTGCTCGACCTCGGCGTTCGCCGCCGCGACCACGCCGTCGGCCCGGGCGGTGAGGCGCACCAGCCGGGCTCGGCGGTCGGTGGGGTCGGCCACGCGCTCGACGTAGCCGGCCGACTCGAGCTGCTCGACGAGGAAGGCGGCGCTCTGCTTGGTCACCCGCGCCTGCTCCGCGAGGTCGGACACCCGGGTGCCCTCCGGTCCGATCCGCGCGGCGACCCGGGCCTGGGCCAGCGTGATGTCGGTGAACCCGGCGGCCGCCACCGCGTCGAGGGCCCGCTGCTCGAGGGCCCGGTTGGCGACGAACAGCAGGATGCCGAGCTCGCGTCGCTCCGGGCGTTGACGTCGTCTCGTCACGGTGCCACATTAGACAGAGAAACTGTCTATCTCGCTCACCGACCGGGAGACACGCCGTGGACACCGACCTCGTGTGGCAGCACATCGACACCGAGCGTGCGTTCGTCGCCGACCTGCTCGAGGGCCTGCCCGACGACGCGTGGCGCACCCCGAGCCTGTGCGACGGGTGGACCGTGCGCGACGTCGGTGCCCACCTCACGCTCTCGCAGACCCGGGTGCGGGACCTCGTCGGTCCGGCGCTGCGTGCCGGCCTGCGGTACGACGTCCTCGTGCGCGACACCGCGCTCCGCAGCCCGCTCACGCACGAGGAGGTCGTCGCGACCCTGCGCGGGTTCGTCGGCAGCCGCCGCCGGGTCGCCTTCATCACCGACCTCGAGCCGCTCGTCGACGTCCTGGTCCACACCCAGGACATCTGCGTCCCGCTCGGCCTCGACCACCCGATGCCGCCGGAGGCGGCGGCCGCGGCGGCCGACCGGGTGCTGACGACGCGCCCGCCGCTGCGCCGCTGGACCCCGCCGCGCGGGGTCAGGCTCGTCGCGACGGACACCGACTGGGCCTGGGGCGAGGGGCCGGAGCGCCCCGCCCCGGTGCAGACCCACCTGCTCGACCTGACCGGACGCCGCCGCTCGCCCCGACCCCAGGAGGTCCGATGACCACCACCGTCCACGTCGCGCCCGGCGAGGGCGCGCACCACGTCCTGCTCGACGGCGACCACGTCGCCAAGACCGCGGTCGCCGACGGCACCCGCGGCTTCGAGGTGTTCGAGGTCGTCAGCCGCCCGGGCCCGCCCGTGCCGCCGCACCGGGCGCCGTGGACGGCGGTCCTCTACCTCGTCGAGGGGCGGGTCACCGCCCACGTCGACGGGACGGCGTACGACGTCGCGCCGGGCGCGGTGCTGGTCCTGCCGGCCGGTCGCCCCGCGACGTTCGAGCCGGGCCCGGACGGGGCGCGCTTCGTCGCCGTCACCTGGGGGGACCGCGCCGGTGCGTTCTTCGCCGACATGGCCCGGTCGTTGCCGCTGGAGCGGGCCGCCTCGATCCGCGTCGAGGACGTGCTGGCCGTGACGGGTCGGCACGGGGTGGTCCTCGACGCGCCCTGACCGCGGTGGTCCTCCCGGCCGCGTCGGGTCCGGAGCGCCGCCCGGTCAGCCGGACGGAACGGACTCGACGCTGTCGGCCGGACCGGCGACCCGGGCCCAGGCGCCCCACAACGGGTCCGACCCCGACCGGGGCGGGGTCCGCAGGGCGGTCGTGACGTCGGCGAAGCCGGCACGCTCGAGGTACGCCTGCACGATGGCCACCCGGCCCTGCTCGTCGGTCTCCAGCCACCCGCGGACGGCCTTGGTGGGGAAGCAGCGGTTGCTGAACGTCAGGACGACGACCCCGCCGGGCCGCAGCACCCGGGCCGCCTCCCGGAGCACCTCGACCGGCCGGACGAGGTAGTCCACGGACACGCAGCAGGTCACCGCGTCGAACGCCTGGTCGTCGAAGGGCAGGCGCGGGTCGCGGTTGAGGTCCTGGACGACGACCTCGTCGGCGAGCGGGTTGCGCTCCAGCTCGACGGCGTTCATCCCGAGGACGGTGAGGCCCCCGGCGGGCCGGCGCGACAGGTGCGAGACCCACGACGACATGAGGTCGAGCACCCGGCCGCCGGGCACGTCGAGCTCGTCGTACAGGCCGGTCACGGCGGCGATCGCGCCGTCGTCGAGGTGGGTGACCAGCCGCGGCGGCCCGTAGAACACCGCGTCGTCGTCCTCGTCGTACCGGTCGAAGAACCCCGGCGGCCAGGCGTCGTGCCGGGGCGTCATACCGGCAGGTCGTCCGCGTCGACGATCCGGTAGGCGTAGCCCTGCTCGGCGAGGAAGCGCTGCCGGTGGGCCGCGAAGTCGGCGTCGACGGTGTCCCGCGACACGACCGTGTAGAAGTGCGCGGTGCGGCCGTCGCCCTTGGGGCGCAGGACGCGGCCGAGGCGCTGGGCCTCCTCCTGGCGGGAGCCGAAGGTGCCGGACACCTGGATGGCGACGCTCGCCTCGGGCAGGTCGATGGAGAAGTTCGCGACCTTGGACACGACGAGCAGCTGGATCTCGCCGACCCGGAAGGCCTGGAAGAGCTTCTGCCGCTCGGTCACCGAGGTCTCGCCGGTGATGACGTCGGCGTCGAGCCGGTTGGCCAGGCCCTCGAGCTGGTCGAGGTACTGCCCGATGACGAGCGTGGGCTCGCCGCGGTGCTTCTCGACGAGACGCTGCACGACGCCGTCCTTGGCGTCGGTGCACGACGCGAGCCGGTAGCGCTCCTCCGGCTCCGACATCGCGTAGGTCATCCGCTGGCCCTCGGGCAGGGACACCCGCACCTCGACGCAGTCGGCGGGGGCGATGTAGCCCTGCGCCTCGATGTCCTTCCACGGGGCGTCGTACCGCTTGGGGCCGATGAGCGAGAAGACGTCGCCCTCGCGGCCGTCCTCGCGCACGAGGGTCGCGGTGAGGCCGAGCCGGCGACGGGCCTGCAGGTCCGCGGTCATCCGGAAGATCGGGGCGGGGAGCAGGTGCACCTCGTCGTAGACGACCAGGCCCCAGTCGCGCGCGTCGAGCAGGTCCAGGTGCGGGTAGACGCCCTTCCGCTTCATCGTGAGGACCTGGTACGTCGCGATGGTGACGGGCCGGATCTCCTTGCGGCTGCCCGAGTACTCGCCGATCTCGTCCTCGGTGAGGCTGGTCCGCTTGACCAGCTCCTCCTTCCACTGCCGCGCGGAGACGGTGTTGGTGACGAGGATGAGCGTCGTCGCCCTGGCTGCGGCCATCGCGCCCGCACCGACGAGGGTCTTGCCCGCGCCGCAGGGCAGGACCACGACGCCGGAGCCGCCGTGCCAGAACCCGTCGACCGCCTGCTGCTGGTACGGCCGCAGCTCCCAGCCGTCGGTGACGAGGTCGATGGGGTGGGCCTCGCCGTCGACGTACCCCGCGAGGTCCTCGGCCGGCCAGCCGACCTTGAGCAGCTCCTGCTTGAGGTGTCCGCGCTCGCTCGGGTGCACCGCGACGGTGAGGTCGTCGATCCGGGCCCCCAGCAGCGGCGCGATCTTCTTGGCCCGCATGACCTCCTCGAGGACGGGGCGATCGGTCGTGCGAAGGGTCAGCCCGTGCGTCGGGTGCTTGTCGAGGGTGAGCCGGCCGTAGCGGTCCATCGTGTCGGCGACGTCGATGAGCAGGCTCTGCGGGACGGCGTACCGGCTGTGGGTGACGAGCGCGTCGACGACCGACTCGGCGTCGTGGCCGGCGGCGCGGGCGTTCCACAGCCCGAGGGGCGTGACGCGGTAGGTGTGCACGTGCTCGGGGGCGCGCTCGAGCTCGGCGAACGGGGCGATCGCGCGGCGCGCGGTCTCCGCGCCGGGGTGGTCGACCTCGAGGAGGAGGGTCTTGTCGCTCTGGACGATGAGGGGGCCGTCGGTCATGGTGCTCCGTCCAACCCCACGGGGCGGGGGTCTGTTCCGGCGGGGTCGGCGCCGATCTAGATGCTGGTCCCGTCGACCTGGGTGACCTCGCCGTGCGAGGAGAAGATC
The DNA here is from genome assembly GCF_006715055.1 of Lapillicoccus jejuensis. NCBI lineage: Bacteria > Bacillati > Actinomycetota > Actinomycetes > Micrococcales > Intrasporangiaceae > Lapillicoccus > Lapillicoccus jejuensis. The sequence continues at coordinate 2,141,567 of NZ_VFMN01000001.1, forward strand.
GCGACGAAGAGGACGACGACGGCGATGGCGAGGACCCCGAGGACGACCCACCCGATGCGCATGAGCCGCACCGACGAGGAGCTGTCGCTCGCGTCCTTGCTCAGCGCGACGATGGCCAGGACCAGGCTCGGCAGCCCGGCGCCGCACCCGACGAAGGTGAGCAGCGCGGACAGCACGAGCAGGACGATGGTCGACGCCCGCTGGCCCGAGGTCATCCGCGGGCCGGGGGCGCCGTACGGCGAGCCGTAGGGCATCGCGCCGTACGGCGTGCCGTAGGTCGGGTACGGGGTCCCCGGCTGGCCGTAGGGCGGCTGGCCGTAGGGCGGCTGCCCGTACGGCGGCTGCTGCCCGTACGGCGGCTGCTGCCCGTACGGCGGCTGCTGTCCGTACGGCGGCTGCTGGCCGCCCTCGGGCGGTCGGGCGTCCCCGGTGTAGCGGCGGTAGTCGTCCCCCGGGGGGCCGGGCCAGCTCGAGCTCATGGGTCCTCTTCGTGTGTCGACGGACGACCCCCTGACGGCGCCCGACGGTCTCGAACCTACCGTCCGGCGGTCGGGAGGACATCCCCCGCTCGGCCCTCAGAGCGGGGCGACCCCGGTGATCCGGTGGATGCCGAAGGCCCGCTCGTCGGCGCCGTCGGCGACCCGGCCGACGGCCCGGCCGCCCTCGACGCGCAGCGGGTAGAACAGGTGGACCTCGGTGCGCCCGGCGGCGTCGGCGTACCCGATCCACAGGCCGCGCCGGTCGGCGGCGGCGTCGCGCAGCGCCGCGACCGTGACCGCGGGCTCGGTCGGCTCGAGCCGCGGCCGGTCGGGGTCGGCGGCGGCCCGGGCCTCGCGCGCGGCCTCCTCGGCGACGCGCAGCCGCCCCACGAGGTCGGCGGCGGCGGCCGGGTCGAGCGGCGTCACCACCGGCCGCGGGGAGAGGCGGCGCTCCTTGGCCCGCCGCCTCGGCGGGGCGACGACGACCACGCGACCCTCGGGACCCTCCTGCACGGGCGCGAACCCGTTGTCCCGCAACGTCTCCAGCAGCACCCGCGGGTCGGCCGACGACACGAGGACGGTGGGCGCGATCCGGCGCAGCCGCAGCGATGCCAGCCGGCGCTCGGCGAGCATGGCCCCGAGCGCGGCCTCGTCGTCGCTGCGCAGGTACGCCGTCGCCGCCCCCACCCGCACCTGCCCGTGCCGGCGGGCGACGTCGCGCACGAGGTACTCCAGCGGCTGCGGCACCCCGGTCCGGCTGGCCTCGCGCAGCCGGTCGAGCAGCTCGTCGGCGGACCAGCCCTCGTCGAGCGCCCGGCGCACCGAGTCGGGGGAGAAGCGGTGGACGGTGGCGCCGCCGCGGGACTCGACGTCGGCGACGAGCCGCACGAGCCGGGCCAGCGCCCCCTCGAGCGGTCCGGGGGCGACGGCGGTGAGGTCGGCCTGGAGCAGGACGTGGTCGACGGGCGCCGGCAGCGCCGTCGCCATCGCGGCGGCGACGACGTCGCGCTCCTCGCGGGCCACGAGGCGGCGTCCGGCGCCGGACAGGGCGCCGCGCCCGGTCACCCCGAGCCACTCCGCCTCGCGCAGGACGGCGGTCGCCGTCTCCTGCAGGACGCGCGGGGAGCGCAGCGGGCGGCGCCAGCGCAGCCGGTCGAGCAGGTCGTCGGCGTCCGGGGCCTGCCCGGGGTCGAGGGTAGCGAGCTCGCCCAGGACCTCGGCGCGCAGCCCGCGCACGGCCGGCCACTGCACGTCGGGCCCGAGGGCGTTGGTGGTCCCCGACGACGACGCGGCGCGGCCCCCGCTGCCGGTCGGGCTCCCGACGAGGTGCGGGGCGCGGGTGGAGTCGCGCCAGCCCTGCGCGAGCACCGCCCAGCGCTCGCCGGCGGGGCGGTCCTCCCAGGCGTCGGCCAGGGGGGTGGGGGCCCACACCGGCTCCAGCTCGCCGTCGTCGGCGAGGAGTCCGGCGGCGAGCGCGACCTCGGCGACGAACGCGGTCCGGTCCGGGTCGAGGTCGAGCGCGGTCGCCGTCGCGCGCAGGTCCCGGACGGCCAGCCCGCCGGTGCGCAGCACCCGCGGCGGGGCCGCGCCCCAGCGCAGCAGGAGGTCGCCGACCGCCGTGAGCAGGTCGAGGACGACGGCCGCCGCGGTGCCGTCGACGACCTCGACCCCGAGGTCGCGGGTGGCGACCGGGGGCGGGTCGAGCTCGGCCCGCTCGTGCGTCCGGTCCCCGCGCAGGGCCAGCGCCACCTCGCGGGGCAGCACGACGCGGGTGTCGCCGGGCGCCGCCGGCGCCCCCCGCAGCAGGGTGAGGTCGCCGAGGTCGCGGGGCAGCCGGACGAGCACGCCGTGCTCGATGAGCCACCCGACGGCGCCGCCGACGTCGCCGGCGGGCGCGACACCGAGCGGCGGGCCCCAGGTCATCCGCTCGAGCAGGGCGGTGGCGGCGGGCGGGGCGTCGGCCACGAGTCGCCGTACGGCGTCGGCGTCGGGGGTCGGGCGCGAGCCGCCTCCGGGGAGGTCGGCGAGGGCCGGGCCGAGCCCGGCCGGGGTGGGTCCCAGCACCTCGGTGACGGTGCGCACGACGTGCAGCCCGTCGCCGCCGCGCCACAGCAGCGCCAGGCCCCACAGGTGCTCGAGCACGGGCCGGACCCGGGCGACCGGGGCGCCGAGCAGGCCGGCGACGCGAGCGGGGTCCGCGCCGTCGCCGGCGGCCACCGCCGCCTCGAGGACCTGGACCCGGCCGCGGTCCAGCGCCTCGAGGCAGCGCTGGACGCTGGCGCGGGTGGAGGCCCGGGCGGCGAGCGCGGTGAGGTCGGACGGGGTCGGACGGGCCAGGTCGGGCCGCCGGAGGACGAGGGCGCTCAGCTGCTCGTCGGTGCGTCCGCGCACGTCGTCGGCCAGGCTGCGCGCCGCCGCAGGGGCGGTGCGACGGCGGGAGGGCACCCGACCCACCGTAGTCGCGGGGCGTCGCGCTCGCGGGGGTGGCCACCCGTGGCCGGGGCCGACCGGGCGGGGGCGGTGAGGGCTAGGGTCGCCCGTGTGAGCGCCGCCCCGGACCCGACCGACCCGGCCCTGCCCAGCGGGCAGCAGTGGACCCTGCGGCACGGCGCCGACGAGGTGACCGTCGTCGAGGTCGGTGGCGGGCTGCGCACCTGGACCCGCGACGGCGTCGACGTGCTGGCCGGCTACCCCGCCGACGCGATGGCGCTCGCGGGCCGCGGCCAGCTGCTCGTGCCGTGGCCGAACCGCGTCGCCGACGGCCGCTGGTCGTGGGACGGGGTCGACCTCAAGCTCCCGCTCACCGAGCCCGACCTGCACAACGCCAGCCACGGCCTGGTCCGCTGGGCGTCGTGGCACCTCGTCGGGCAGGAGTCCGACCAGGACGGGGCGAACCTCACGGTGGGGCACCGCCTCCACCCCCAGCCCGGGTGGGGCTGGGTGCTCGACCTCGAGGTCCGCTACGCCCTCCACGACGACGGGCTCACCGTGACGACGAGCGTGACCAACCGGTCCGGGAGCGCGGCGCCGTACGGCTACGGGGCGCACCCCTACCTCTCGCTCGGGGACACGCCGCTGGCCGACGTCGTCCTCACCGTCCCGGCCCGCCGCTGGCTCGAGGTGACCCCCGACCGGCTGCTGCCGGTCGCCACCCACCCGGTGGACGGGACGCCGTACGACTTCCGCCGCTCGCGACCGGTCGGGGACACCGCGCTCGACAACGCCTTCACCGACGTCGAGCGCGACGGGGACGGCCGCTGGTCCGTCGTCGTCGAGGGCGTGCCGCACGGGCGGCTGACGCTGTGGGGCGACGAGCACCACCCGTGGCTGCAGGTCTTCACCGGGCGCGCGACGTCGGCCACCGAGGGCAGCAACGGCATCGCCGTCGAGCCGATGACCTGCCCGCCGGGGGCGCTGGTGTCCGGCACCGACCTCGTCGTCCTCGAGCCCGGGGTGACGCACACCGCGACCTGGGGGGTCCGGGTCGGCTGACCCGCTCCCGCACCCTCGCGGGGGCGGAACGGGCGGACCGGCCAAACCGGTTGCCCGTCTCGCATAGACTCCACGGGGTCCGTCGCGCCGGTGCGAGTCGCTGCGGTCCCTCAGCACGCACCCGAGCACGGCACGATCGAAGGTGGACTCCCATGCCGACCGGCAAGGTCAAGTGGTACGACGCGGAGAAGGGTTTCGGCTTCCTCGCGGACGACGAGGGCGGTGACGTCTTCCTGCACGCGAACTCCCTGCCCGAGGGCGTCACGACGCTCAAGGGCGGCGCCCGCGTCGAGTTCTCCGTCGCGGCGGGCCGCCGCGGGGCGCAGGCCATGCAGGTCACCCTGCTCGACCCGCCGCCGTCGGTCGCCGCGGGCAAGCGCGCGGCCTCGCGCAAGCCGGCCGAGGAGATGGTCGTCATCGTCGAGGACCTCATCAAGCTGCTCGACACCGTCGGCGAGGGGCTGCGCCACGGGCGCCACCCCGACAAGGAGTTCGCCGGCAAGGTGGCCCAGGTCATGCGGGCCGTCGCCACCGAGATCGAGGCCTGAGGTGCCGCCCGCCGTCAAGCGCGACGCCGTCCTCGTGGGGTCGGTCGACCTCGCCCGCGCGGTGCTCGAGGAGATCGCCGACCCCGGCGCGGTGGGCGAGCACCTCGAGACGACCATGCTCGAGGAGCGGCTGGCCATGCACTGGTTCGCGTGCGCCAACCCCGGTTACCGGGGGTGGCGCTGGGCGGTCAGCGTGGCCCGGGCGCCCCGACAGAAGGAGGCGACGGTCTGCGAGACCAACCTCCTGCCCGGCCCCGACTCCGTCCTCGCGCCCGAGTGGCTGCCGTGGGCGCAGCGCCTGGCCCCGGGCGACCTCGGCGCGGGCGACGTCCTGCCCTACCGCGGTGACGACCCCCTCCTGGAGGAGGGCTTCGAGGCCACCGGTGACGAGGACGTCGACCAGGTCGCGCTGTGGGAGCTCGGCCTCGGCCGCCCCCGCGTGCTGAGCGCGGAGGGCCGCGAGGTCGCCGCCCAGCGCTGGTACGACGGCGCGCACGGGCCGAGCACCGACGTCGCCGAGCGCTCGGAGGGCAAGTGCGCCTCCTGCGGGTTCTTCCTGCCCATGGCGGGCGCGCTGCGCCAGGTCTTCGGGGTCTGCGCCAACGAGTGGTCGTCCTCCGACGGCGCCGTCGTCAGCCTCGACCACGGGTGCGGGGCGCACAGCGAGACCCGGGCGCCCGAGCCCGAGCCGGAGCCGATGGGCACCCCGATCATGGACGAGCTCGCGCTCGACCTCGTCTGAGACCACGGACGCGTGCCCCCTCGGGTGGCGGGACGCCGGGTGACCCGGCTGCGGGCGCTGGGCGCGCTCCTGGTCGTGCTCGTCGTGCTCGGCGTCGGTGGTGCCGCGAGCACCGTGGCCTTCAACCAGCTCAACGGGCCCGAGCAGGCGGTCCTCGACTACGCGAGCCTCATCGCCGACGGTCGCGCCTCGGCCGCCGCGCGCCGGGTGGCCCCGGTGTCGTCGGAGAAGGGGCGGGTCGTCCCCCGGCTGCTGAGCGACGCGGCGCTCGCCCGCGCCACGCGCATCCGCCCGCTGAGCGCGGCCGTGGAGACCGGCCGTCCCGGTGGGGTGGACGTGCCGGTCGGTCAGTCCGTCACGGTCGATCTCACCTACGCCGTCGGCCAGCGCAGCGGCGTCGCGGCGCTGCGGGTCCGCCGCGACGCGGACGGCTTCCCCTTCACGCACAGGTGGACCGTCGTCGACCCGTTGCTCGTCCCGGTCGACCTGCGTCCCAACCTGCCCACGCTCGGGCCACCAACGATCGCGGGCGTGGCGATCCCCTTCCTCACGGGGACGAACCCGGCGGCCGCTGCCGATCAGGGGCCGGGGGGCACGAGGACCGGCTCGGCCCGGCCGGTGCTGATGTACCCGGGGGTCTACCCGTTGACGACGCCGGACGTCCCGCTGCTGACGGCGGGTGTGGGCGACGCGCCGCCGACCCTCGTCGTCGTGCACGCCGCGGACGCGGCGACGCGGGTGACGGTGCTGCGCCACGACTTCAGCTGGACCGCCTCACAGGACCTGCTGGACCTGATCGGGGCCGGGGTGGTGACCCAGCTGACGACCTGCGTGACCCAGGGTCCGGGGATGTCGCCCACCTGCCCGAGGCGGCTCTACGCGGTGCGGAACAAGCCCGGGCTGACCAGCGTGGTCGCCCCTGCGGAGCTGGTCGTGGGGAACGTGAGCCGGGATCCCGACGGCTACGTCCACGTCCCCTTCCGGTACTCCACCCCGCAGACCGTGGCCTGGACGGGGACCAGCCCCGGCAAGGTCGCCGTCCCCGTCTCCGGTGACATCGCCTTCCTACCGTCCGACGACCTGGCCGCACCGCTCCTGGACCGAGGCTAGCGACGTCGTACGGGCGTCAGGCGCTCGCGGCGTTGCCGCGGCCGCGGCGCAGGTAGAGCCAGCCGACCGCGCCGAGGACCAGCCCGGCGGCGCAGCACCACGGCCACCACGACCGGGACCCGGCGTGCAGGGCGGGGACGGCGAGGACGACGACGAGGGCCGCGGCCCACAGCGCCAGACCCCCCTCGACGATGCGCCGCATCGGGACCGCGAGCGGCTCGACCGGCGGGGTCGGGGGCGGGGCCGGGGCGGGGGTGCCCTCGCGGCTGTCGTCCACGTGGCGAGCCTAGCCGCGCGCCGTCACACGGCCGTCACACGGCGGCGCTACGGTCGGCGCCATGTCGACCACCGCCACGTCGTCCCCGCCCCGCCGCGGCGGCCTCGACGGCTACTTCCACATCACCGAGCGCGGCTCGACGGTCGGCCGCGAGGTCCGCGGCGGGATCGTCACCTTCTTCACGATGGCCTACATCGTCGTGCTCAACCCGCTCATCATCGGCACGCAGGCCGACAGCACGGGCGGGTTCCTCGGCGGCGGTGACGTCGGGCGGGCCATCACCCTCGTCGCGGCGGGCACCGCGCTCGTCGCCGGCGTGATGACCATCGTCATGGGCGTCTACGCGAACTTCCCCATCGCGCTCGCCACCGGTCTGGGGCTCAACGCGTTCGTCGCCTTCGGCATCGCCAAGCTGCCGCAGATGACCTGGGCCGACGCGATGGGGCTCGTCGTCCTCGAGGGCATCGTCATCACGGTGCTCGTCCTCACCGGGTTCCGGACCGCCGTCCTGCGCGCGGTGCCGGCGCAGCTCAAGACGGCGATCTCGGTCGGCATCGGCCTGTTCATCACCCTCATCGGCCTCGTCGACTCCGGCCTCGTCCGCCGGCCGACCGTGCCGAGCGGGCAGGGCGGCTTCACGCCGAACCCGTCCGGGCCGCCGCTGGAGTTCGCCGTCGGCGGCTTCCTCAGCGGGTGGCCGCTGCTCGTCTTCGTCGTCGGGCTCGCGGCGATCGTCGGGATGATCGCGCTCAAGGTCAAGGGCGCGATCCTGTGGGGCGTGCTCGGCGCGACCGTGCTCGCGGTGGTCGTCGAGGCCGTCTTCCACGTCGGGTCCTCGACCAACGCCAAGGGCGAGCTGGTCAACCCGGCCGGCTGGGGCCTGGGCGTGCCGAAGCTGCCGTCGACGTGGGTCGACACCCCCGACTTCGGGCTGCTGGGGCACTTCAACCTGCTGGGCTCGTTCTCGAAGATCGGCGTCGTCGCCGCGGTGCTGCTCGTCTTCACCCTCATGCTGGCCGACTTCTTCGACACGATGGGCACGATGGTCGCCATCGGCAGCGAGGCCGGCCTGCTCGACGAGGACGGCAACCCGCCGCAGTACCAGCGGATCCTGCTCGTCGACTCGCTCGCGGCCGTGGCCGGCGGCGCCGGCAGCGTCAGCAGCAACACGGCGTACATCGAGTCGGCCTCGGGCGTCGGCGAAGGCGCCCGGACGGGGCTGGCCTCGGTCGTCACCGGGGTGCTCTTCCTGCTCACGACGTTCCTCGCCCCCGTCGTCGGGGTCGTGCCCTACGAGGCGGCGACGCCGGCGCTCGTCGTCGTCGGGTTCCTCATGATGCAGCAGGTCAAGGAGATCGACTGGGACGACCTGGAGATCGCCGTGCCGGCGTTCCTCGCCATCGTCCTCATGCCGTTCTCGTACTCGATCACCGTCGGCATCGGCGCGGGCTTCCTCGCCTTCGTCTTCCTCAAGGTCGTCCGCGGCAAGGCCGCCCAGATCCACGCCCTCATGTGGGTCGTCGCGGGCCTCTTCGTCGTCTACTTCGCCATCGACCCGATCAAGACCGTCCTCGGCGTCGCCTGACGCTCCTCCCGCCAGGGACCCGAATCGGATTCGGCCCGCTCGACTCGTGTCACGCACCGAGCCGAGTGGGCCGAACCCGATTCGCAGGGGTCCTACCGTGGGTGCGGCCAGAGGGTCGCGACCAGCGCGACGAGCACGAGCACCGCGAGGGCGCCGACCGTCAGCCGGCGGCGGAAGCGAGGGGTCACCCGGTGATCCTCGCACCGCCGGTCGGCGTCAGCGGACCGCCTCGGGCTCGGGGATCACCGGCGCGGTGACGGGGCGTCGGACGAGCCGCAGGCGGGGCAGCCTGGCCGTGTCGGCGCGCTCGACCGCGATCCGGACACGGCCGCTGCGCAGGAAGACGACCGCGACCACGGCGAGCGAGAGGCCGACGGCGATGCTGCCGACGCCGATGGTCCAGCGCGGGCCGGCGTGGTCGCCGATCCACCCGATGAGCGGCGACCCGATGGGCGTGCCGCCCATGAGGATGGCCATGTAGAGCGACATGACCCGGCCCCGCACCTGCGGGTCGACGCTCAGCTGCACGGTCGAGTTGGCCGTGTTCATCGCCGTCAGGGCGAAGAGACCGACGGGCACCAGCGAGAGCGCGAACAGGTCGTACGTCGGCGCGATCGACGCCACCGCGGTGGCGACGGTGAACCCGGCGAGGGCGACGACGACGACCAGCAGCCGCGGGTTCTTGCGGCGGGCGGCGAGCAGGGCCGCGGCGAGCGAGCCGATGGCCATGATCGAGCCGAGCAGGCCGTACTCCGTCGGGCCCTTGTGGAACGCCTGCGTCGCCATGAGCGCGGTGGTGATCTGGAAGTTCATCCCGAAGGTGCCGAGGACGAAGACGAGCCCCATGAGCAGCATGAGGTCGGGCCGGCTGCGGACGTAGGCGAAGCCCTCGCGGACCTGGCCGCGGCCCCGTGAGGTCGGCACCGGGTTGAGCTCGTCCGTGTGCATCGAGGCCAGCGAGGCGAGGACGAAGAAGAACGACAACCCGTTGAGCAGCAGCGCGAGACCGGTGCCGACACCGGCGATGACGAGGCCGGCGATGCCGGGGCCGAGCAGCCGGCCGGCGTTGAACGAGGCGCTGTTGAGCCCGACCGCGTTGCTCAGCTGCTGGCGCGGCACCATCTCGGAGACGAAGGTCTGCCGGGCCGGGTTGTCGACCGCCGTCGCGACGCCCTGGAAGAGCGCCACCGCGTAGACGTGCCACAGCTGGACGACGCCGGTGAGGGTGAGCGTCGCCAGCACGAGCGCGGAGAGCGCGAGCGCGCTCTGCGAGCAGAAGAGGATGCGCCGCTTGGGGAAGCGGTCGGCGATCGCCCCGGTGAAGGGGGCGAGCAGCAGGAAGGGCAGGAACTGCAGGCCGGTGACGAAGCCGAGCGCCGTCGACGAGTGGTTCGTCAGGACGGTGAGGACGAGCCAGTCCTGGCCGACGCGGCCCATCCACGTCCCGACGTTGGACACGAGCGAGCCGGTGGCGTAGATCCGGTAGTTGCGGATCGACAGCGAGGCGAAGGTCGGGCTCACTCGCTCGCCACCCGCATGAGGATCGCGGTGGCCCGGGCGAGGACCTCCTGCTCGTCGGCCGGCAGCGCGGCGATCCGGCTCGACATCCACGCGTCGCGACGCCGGCGGATCTGCCGGACCAGGGCGCGGCCCTCGACGGTGAGCGAGAGGATCACCTGCCGCCCGTCGCTCGGGTCGTCCTGCCGGCTGACGAGGCCGCGCTCGACGAGGGCGGCGACGGTGCGGGTCATGCTCGGCTTGGCGACCCGCTCGATCTCGGCGAGCTCGCCGGGCGTGCGGGGCGCGTCCTCGAGCCGGATGAGCACCGAGAACTGGTGCGGGGCCACCTCGTGGGTGGACTCGAAGCGCACCCGGCGGCTGATCCGCTGGCAGGCGACGCGCAGGTCGGTCGCGAAACGCGCCACCTGGGCGGGGGTCGGGGGGGACGGTCGTGAGGCGGTCATCGATGATGAGCCTAACTCATTACTTTGGCTAACGACATCGAGCCCGTACGACGACGCCGCCGGACCCGGGTGGGTCCGGCGGCGTCGGGTGGGGAGCCGTGCGCGGAGGGCTACCGGGTGTTCGCGGGGCAGCGCACCTGCTGGTAGGTCGGCAGCGTCCCGACCAGTGGGACGGACACCTGCCCGACCTGCTGGAGGCACGCCCGGTCGAGCCCCGGCAGCGTCGTGCTGTCGGTGCGCAGCACCGAGGTGAGCGCCCCGACCGGGGCCGGCAGCTGCGACGAGGTGGGGGGCAGGACGCCGGACACGAGCGTCCCGACGAGCTGGAGCGGGTTGCCGACGGCCACGCGCCGCAGCGTCGTCACGACCTGCGTCGCGACGCTCGAGACCGCGCTGGTCACCGACCTCACCGGCGCCGGGACCGACGGCGGTGCCGGGGCGGCGACCACGGGCGGGGTGGAGGTCGACGAGGGGGTGCGGGTCGGGGGCGTCGTACCGGAGCCGGCGGAGCCGCCGGAGGGGGAGGTGGGGCGCCCACCGGCCTGCGCGGGCGGCGTCGTCCGCGACCCCGTCGGCCCGGACGCGCTCGTCGTGCCCCCGGGCGCGAACCCGGAGTCGGCGGACGAGCCGGCCGTCGCGGGGTGCGCGGCCGGCAGCTGCGAGAGCGGCAGCTCGGTGACGCCCGCGCGGTAGGCCCTGGCGAGGTTCATCACCGTGCGGACGTAGGCGTCCGACCGGTTGTAGCGGTAGACGGCGGAGTACAGGTCCGCGTCCTTCGCCAGGTCGCCGCCGCCGCTGCACAGGTAGACCCCCGCCGCCGTGGCGGCGTCGGCCATGTCCTGCGGGTCGGCCGTGCCGCGGCCGTCGGCGTCCTGGCCGACGCTGCGCCAGGTGCCGGGGATGAACTGCATCGGGCCGACGGCGCGGTCGTACGTCGTGTCGTGGTCCCACACGCCGTGGTCGGTGTCGGTGATCCGCGCCGTGCCGCCGCGGCCGTCGAGGGGGATGCCGAGGATCCCCGGCCGCGCGACACCCGCCGCGTCCAGCCGGTTGCCGCCGAAGCGCGCGTGGTTGCTCTCGACGCGGCCGATCGCGGCCGGGACCGACCAGTCGAGGTGGCAGGCCGGGTCGGCCTGCTGCAGGAGCGAGGCCGCCAGGTGGTACGCCGCGAGGGCCGCGGCGGGGATGCCGGACCGGTCGAGGACGACGGTGGGGCTCGGGGCCGCCGGGGCGCCCTGCACGGAGCCGAGCGCGGGCAGCGCGGTCATGCCGGTCGGCAGGGCCAGGGCCGGAAGGGGGTTGGTCAGCGCCGACTGCAGGGACGTGGCCTGCTCGCGCTGCGGCTGGGCGGGCACTTCGATGCGGTGCGGGAAGCGGGTGGTGCCCTGGGCGACGGTGGCGCCGTCGACGCCCGCGCCCGTCGCGGCGAGCGCGGTGCCGGTGACGACGAGGGCCAGCGCGGGGACCCCGGCGGCCAGCTGCCGCCACGTCGGCCGGCGCAGCCGCAGCTCGCGGACCCGCCGGGTGGTCTGCCGGTGCGCTCCTCGTGCCCCTCGTCCCACGGTGTTGCTCCTCCTCGTCGAGTCGGGCGCCGGGTCGCGCGGACGCGCGAGGACCGGCCCTCGGCGTGCTCAACGAGGGTGGGGCGACGGGGTTACGGGCCGGCCGGCGACCCCTCGGAGAGGGCCGCGACGACGTGGTCGACGCAGCGGGTGAGCGCGGTGACGTCGTCCGGGTCGACGGCCGGGAACATCGCCACCCGCAGCTGGTTGCGACCCAGCTTGCGGTAGGGCTCGACATCGACGACCCCGTGCGCGCGCAGGGTCGCCGCGACCGCGGCGGCGTCGACCTCGTCCACGAGGTCGACGGTGCCGACCACCTGGCTGCGCAGCGCCGGGTCGGTGACGAACGGGACGGCGTACGGCGCCGCCTCGGCCCACCCGTAGAGCCGGCCGGAGCTCTCGGCCGTGCGCGCGGTCGCCCAGGCGAGCCCGCCCTGCTCGTTCATCCAGGTCAGCTGCTCGGCCAGCAGGACGAGGGTGGCCAGGGCCGGCGTGTTGAGGGTCTGGTCCTGGCGGCTGTTGGCGACGGCGGTGCGCAGGCTGAGGAACTCCGGGATCCAGCGGCCGCTCGCGGCGACCTGATCGACCCGCTCGAGCGCGGCAGGGGACATCAGGGCCAGCCAGAGGCCGCCGTCGGACGCGAAGGACTTCTGCGGGGCGAAGTAGTAGACGTCGGTCTGCGCGACGTCGACCGGCAGCCCCCCGGCGCCGGAGGTGGCGTCGACGACGACGAGCGAGTCCTCGTCGGCGCCCTCGACGCGCCGGACCGGGGCCATGACGCCGGTCGAGGTCTCGTTGTGCGGCCACGCGTAGACGTCGACCCCCGGCTCGCCGTACGGCGTCGCGCACCCGCCGGGCTCCGCGGTGACCCGCGTCGGCTCGGCGAGGAACGGCGCGCCGGCGGTCACCGCCGCGAACTTCGCGGAGAACTCGCCGTGCACGCAGTGCTGGCTGCGCTCGCGGACCAGGCCGAGGGCGGCGGCGTCCCAGAAGGCGGTCGACCCGCCGTTGCCGAGGACGACCTCGTAGCCGTCGGGCAGGGAGAACAGCGTGCGCAGGCCCTCCCTGATGCCGCCGACGAGCGAGCGGACCGGGGCCTGGCGGTGCGAGGTCCCCAGCAGCGTCCGGCCGACCGCGGCCAGCCGGGCCATCTGCTCCGGGCGGACCTTGCTCGGCCCGGAGCCGAACCGGCCGTCGGCGGGCAGCAGGTCCGCCGGGATCGAGGGCAGCGCGCTCATGGGGTCATCCCACCACCTCCCCCGCGGCGGCGGTCCGAGGCGGTCACGGGACGGACGGGAACACGAGGGGCTGGACGGTGGTTCGTCGCCGTGTAATCCTGTAATCACCATTACCGAGGAGCATCACATGCACGAGCACCACCACCACCGTCACCCCGGCCGCCCCGGCGGCCCGTTCGGCTTCGGCCCCGGCTCCGGACCCGGTTTCGGGCCCGGCGGCGGACCCCGCGGACCCGAGGGCGAGGGCCCGGGCGGTCCCGGCGGACCGCGCGGTCGCCGTCGCGGCGGTCCCTTCGGCCGTCCGGGCGGCTGGCAGCAGGCCGACCTGCCGTCGGCCGACGACGCGGCCGCCTGGTTCGCCGGGCGCCTGCCCGACGGCTGGTTCACCGGGCGACCGACCGTCAGCGTCGACCGCGAGGAGATCATCGTCGTCGGCGAGCTCCCGCCCGTCGACGCCGCCGAGGGGGAGTCGGCGACCGCGACCGCGCAGGGCCGGATCAGCCGGTTCCGCGAGGACACCCGCGACGAGCGGGTCGCCATCGCGCGCGAGGCCGAGCAGCGCTACGGCCGCAAGGTCGGCTGGGGGGCCCGGATCGGCGACGTCACCGAGGTCTTCACGACCCAGTCGGTCCCCGTCATGACCCGGCTGCGCCAGCCGCAGCGCCAGGTCCTCGACACCCTCGTCGACGCCGGCGTCGCCCGGTCGCGCTCCGAGGCGCTCGCCTGGGCCGTCGCCCTCGTCGGCCAGCACACCGAGGAGTGGCTCTCCGGCCTGCGCGAGGCCATGGCCGAGGTCGACAAGCTGCGCGCCGAGGGCCCCCAGGTCTGACCCACTCAGGGACGCGTCTTCTTGCTCCGAATGTGCCCGTTCTGACCTGGTTCTCGGCCAGGACTGGCGCATCGGAAGCAAGAAGACGTCCCCCTGTCGGCGGGGGTGGGCAGGATGGGCGCCGTGCCGAGCCGCCGTACGTCGTCCTCCGCCTCCTCCCGCGGCCGGTGGCCCCGGCAGCCGCCCGAGCCGCCGCGGGACCCGGGTCGCGAGGCCGACCTGGCCGACCTCGAGCCGGCGACCGACCTCGCCGAGGACGAGACCTACGACCGGGCGCTGCTGGCCGGCGCCGACCTCACGGGCGGGCGGGGCACCGGGTCGCGGTTCCTCGAGTGCGTGCTGCTCGACTGCGACCTCACCGACGCCGACCTGTCGCACGCGCGGCTGGCCGACACCGTCCTGCACCAGGTGCGGGGCACCGGCCTCGACCTCAGCCGCGCCCAGCTCGCGGACGTCTGGGTGACCCAGCCGCGGCTCGGCGCCGCGGCGGCGTACGACGGCTCGTGGCGCGGTGTGCGGGTGACCGGCGGCAAGCTCGACTACCTCAACCTGCGCGGCGCCCGGCTGCAGGACGTGTGGTTCGAGGACGTCGTCCTCGTCGAGCCCGACCTCGCCGGCGCCACCCTCACCCGTGTCTCCTTCGACGGCTGCGTCCTGCAGCGGCCGGAGCTGTCCGGGGCCCGGATGACCGACGTCGACCTCACCGGCGCCCGCCTCGAGAGCCCGCAGGGGCTGACCAGCCTGCGCGGGGCCACCATCAGCCGCCCGCAGCTCATCGACCTGTCCGACGCCCTCGCCCAGCAGCTCGGCATCCGCATCCAGGAGTGAGGCGCGCGCGGGCCCGTCCTAGCCTGGGCGGGTGAGCACCCCCGACTCCCCGCAGTCCGTCCTGCGCCACGACTACGCGGGGGAGGGTCTCGGCGAGGACCGGCTGGCCGACACCCCGTGGCAGCAGCTCGAGCGCTGGGTCGCCGAGGCCGACGAGCGGGCCCGCACCGCCGACGACGTCTACGAGCCGCGCGCCATCAGCATCGCCACCGTCGACGCGAGCGGCGCGCCGAACGTGCGCACCGTCCTGCTGCGCTTCCTCGACCCGCGCGGCCCCGGCTTCGTCAGCTCGTCCGACTCGGCCAAGGGCCTCGAGCTCGGTGGCGACCCGCGCGTCGCGGCCAACCTCGTCTGGCCGGCGATGTTCCGCGCGGTCCGCCTCCGCGGCGTCGTCGAGCGCATCGAGGAGGACGAGGTCGCGGCGTACTGGTCGAGCCGCCCCTACGGGTCGCGGATCAGCGCGTGGGCCTCGCACCAGTCGGCCCCGGTCGGCAGCCGCGCCGAGCTCGAGGAGCGGGTGGCCGAGCTCGAGCGGCGCTACCCGGACCACGGACGCCCGGACGACGTCCCCGTGCCCGAGACGTGGTGGGGCTACCGGATCCGGCCCCACGAGGTCGAGTTCTGGGCGGGCCGGCCGAGCCGGCTGCACGACCGGCTCGTCTTCACGGCCGTCGGCGCGGGGGGCGGCGCCGCGGCGCAGGACGTCGACCTGCACCCGTCCCTCGACGACCCGGCCGCCTGGTTGGTGGGGCGCCGCCAGCCCTGACGCGCCGCGGGGGCGTCGTCCGGGCGCCCGGGCCCGGGCACGGACAGGCCCGCGGACTGCCGGCTCGTCACCCCACGAAGGGCGGGAGCGCGGCGCACACCGGGACGAAGGTGTGGCGGCCCGCGGGCTGCAGCGACTGCTGGATCTGCGATCGCACGTCCGGTCGCCGGCTCAGGTGGCCAGCGGGAACGGCTGCGCTATCGCGCAGTCACCTCACGCGTCCAATGGGAACTCACTACTGGACCACCTCCCTTCTCGTGTCCTCCGACACTAAATCCGCTCCGGCGCCGCGACAACCCCTTTCTCCGACGACGGACGGCGCGCCTAAGGTCGACGGGTGAGCGGGGGGAGCGGACGGCCGGCGTCGGTCCGCGACCTGCGCCCGATCGCCCTCTCGGCGTACGGGCCCAGCGCCCTGTCCGCCATCGGCACCGGCGCGATCACCCCGGTCGTCGCCCTGAGCGCACGGCACCTCGGCGCCGGCGTCGGGTTGGCCGCCTTCATGGTCGCGCTGCTCGGCATCGGGCAGCTGCTCGGCGACCTCCCGGCGGGCGCGGTCGCGGCCCGGTTCGGCGAGCGCACGGCGCTCATCGGGGCGTGCGGCCTCGAGGCCCTCGGGATGCTGGGCAGCGCGCTCGCCCCGAACGTCGCCGTCCTGGCCGCCTCGGTCCTCGTGCTCGGCGTGTCCGCGTCCGTCTTCGGGCTGGCCCGCCAGGCCTACCTCACCGAGGTGGTGCCGGTCGCGCTGCGGGCGCGCGCCCTGTCGGTGCTCGGCGGCGTCAGCCGCATCGGCCTGTTCGTCGGTCCCTTCCTCGGGGCCGCGGCGGTGTCGCGGTGGGGGGTGGGGGCGGCGTACGGCGTCGGCCTGGCCTCCTCCGTCTCGGCACTCCTGCTGCTCCTCGTCGTCCCCGACCTCACCTCGGGGGAGCGGGCCGAGCAGCTGCGCGAACCGGGGCGCCGGTCCGTGCTCGCCGTCCTCGGCGAGCACCGGCGCACGCTGGCCACCCTGGGGGTCGGCGTGCTCTTCGTCTCCGGCGCGCGGGCCTGCCGCACCGCGGTCGTGCCGCTGTGGGCCCAGGCGGTCGGGCTGGACGCGACCCACACCAGCCTCGTCTTCGGCATCTCCGGCGCCGTCGACATGCTGCTGTTCTACCCGGGCGGCACGGTGATGGACCGGTTCGGCCGGGTCTTCGTCGTCGTGCCCAGCCTCGTCGTCCTCGGGATCGGCATGGCGCTGCTCCCGCTGACCGGGACGTTCGCGTGGGTCACCGCCGTCGCCACGCTGCTCGGGCTCGGCAACGGCATCGGCTCGGGGGTCGTCATGACGCTCGGCGCCGACGCCTCGCCCGACCGCGACCGGGCCCAGTTCCTCGGCGGGTGGCGGCTGATGTCCGACGCCGGCAACGCGGCGGGGCCGGCCCTGCTCTCGGCCGTGACGGTGGTGGCGCCGCTGGCGGTCGGCTGCGTGGCCCTCGGCGGGCTGGCCCTCGTCGGGGCCGGCTGGATGCGGGTCTGGGTGCCCCGCTTCGACCCCGTCTCGCGGCGCACCCTGGCGCGTCGGCGCGGGATGGGAGGATGACGGCGTGACGGACCTCATCGACACCACGGAGATGTACCTCAAGACCATCTTCGAGCTCGAGGAGGAGGGCATCACGCCGCTGCGGGCCCGGATCGCCGAGCGGCTCGGGCACTCGGGGCCCACGGTCTCGCAGACGGTGGCCCGGATGGAGCGCGACGGGCTGCTCACCGTCGCCGGCGACCGGCACCTCGAGCTGACCGACGACGGCCGGACCCTGGCCACCCGGGTCATGCGCAAGCACCGCCTCGCCGAGCGGCTGCTCGTCGACGTCATCGGCCTGGAGTGGGAGTTCGTCCACGACGAGGCGTGCCGGTGGGAGCACGTCATGAGCGAGCGCGTGGAGCGCAAGATCCTCGCGATGATCGAGGACCACCTCGTGTCGCCGTACGGCAACCCGATCCCGGGGCTCGACGAGCTGGGGGAGGCTCCCGGCGAGCCGTTCCTGCACGGCGTGAAGCCGCTGGTCGACCTGGCCTCGGCCCGGCCGACCACCGTCCTCGTGCGGCGCATCGGCGAGCCGCTCCAGGTCGACCACGAGGCCCTGACGCTGCTGACGAGCGCCGGCCTGCTGCCCGGCGAGCGGGTCGAGGTGACCCTCGAGGACGGGCGGGTCGTCGCGGTCCGCGAGGGGGCCGAGAAGGCCGAGGGCGTCTCGCTGCCGGTCGACGTCGCCGGTCACGTGTTCGCGGCGCCGGTGGCCTGACCCGGGCCGGTCCGAGGTCCGTCTCCCGCTCCTCGGCGGTTGCGCGCGCCAACTTCCCCGCGCCCGGGCGCAAGCGTGGGGCCGCACGTGGCCCGTGGCCACTTGGGGACACTCAGGGTCGTCCCGGAGAGCCGACAGGGGATCGGCAGCCACCCAGCCGGCCGGCGAGCGTCGTTATGGCCCCAGGGGACACGTCCCTGACCTGCGGCGATGCCAGGTGGAAGCGTTTACTTGGCCCTTCCGTGACCAGGGTGTGACATTTCCGAGACCTGTGCTGTAGCGTGTGCGCCACCTGGCCGAGACACGGTCAGGGTCCTCCCTGAGACGCCGAGTCCTGCCACTCGGGGACGGAATGGCACTGCAGCCATGGCAGGAGCGGGGGACCCACCGTTCTTCGGCCGTCTCGGACGGTCTTGGGGTGAAGTCCTCCAGCGGACCCGCGTGCGGGCCCCGTTGTAGGGCCGGGTGACTCTCAACCTCCACCCGAATCCGACAGCTCACCTCGTAGGCGCGAGAGGTCTGACACGTGGCTCGCAAGCACGCTGGGCGCCATCGCGCCCCCGGGTTCAACCCCCTGACTGAGATCGTCGACATCGCCGCGCACACCGCGCAGCCCGCCGTCAAGGCGTCGGCGGTCGTCGTCGCCTCCGGTGGCCTGCTGGCCACCTTCGCCCTGCCGGCCTCGGCCGCCCCGGCCGACACCGCCAGCGGTGCCGCCCTGGCCGCCGTGCAGCAGGCCCCGGCGCAGGCCCCGGCCGCCGCCGACGCCTCGGTGGGCTCGGTCGCGGCCGTCGCCGTCGCCGTCGCCGCCCCGGCGACCGCGACGAACGCGCCGACCTTCGGGGTCGTCGGGTTCACCGGCACCCCGGCCGCGGCGCCGGCACCGGCCATGACGATCAAGAAGATCGTCAAGCCCGCCCCGGCCCCCGCGCCGACGCGCACCGTCCGCGTCGCCCGCACGACGGTCGCGGCGACCGGCACGGGCACGACGAAGACCGCGACCCCCGCGCCGGCCCCCGCCGCCGCGCCGGCCGCTCCCGTCGCCGCTCCCCGCGGTGGCGTCCTCGGCGCGGCCGCCGCCCTCAGCGGCATCCCGTACGTGTACGGCGGCATCTCGACCTCCGGCGCCGACTGCTCGGGCTACACGAGCCTCGTCTTCCGCAGCCTCGGCATCACCCTGCCGCGCACGGCGGAGGCCCAGCGCCAGTTCGCCACCCCGGTCAGCTCCCCCCAGCCGGGCGACCTGATCTTCTTCGGCTTCCCGGCCTACCACGTCGGCATCTACGCCGGCGGCGGGATGATGTACGACAACCAGCGCCCGGGCACGACCAGCGGTCTGCACTCGATCTGGACGTACAACAACGTCAGCTACGGCCGCGTCGGCTGACCGACGCCCCAGCGCGCCGAGCACCACGTACGACGACGCCCGCACGGTTCCCACCGTGCGGGCGTCGCCGCGTCCGCGATCGACCGCCCGGCTCATCCCGACGGGGTGAGCCCGGTGAGCCAGGTCGCGGCGTCGAGCTCCTGGAGCAGCCCGTGGGCCGCGAGCTCGACGTCCTCGTGCCGCCACTCGGCGGCCCGGTAGAGGCAGGCGATGAGCCCCGAGCGGTGCACCCGGCGCAGGTCGCCGACGACGAAGGCGTACCGGGCCACGGTGTCGTCGGTGGCGCCGCGGGTCAGGGTGAGGTGCCGGGCGGCGTACCCCTGCCTGGAGTGCCGCTCGGGGTAGGCGTTGCGCGCGGCCGCATCGGGCTGCACCTCGCCCCCAGTCGCCGTCCAGCACGTCCTGGCGGGAGGCGACGAGGGCGCGCACGCGCTCCACCGCCGCGGGGTCGACGTCGTACGTCGCCCTGACCGTCCCCTACCCGGCGGGGCCCGTTCAGGCGCCGCGGGCGCGCCGGCGCGCGGCGGTCGAGCGCGCCGAGACGGTGACGACGCTGGTCACCCGGTCGGCCAGCTCGGCCCGCGCGTGCGGGACCAGGCCGTCGTCGGTGACGAGCAGGTCGATGCCCTCGAGCTCGAGGAAGCTGGACAGGCCGACCACGCCCCACTTGGTGTGGTCGGCCAGGACGCACACCTGGCGCGCCGAGGCCACGAGGGCGCGGTTGGTCTCGGCCTCGACGAGGTTGGGGGTGGTCAGCCCCGCGCCGGCGTCCAGGCCGTGGGTGCCGAGGAAGAGCCGGTCGACGTGCAGCCCGCGCAGCGCGCCGACGGCCACCGGGCCGACGAGGGCGTCGGACTTCGTGCGGATCCCCCCGGTGAGGATGACCGTCTGGCCGGGGGTCTGGGTCTCGTAGAGCAGCTGCGCCACCGGCGGGGAGTTGGTGACGACGGTGATGTCGGCGACGCCGCGCAGGCAGCGGGCGAGCTCGTACGTCGTCGTCCCGGCCGAGACCGCGACGGCCGCCCCGGGCTCGACGAGGGTCGCGGCGTGCGCGGCGATGGAGCGCTTCTGCAGGGTCATCAGCGAGGACTTGGCCACGAACCCGGGCTCGTGCGAGCTGAGCCGGCCGGCGGCCACCGCCCCGCCGTGGACCCGCTCGAGCAGACCGTCGCGGGCGAGGGCCTCGATGTCGCGGCGGACGGTCATGTCCGAGACGCCGAGGTCCTCGACGAGGTCGGAGACGCGCACGGCCCCGTGCTCCTCGAGCAGGACCTGGATGCGGTCGCGGCGCTGGCTGGCGAGCACGGGTCATCGTCCTCCGGGAAGGTGCTGCCGCGGGACCGGCACTGGTCGCATGGCCGCCAGTGTCGTGGCCGCCTCCCGAAAAAGTCAACACATTCCAACAGGACCGGTCAGCGGGCCACGGGCGGCCGGCGACGGGTGTGAACCGCTCCCGATGCGTCTGTCACGCAACGGTAACGACGCTCGACACGCACGATGTGAATCTGGCGCAGCATGTTGACAGGCGATCGATCGAGCGTCATTGTTCAGTCCGACCCTGATCGATCGTGTTCGTTTATGTGGCACGACGGGGTCCGACAGCCACCACGCTGCTTCACCGTCGAAGGAGTCCAGATGCCCCGCCCGTCCACCGAGGCCGAGTACCTCGCGAGCCTCGTCCCGCCGTCCGCCCGGGGCTTCTCCCGCCGGGCCCTCCTGCGCGGCGCCGTCGGCGCCGGCTCGCTGCTCGCCGTCCCGAGCCTCCTCGCCGCCTGCGGCAGCGGCGACGCCACGAGCTCGAGCGGCGCCTCCGGTGCGGCCACCAGCGGCGCGACGGGCACGGTGAGCCTCGGCTCCAACGGCTCCGACGCCGCCCCCAAGGCGGCGCTGCAGAGCGTCATCGACTCCTTCCAGAAGGCCAACAGCGGCCTGAGCGTGAAGATCAACACGATCGACCACAACACGTTCCAGGAGAACATCAACAACTACCTGCAGGGCTCGCCCGACGACGTCTTCACCTGGTTCTCGGGCTACCGGATGCGCTTCTTCGCCGCCCAGGGCCTGGCCGGCGACATCAGCGACGTCTGGCAGGGCAAGAGCAACATGAGCGACGCCCTCAAGGCGGCCTCGACGGGCGACGACGGCAAGCAGTACTTCATGCCCTCGACCAACTACCCCTGGGCGGTCTTCTACCGCAAGAGCCTCTGGTCCTCCAAGGGCTACGAGGTCCCCAAGACCCTCGACGACCTCAAGACCCTCGGCGCCCAGATGAAGAAGGACGGCCTCGACCCGATCGCCTTCGGCGACAAGGACGGCTGGCCGGCGATGGGCACCTTCGACCAGCTGAACATGCGGATCAACAGCTACGACTACCACGTCAGCCTCATGGCCGGGAAGGAGGACTGGAGCGGCGACAAGGTCAAGGCGGTCTTCAACACCTGGCGTGACATCCTCCCGCTGCACCAGAGCGACTCGCTCGGGCGCACCTGGCAGGAGGCGGCCCAGTCGCTGCAGCAGAAGAAGTCGGGGATGTACGTCCTCGGTGCCTTCGTCGCGCAGCAGTTCAGCAAGGGCGCCGAGCAGGACGACCTCGACTTCTTCACCTTCCCGGAAGTCGACTCGAACATCGGCACCGACGCCATCGAGGCGCCGATCGACGGCTTCATGATGGCCGCCTCCCCGAAGAACGAGGCCGGCGCCAAGAAGCTGCTGTCCTACTTCGGCTCGGCCGACGCCCAGAACATCTCGGTCAAGGCCGACCCGAGCGTCATCGCGACCGCGAGCGACGCCGACCAGAGCGGCTACACCGCGCTGCAGAAGAAGTCGGTCGAGTTCGTCAAGTCGGCCAAGCACATCTCGCAGTTCATGGACCGCGACACCCGCCCCGACTTCGCCTCGACGGTGATGATCCCGGCGATCCAGTCCTTCCTCAAGACGCCGACCGACGTCGACAACCTGGTCAAGAGCATCCAGCAGCAGAAGCTGAGCATCTTCACCAGCTGATGGCGACCGAGACCCCCACCATCGTCACGCCCCCGGCAGCGGGGTCGCGCAAGCGACCCCGCTACCGCGGCATCAACCAGCTGAGCGCGGTCGACCGCGTCGTCGTGGGGATCATGGTGGCCGTCCCCACGGCGCTCGTGGTGCTGCTCGTCTGGTTCCCGGCGGTCGGCTCCGTGCTGCTGTCCTTCACCAACTGGAACGGCATCGGCGACGTCAGCCGGGCCAAGTGGGTGGGTCTGAAGAACTACACCGACGTCGTCACGATCTACCCGCCGTTCGTCCCGGCCGTCGAGCACAACCTCATCTGGCTGCTCGTGATGTTCGCGCTCGCCACGCCGCTCGGCATGCTCATGGCCGTGCTGCTCGACCGCGAGCTCAAGGGCGGACGGATCTACCAGACCGCGTTCTACCTGCCGGTCGTGCTCTCGCTCGCGCTGGTCGGCTTCATCTGGCAGCTGATCTACAGCAAGGACCAGGGCCTAATCAACACCGTGACCGGCAGCCAGATCGACTGGTACGGCGACCAGAGCTACAACCTCTGGGCGGCCCTCGTCGCCGCGAGCTGGCGGCACATGGGCTACATCATGCTGCTCTACCTGGCCGGCCTGAAGGGCGTCGACCCCTCGCTGCGCGAGGCGGCCAAGGTCGACGGGGCGAGCGAGCGGGCGACGTTCTTCCGCATCGTCTTCCCGGTCATGCGCCCGATCAACATCATCGTCCTCGTCGTCACGGTCATCGAGTCGCTGCGCGCCTTCGACCTCGTGTGGGTCATCAACAAGGGCCGCAACGGGCTCGAGCTCATCGCGACCCTGGTCACCCAGAACATCGTCGGCGAGGCGAGCCGCATCGGCTTCGGCTCGGCCCTGGCGACGTTCATGCTGCTCATCTCGTCGGTCTTCATCGTCATCTACCTGCGCATCGTCATGAGGGAGGACCAGTGACCGCCGCCACCGCGACCACCGTGCGGACGGGGTCGGCGTCGGCCCGCCGTCCCAAGCCGGCGGCGAGGACGTCCCGGGTCGTGCTGTACGTCTTCCTCACCGTCCTGGCCGTGCTCTGGCTCTTCCCGGTGTTCTTCGCGGTCATCAGCTCGTTCCGCGACTACTCCTACACGGCCGAGCACGGGTACGTGTCCTTCGGCGGGTTCACGTTCCAGAACTACGTCCAGGCCTGGCAGCAGGCCGACTTCGGTCACAAGCTGCTCAACTCGGCGTACATCACCATCCCCGCCGTGATCCTCACCCTGTTCCTCTCGTGCTGCATCGCCTTCGTCGTCTCGCGGTTCGCCTTCAAGTGGAACCTCGCGCTGCTGGGGCTGTTCACGGCGGCGAACCTCCTTCCGCCGCAGGCGCTGCTCATCCCGGTCTACCGGATGTTCCGCGCCGTGCACGTGCCGCTCTGGGTGAGCGACTCGGGGACGCTGCTCAACAGCTACGTCGGCCTCATCGCGGTCAACGTCGCCTTCCAGACCGGCTTCTGCGCCTTCGTGCTGAGCAACTACATGAAGACGCTGCCGCGCGAGCTCTACGAGTCCGCGGTGGTCGACGGGGCGGGCGTCCTGCGCCAGTTCTTCCAGCTGACGCTGCCGCTGTGCCGGCCCCCGCTCGCGGCCCTGGCCACCCTCGAGGTGACCTGGATCTACAACGAGTTCTTCTGGGCGACGGTCCTGCTGCAGAGCGGCGACAAGTACCCCATCACGAGCGCGCTGAACAACCTGCGCGGTCAGTTCTTCACCGACAACAACCTCGTCGCCGCCGGCTCGGTGATCGTCGCCCTGCCGACGCTCGTCGTGTTCTTCGTGCTGCAGAAGCAGTTCGTCGCCGGCCTGACCCTCGGCGCCACCAAGGGCTGAGCCCTCCCGCTCCCTCCCCGCAGGACGCCGTACGACGCGCCCGCCGCCCACCCGGGCGGCGGGCGCGCTCGCGTCCCTGGGGTGGCGGCCGTGGGGCTCCGTACGGCGTCGTGCCGAGACCCTCGCCCGTCCCCCTGGGCGGCGGCGGGGGCGTGCCCTCAGTGGGGGGCGGGGCGGGTGCCGGCGGGTTCGCGCAGGGCGGGGACGAGCAGGAGGGCGGGCAGGACCAGGGCGCCGACGGCGGTGAGGGCCTTGAGGACGGTGACGTGGTCGCCGAGGTAGCCCAGGAACGGCGGGCCGAGGACGAAGGCGGTGTAGCCGATCGTCGCGACGACCGACACCCGGCCGGCGGCGCGCCGCGGGTCGTCGGCGGCGGCCGACATCCCGACCGGGAAGCCCAGCGACACCCCGAGCCCCCAGACCGCGGCGCCGACGTACGCCAGCGGGGCGGGGCCGAGCACGACCAGGACCGACCCGACGGCGGCGAGCCCCAGCGTCACCCGCAGGACGGGCACCCGGCCCCAGCGCTCGAGCCACGACGTGCCGACCCACCGACCGACGGTCATCGAGCCGAGGAACACGGCGAACGCGAGCACGCCGGCCCAGGTCGGGACGCCGTACCCCTCGTGGAAGGCGACCGAGACCCAGTCGTTGGCCGTGCCCTCGGTGAAGGCGGCGACGAGGACGACGAGGCCGATGACGAGCGTGCGCGGCTCGCTCCACGCGGCGAAGACCCCGCCGCGCGGGGTCTGCGCGTCCTGCGGCTGCGAGCCCGGGGCGACGTGCGGCAGGAACGTGCGCACCGACACGAGGCAGACGGCCAGCAGCACGACGGCGGCCAGCACGAAGTGCACGAGCAGCGGCACGTGCAGACCGGCCATCAGCGCCCCGAGCAGCGCGGCGAGCACCGTGCCGCCCGAGAACGCCGCGTGGAAGCGCGGCATGACGGCCACCTTCAGCAGCTGCTCGACGCGGGCGCCCTCGAGGTTCATCCCGACGTCCCAGATCCCGACGCACAGCCCGAGCGGCACGAGCCCGAGCCCGAGCAGCAGCCGCGAGTGGGCGAGCGTGACCCCCGCCCCCATGACGACCAGGCCCACGGTCACCCCGAGGACGCCGAGCACGACCGACGCGCGCGGCCCCAGCCGGTGCGAGATCCACCCGGACGCGAGCAGCCCGAGGACCGACCCGGCCGACCCCGCGACCAGGGTGGTCCCCAGCGCGCCGGGGGTCAGGCCCAGGGCGGCCTTGGCGTCGGGGATCCGCGACGCCCAGGTGGCGAAGGCCATCCCGTTGACGGCGAAGACGAGGAACACGGCACGACGGGCGGCGAGGACGCGGGTCCGCTCGACGGTGGGGGCGTCGGTCACCGGCCCAGGGTAGGCAGCCGGGTCAGTGCGCGGCGGACACGTCCTCAAGGTGGGCGCGCTCGAGACTGAGCCGGGCCACCGTGTAGGCCATGACGGCCAGGGCCACCACGCTGAGCGTGATGTCGAGCGGGTGGTCGCGCAGCCGCTCGTGGAAGACGGCCAGGGCGAGCGCGACGCTGGCGAGCGGGTCGATGCTCGCGGTGACCGGCAGGCTCGCGGCGAGCGGCCCGGCCTGGAAGGCCAGCTGCGCCGACAGCAGCCCGAGGGAGCCGGCGACGACGAGGACCCACAGCTGCCACGACCCGAGCAGCGCGAGCAGCCCGTGCTCGGTCGCCACGTGGGTCGCGGCCTTGATGAGCGCGGCCGTGCACGCGTAGATCACGCCGGCGGCGGCGCCGTACAGGGCGGCGCTCCAGCGGCCGCCCTGGTGGCGACGCAGCAGCCGGGCCGCCACCCAGCAGCCGACGACGAGGACGACGACGACGACCGCGCTGACGACGGTCGAGGTGGCGTACGGGCGCCCCTCGCGCACCTCGAGCGCGCCGGAGACGAGGAGGAACCCGGCGACCGCGAGCACGAGGACCACGGCGTGCCCCAGCTCGGACCGGCTCATCCGGGTGCCGGCGAGGCGGTGCGCCACGGCCAGCGAGAAGAGGACGGCGACGACGAGCAGCGGTTGCACGAGGGACAGGGCGCCGAAGTGCAGCGCGACGACCTGCAGGCCCAGCCCGAAGACGTCGGCCCCGATCCCGGCCAGCCACAGCGGGTGCCGCAGGGTCGCGAGGACGAACGCACCGAGCGCGCGAGGGGTGAAGTGCTCGATCGGCGGGATGCTGCCCGCGCTGCGGTGCTTGAGCGCCGTCGCCAGGGCGAAGATCCCCGCGGAGCCGAGGCACGCGAGGACGACGAGGAGGTCCCTCACCGACCGGCGGCGAGCGGAGGGGCCGGCTCCGTCCGTGCCCGCCCCGCGCGTCCGGCCCCGCCGGTCCCGGTCCCCCCGTGGCGCCCGGGCCCACCGGCGGCGCCCGCCTGCTCGGCCGCGAGCCCGTACGCCGCCGCGGTGGCGTCGAGCAGGCTGTCCCAGGCGACCCGGCACGTGGCGGTGCGGTTGTGCTCGGCGATCCGCGCCCGCAGCCCCGGCTCGCGCACGAGCCGCACGACCGCGGACGCCATGTCCGCGTCGGTGTCGCACAGCAGGCCCTCGGCCTCGTGGTGGACGAACTCGCCGACCCCGCTGTGCGACTTGGCGACGACGGGGATGCCGGCGCAGCGCGCCTCGAGGGCGGCGATGCCGAACGACTCGAGGTCCGCCGGGGCGAGGAAGGCGTGCGCCCGGCCGAGCACCTCGTCGTGGACGATGCCGCGGTCGACGCGCCCCAGCAGCTCGACCTGGTCGGTGAGCCCGTGCCGGCGCAGGTAGGTCTGCATGGCCTTCTGCCGGGGGCCGTCGCCGGCCACGAGCAGGCGCAGGCGGGTGGGGTCGCCGAGCCGGTCCAGCTCGTCCTGCGCGGACCGGACGACCTTGAGCAGCGCCATCGGCCGCTTGCGCCGGGCCAGGCGCATGACGGCGGCGAGGACGAGCTCGCCGTCGGGCTCGGCCGGCGGCGTCGCGAGGCGCCACGGCTCCTGGTCGATGCCGTTGGGCAGCACGTGGATGGTCGTCGTGGGCGGGAGAACCCCCGCCACCGGCCCGGCGGCCGCCCGGCTGACGGCGGTCCACACGATCGGCAGGTCGGACCAGCCGCCCAGCAGGTCCATCGTCCTCATGATCGGGTGCACCCCGGCCCACATCGAGTGGACGGTGACGATGGTCGGGATGCCGCGGCGCGCGGCGGCGCGGGCCAGGAAGAAGGACAGCGGGGAGGCCACGCCGAGGTGGCCGTGGACGACGTCGGGGCGCAGCCGCTCGAGCAGCCGGATGCCCTCGCGCACGGCCAGCGGGTGCAGCGCGTGCGGGTGGGCCAGGCCCTCGGTGACCCGGTGCACCGGCACGGAGGTGCCGCGGATGCACGGGCCGCTGCCGGGGGAGCTCGTGACGACGTGCGCGTCCTCCCCGCGGGCCAGCTGGCGCTGGGCGAGGTCCGACACCTGCATCTCGATCCCGCCGAGGCGGGGCAGGTAGAAGTCGGTCACGTGGGCGATCCTCATGCCCGTCCTCCCGGGGAGGCGCTCGTGCCCGGCGTTGGCTTGCACATGGTCACGCAGGGTAGTTCGTCCGGGTGGGCGTCGCGTCCGCCTGTGGACGGAGAGTCGGCGCGTCGCGCGTCGGTGGCAGGGTGGGGACCGTGCCCGACGTCACCGACGCCTCGCCCGCTCCCGAGCCGGACGGCCTGCGGCGTACGACGGCGGTGGCGTCCGACGGCACCCGCCTCGCCGTGCAGGTCAGCGGTCCGCCGCCGTCGGCCTCGCCACGCACGCCGGTGCTGCTCCTCGCGGGCCAGGCCAACTCCCACCGGTGGTGGGACGGGCTGCGCGAGGACCTCGACGTCGACCGGACCACGGTGACGCTGGACTGGCGCGGGACGGGCGCGAGCGACGCGCCCGACGCGCCGTACGGGACGCCGGTGCTGGCCGGCGACGCCGTCGCCGTCCTCGACGCCCTCGGTCTTGGGCGGGTCGACGTCCACGGCACCTCGATGGGCGGCCGGGTCGCGCAGTGGCTCGCCGCCGACCACCCCGAGCGGGTACGACGCCTCGTCCTCGGCTGCACCTCGCCCGGCGGCCCGCACGCGGCCGAGCGCGGCCCGCAGGTGCGGCGGGCGCTGGCCGACCCGGACCCGGAACGCGCCCGGGCGGCCCTGGTCGACCTCATGGTGCCGCCGTCGTGGGTCGCCCAGCACGGCGAGCCGACCACGGTCCTCGGCGACCCGGGGATGACGCCGGCCTCGCGCGGCCGGCACCTGGTGTGCAGCAACCGGCACGACGCCTGGGACGCCCTGCCGCGCATCGTCGCCCCCACCCTCGTGCTGCACGGGGACGAGGACGCCATGGCCCCGGTCGCGAACGCGGCGCTGCTCGTCGAGCGAGTCCCCGACGCCCGGGTGCACGTGCTGGCCGGCGCCCGGCACGCCTACTTCCTGCACCGACGGGCCGAGGCCGCGGCGCTCGTGCGCGACTTCCTCGACTGACCCGGCGTGCCAGGCTGGGAGCCATGCTCAGCACGACGATCGACGTCCGCACCGGCCGCCGCGAGGTGGTCCTCGACCTGACCCGCGAGTGGTCGGACTTCGTGGCCGGGCAGGGCGACGGGCTGCTGCACGTCTTCGTCCCCCACGCGACGGCCGGGATCGCGATCCTCGAGACCGGGGCCGGCAGCGACGACGACCTGCTCTCCGCCCTCGCCGACCTGCTGCCCGCCGACGACCGGTGGCGGCACCGGCACGGCTCGCCGGGGCACGGGCGCAGCCACGTGATGCCGGCCCTCGTGCCGCCGTACGCCACCGTGCCCGTCCTCGGCGGACGCCTCGCCCTCGGCACCTGGCAGAGCATCTGCCTCGTCGACCTCAACGTCGACAACCCCGACCGGCAGGTGCGCCTCAGCCTCCTCGCCGGGTGAGGCGGGCGGGCCGCTACTGCTCGAGGACGTGCAACCGGGCCCGCAGCGTCTTCGTCACCGCCGCGGTGCCCTGCCGGCCGTAGACGTTGACCAGCTCGTCGGGGTCGGTGCGCCGGTCGTAGAGCTCGCGCTCCCCGCTCGTGTACTCCACGTAGGTCCAGCGGTCGGTGCGCAGCGCGTAGTACGGCGTGACGGGGAAGCCCGAGCTGGTCGCCCCCAGACCGTTGCCGCCGCCGCCGTCGCCCCCACCCCCGGCGCCCGACCCGCGCGGCTTCTGGATGAGCGCCTCGTCGGTCCAGGCCGCCGCCGGGTCGGTGAGCAGCGGGACGAGCGACCGCCCGTCCTGCGGGCGACCGGGGGTCGTCCTGCCGATCGTCGCGAGGGTCGTGCCGAGGTCGACGTTGGTGACGACGTGGGGGTCGCGCCGGCTCGTCGTCCCGGGGTAGCGGACCATGAGCGGCACGTGCACGCACGGCCCGTACGCGCACTGCTTGACCTCCTTCCAGCGGTGCTCGCCGAAGGAGAGGGCATGGTCGGACGTGACGACCACGACGCTGCGGTCGAGGACCCCGCGGGCGCTCAGCGTCTCGACGACCGACCTGACCAGGTCGTCGGCGGCGCGCACCGACTCCCACGACTTGCGCTGGTCGCTGTCCATCCGCTGCTCCTGGCGCGACGTCAGCAGCGGCAGGGCCTGCACCCACGCGGGTTTGTCGCTCACGTCGGCCTCGTTGAACGACGGCGGATGGGGCACGGTCGCGCCGTCGTACGCGCCGACGTACCGGCTCGGACGGTCGAAGGGCCGGTGCGGGACGAGCGTCGCGGTGTAGAGGAAGAACGGCTCGGGGGCGGTCGACACCCACTGGGACGCCTTCTGCGAGAACAGGTCCGTCGAGTGGTGCCGGTTGTCGGCGGGGTAGGTCGTCGAGGTGCCCTGGTCGTTGACGACGATCTGCTTGGTGAGGACGTTGGAGGCGGTGGGGTTCTCGGCGAACCAGCGGTCCCAGCCCGGCGGGACGTAGGCGGCGCCGCGGTCCCACGGGTAGCTGTTGAGGTACTTGCCGAAGAGGCCGGTGGTGTAGCCCGACGCGTGCAGCCACGGCGCGAGCAGGTTCGTGTCGTCGAGGTCGCGCGCGCACTGGGCGTTGTCGACGACCCCCGTGTGGTGGGCGAGCTGGCCGGTGAACACCGACGAGCGCGACGGGCAGCAGTTGGCGACGTTGACGACGGCGTCGTCGAAGCGCACCCACGAGCCGTGCGGGTCCGAGGTGAGGTACGGCATCGCCTCGTCGAGCGACTGGTAGGTCTGGTCGTCGGTGACGATGTAGACGAGGTTGGGTCGCTCCGGCAGCACCGCCGCGGCGGGGATGCCGGGGGAGCCGCCGGGCCCGACGGCGCCGAAGACGCCGTCGCGCCCCACCGCCACGGCGCCCGGCGGGGCGGCGTACGGCGTCGGGCCGGGCGCGGTGGCGCTCGCGGCGGCACCGGGCGCGAGCGCGGTGACGGCGAGCGCGGCGACGGCGCCGGCGAGGGTGATGGTCCCCGAGGTCCTCACCGGGTGATCGTGGCACGCCGGGACCCTCCTGGGCAGGGGTGGATGCAGGTTCTCCTCGGCCGGCGCCCGGCCGGCTCCCAGGCTGCCCGCTTTGTCCCTTGCCGACCGGGGCCGCGCCTGCGAGCGTGGCGGGATGCGACGGGGGTCGGGGCGAGGGCGCCCGAAGTGGTCGGGACGGCGGACGCCGACGGTGGTGGGCGCGCTCGTCGCGCTGCTGCTGGCGGGCCTCACGGGCCTCACGGTGGGACCGCCGGGGGCGGCCGCCGCACCGACGGCGCCGACGGCGACCGGGTCGGTGTTCGCGACGTGGGCGCCGCAGTACATGACCCGGGAGAGCTCGGTGACGCTCGACCAGGCGCTCGCGGACGCCCGCACGGACCTGCTCGTCGCCAAGCCGGGGATCTACACGCCGTACCTCCCGCAGATGCGGGCGCTCAACCCCGCGCTGCGGATCCTCACCTACCTCAACGCCACCGAGGCCAACCACGCGCTGGGTACCGCCTACCCCGCCGACTGGTACGTCCGCGGGGCGGACGGCACCAAGGTCCGCAGCAAGTACGGCGCCTGGATGATGGACCCGCGCAAGGCCGGGTGGGTGCGCACCCGCGCGACCGAGTGCCGCGACCGCACCGCCGAGAGCGGGTACGACGGCTGCCTCTTCGACATCATGGGTCCGGGGCCGGTCATCGGTCCGTTCGGGCCCGGGATGGCCTCCGACCGCGAGCCGATCGACGCCCGCACCGGGCTGCCGTGGACGCCGACCGACTGGATCGCCGCGACCACCGCGCTCGGCGCGACCGTCCGCGCCAAGGTCGCCCCGCTGCCGGTCTACGGCAACAGCGTCGGCGACGGCGACCGGTACTTCGGGGTCGACGGCACCGGCGCGACGGCCACGCTGCTCGACGGCACGGACGGGATGATCTCCGAGACCTTCCTGCGCGCCGGGCGGGCGCCGCTCGACCCGCCGCCGACCCTCGACCAGTGGCGGCTCAGCGTCGCGATGGTCGCCGACGCGGAGGCGAAGGGCCACGTGCTCCTGCTGTGCACGAAGGTGTGGACCGACGCGCCGGTCGCGGCCAAGGACCAGTGGCACGAGTTCTCCATGGGGACCTACCTGCTCGCCGCGCAGGGGCTGACGCGGTGGACCTTCCTCTACGACATCACCGAGCGGTCGACGACGGTGCGACCGCAGTGGGCGGCCGCCGCGCAGCTCGGGACGCCGACGGGTGCCTACACGGTCAACGGCAAGGGGGTCTACCAGCGGGTCTTCACCGGCGGGAAGGTCCTGGTCAACCCCGGGACTCGGACGCTCACGGTCTCGCTGGGCCGGCCCTTCGTCGACCTCTCCGGCGCGAGCGTGACGAGCGTGACGCTGCCGCCGCACTCGGCCAAGGTCCTGCGCCGCGCCTGACCGGGGTCCTCGCGAATCGGATTCGCGGCGCTCGGCTCCGGTCACGACCCGAGCCGAGTGGGCCAAATCCGATTCGCGGGGGCGACACCGGGCAGGAGGGGGGTCGGCGCTCCTTGGGGGAACGCTGACCGTCCGCAGGGCGAGCGCTGAACCGCAGCGGCCTAGCGTGGCGGTGCTTAACCGCTTCAGGCGCTCCTGCGCCGAGGCGCGGCAACGACGCCGACGACCGTGGAGGTCCATCCATGCCCCTGACCCGCACCGGCACCCCACCGGGTGCCCGCCCCGCCCGACGGCGCCTGCGCGCCGCCCTCGTCGCGAGCCCGCTCGCGCTCGCCCTCGCCGGTGGGCTCGCCGCCGGCCCCGCCCTCGGCGCCGGCAGCGCCACCGCGACCACGTCCACCGCGCAGGCGGTCCCCGCCGACGCGCCGTACCGGAACGCCTCGCTGCCCACCGGGCAGCGGGTGGCCGACCTGCTGTCGCGGATGACCCTGGCCGAGAAGATCGGGCAGATGACCCAGGCCGAGCGCGCCGACATCGACGCGGATCCGAGCCAGATCGCGTCGTACGGCCTCGGCAGCGTGCTCTCCGGCGGGGGCTCGGTGCCCGCCGACAACACGCCGACCGGCTGGGCCGACATGGTCGACCGCTACCAGCGGGCCGCGATGAGCACCCGGCTCGGGATCCCGCTGCTCTACGGGATTGACAGCGTCCACGGCAACAACAACCTGTACGGCGCGACGGTCTTCCCGCACGACATCGGCCTCGGCGCGACGCGCGACCCCGCCCTCGTCGAGCGGATCGAGCACATCACCGCGACCGAGACGCGCGCCGTCGGCCCCAACTGGGCCTTCGCGCCGTGCCTGTGCGTCGCCCGCGACGACCGCTGGGGCCGCACCTACGAGTCGTTCGGCGAGGACCCCGCGCTCGTCTCCACGATGAGCGTCGCCGTCCGCGGCCTGCAGGGTCCGCCCGGGCAGCTCGACCACGCCGACCGCGTGCTCGCGACCGCCAAGCACTTCGCCGGCGACGGCCTGACCGCCTACGGCACCGGCTCGGGCGACTACACCATCGACCAGGGCATCGACGTCGTCACCCGCCAGCAGTGGGAGCAGCTCGCGCTCGCGCCGTTCGTCCCGGCGGTCAAGAAGTACGACGTCGGCTCGGTCATGCCCTCGTTCTCCAGCGTCGACTGGATCGAGGACGGCGTGGGCAACCCCACGAAGATGACCGGGAACGAGCAGCTGCTCACCGGGGTCCTCAAGGGTCGGCTCGGCTTCGACGGCTTCGTCATCTCCGACTGGCGCGCCATCCACCAGCTGCCCGGCGACTACCGGCACCAGGTGAAGACGGCCGTCGACGCCGGTCTCGACATGGCCATGGAGCCCTACAGCGGCGACACCGTCGGCTGGCGCGAGTTCGAGTCGACCCTCACCGACCTCGTCCGCTCCGGTGACGTGACGATGTCGCGCATCGACGACGCGGTCACGCGCATCCTCACCAAGAAGGTCGAGCTCGGCCTCTTCGAGCACCCCTACACCGACCGGAGCAACATCGGCACGGTCGGCAGCGCCGCCCACCGCGCCGTCGCCCGCAAGGCCGTGCAGGAGTCGCAGGTCCTGCTGAAGAACGCGAACGCGACGCTCCCGCTCACCGCGGGCGCCCCCGTCTACGTCGCCGGCAGCAACGCCGACGACCTCGGCAACCAGGCGGGCGGTTGGACGCTCTCCTGGCAGGGGCAGTCGGGCCAGCACGTCATCCCGGGGACGACGATCCTCGACGGGATCCGCGAGCACGCGACCGGGACGGTGACGACGAGCACCGACGCGTCGGCCCCGGTCCCCGCCGGGGCGAACGGCGTCGTCGTCGTCGGCGAGACGCCGTACGCCGAGGGCTTCGGTGACGTCGGTGGCCCGACCCTCAACGGCCCGAACACGATGAAGCTCAGCGACGCCGACACGAAGGCGGTCCGCACGGTCTGCGCGAAGGCCGCGACCTGCACCGTCGTCGTCGTCTCGGGCCGCCCGGTCGTCATGCCGGCCGACCTGCTGGACAAGGTCGACGCGCTCGTCGCCGCGTGGCTGCCGGGCAGCGAGGGCGCCGGCGTGGCCGACGACCTGTACGGCGCCGCCCGCTACACCGGGCGGCTGCCGGTCAGCTGGCCCCGCTCCATCGCCCAGGAGCCGATCAACGTCGGCGACGGGAAGGACCCGCTCTACCCCTACGGGTTCGGCCTGAACGGCTGACCCACCGAGGGCTCACGACGGCCCCCGTCCCGGCGACTGCTCGTCGGGACGGGGGCCGCGGCCCGCGCCCGCACGCCTAGGCTGGAGCCATGGACCTCGGGCTCGACTTCGGCACCACCCGCACGGTCGTGGCCCAGGCGGACCGGGGCAACTACCCGGTGCTGTCCTTCCCCGACGAGCACGAGGACGCCCACGACCACGTGCCGACGGTCGTGGCCGACGACGGCGGGGGCCTGGTCTTCGGGTTCGACGCCCTCGCCGCAGCCCGGCGCGGCGCGCCCCTGCTGCGCTCGGTCAAGCGCTCGCTCGCCGACCCCGGCGTGACGGCCGAGTCGACCGTGTGGGTGGGCGAGCGCGAGCTGCCGCTGCTCGACGTGCTCACCGGGTTCTTCGCCCACCTGCGCGAGGCCGTCGACGGGGCCCTGGACCGCTCCTCGGGCGACGACGCCCCGCGCACCGTGGTCGGCGTCCCGGCGCGCGCGCACAGCGCGCAGCGCTTCCTCACCCTCGAGGCCGTCCGCCGCGGCGGCTTCGACGTCGTCGGGATGGTCAACGAGCCGTCGGCCGGCAGCCTCGAGTTCGCGCACCGGCAGTCGCGGTCGGTGACCTCGCGGCGCGACCACGTCCTCGTCTACGACCTCGGCGGCGGCACCTTCGACGCGTCGCTGCTGCGTCTCGACGGGACGCGGCACGAGGTCGTCGAGTCGTACGGGGTCGAGCGGCTCGGGGGCGACGACTTCGACGCGCTGCTGGCCCGGCTCGCCCTCGAGCGGGCCGGGACGACGCGCGCCGCGCTGGGGACGGCCGGCTGGGCCGACCTGCTCGACGAGGCCCGCCGGGCCAAGGAGGGGCTCACCCCGCAGACCCGCCGGGTCGGGCTCGAGGTCGCCGACGGCGACGGCGGCACCCGCCTGGTCACCGTCGACGTCGCGGACTTCTACGACGCCGCCACCCCGCTGGTCGAGCGGTCCGCCGACGCCATGGCGCCGCTCGTGGCGCTGCTGCCCGCGGCCACCGACGGCGAGGAGCTGCCCGGGGTCGCCGGGGTGTACGTCGTCGGCGGCGCGACGTCGCTGCCCCTCGTGCCGCGGGTGCTGCGCGCCCGCTTCGGGAGGCGGGTGCACCGCTCCCCGCTGCCGAGCGCCTCGACCGCGATCGGGCTGGCGATCGCCGCGGACCCGGACCGGCCGTTCTCGTTGCGGGACAGGCTCTCCCGCGGCTTCGGCGTCTTCCGCGAGCGCGAGGCGGGCGGGCAGGTCTCGTTCGACCCGATCCTCGACCGGGGTCTGCTGACGCCGGACCCGGTCGCCCCCGGCGACGCGTCGGAGCGGCTCACCGTGACCCGTCGCTACCGCGCCGCGCACAGCGTCGGCTGGTTCCGCTTCGTCGAGTACGCCGGCCTCGACGCCGCCGGCCAGCCCCGGGGCGACCTCGCCCCGGCGGGGGAGGTGCTCTTCCCCTTCGACCCGGCGCTGCAGGGTGAGGGCGTGGCGCTGCGCGACGCCCCGGTCGTGCGCCGCGAGCACGGGCCGCTGGTCGAGGAGCGCTACACCGTCGACCCGGCCGGCGTCGTCAGCGTCGAGGTCGTCGACCTCGACACGGGCTACCGCACCGTGCAGGAGGTCGGCGCCGGCGTGCGCTGAGCGTCAGGACCCGGTCGGCGCGTGCCGGTCGGAGAGCTCGCGCCAGCGGGCGTGCCAGCTCGCGCAGGGCTGCTCGGCCGACCACGGCTCGTCGTACACCGGCGCGTCGGTCGCCACGGCGCGACCGAGGTCCTCGAGGTGGACGCTCCACCCGGCGACGTAGTGGTGCAGCCCGGTCAGCGGGAGCCCGCGCTCCTCGACGACGAGCCGGGTGCGGTCCCCTTCCGCGGTCAGCCACACCTCGACGACGGTCTCCTCGTCCGTGCCGACGTCCGAGAGCAGGCGCAGGTGGGTCGGGGCCTCGCACGTCTCGACGAGCACCGCCCCGCTCCACGAGCTGGTGAACACCGCCTGCACGGTGCCGCCCTCGTGCAGGTCGTCGCCCTCGACCCGGGCGATCCAGCGGGCCAGCCGCTCGGGCCGGGTGCAGGCGTCCCAGAGGTCGGCCAGGTCGGTGTCGTAGACGTCCTCGACGCGGACGACGCCGCGGGTGTCGTCGAGCGGACGGGTGCTGGTGGTGACGGTCATGACGGGTCCTTCGCGGTGGTGTGGGTGGTGTGGGTCGTGTGGGTGGTGGCGCGCGTACGGCGCCCCCGGGCGACCTCGGTGTGCAGGGCGTCCAGTCGCTGCCGCCACAGGACGCGGTAGCCCTCGAGCCACTCGTCGACCTCGACGAGCGCCTCGGGCCGCAGCGTGTAGATCCGGCGCTGCGCGTCGGCCTGCACGTCGACCAGCCCGGCCTCGCGCAGCACCCGCAGGTGCCGCGAGACGCCCGGTCGGGCGATCGGCAGCGCGTCGGCGAGCTCGCCGGCCGTGGCGGGGTGGTCCCGGAGGATCTCCAGCACGGTGCGGCGGCTCGGGTCGGCGAGCGCTTGGAGGACGGCGTCCATGCCGTCAACTTACCGATACGGTTACGTAACCGCAAGGGTACGCAGGCACGTCGCGCCGGCCCGGGTAGCGTGCGCCAGGTGACCACGACCACCGTCCTCGTCACCGGTGCCTCGGGGCGCATCGGCGGGTTCCTGCGCACCCGGCTGGCCCGGCCCGGGCGGGTGCTGCGGCTGCTCACCCCCGACCCGCTGCCCACCCTCGCGGGCACGGGGGAGGAGGAGCTGGTCACCGGGTCCGTCCTCGACGAGGACCTGCTGACCCGGGCCACCGCCGGCGTCGACGCGGTCGTCCACCTCGGGGGGATCCCCACCGAGGCGGCCTTCGACGCCGTCCTGGAGACCAACGTCCTGGGCAGCCGCCGGGTCCTCGAGGCGGCCCACCAGGGCGCCGTACGGCGCGTCGTGATCGCCTCGAGCAGCCACGCGCTCGGCTTCCGCCGCCGCGAGGAGGTGGTGGGCGGGGTGCTGCCCGACGGCCTGCCGCCGCGGCCGGACACCTACTACGGCTGGAGCAAGGCGGCCGTCGAGCACCTCGCCCAGCTGTACGCCGACCGCTTCGGCCAGGAGGTCGTCTCGCTGCGCATCGGGGCCTGTGTGGAGCGGCCGCACACCGAGCGCGACCTCGCGATCTGGCTCTCGCCGGACGACGTCGGTCGGCTCGTCGAGGCGGCGCTGACCGGGCCGGTCGACGGCCACGTCGTGGTCTGGGGCGTCTCGCGCAACACCCGCGCCTGGTGGTCGCAGGAGGCGGCGCGGGCCCTCGGCTACGAGGCGACCGACGACTCCGAGGTGTTCGCGGCCGACCTCCTGCGCGAGCGTGCCGAGGCGGGCCGCACCACCAGCGACGCGGAGGACCTGCGCACCGTCGGGGGCGAGATGCTGCGGGTGCCGCTCGGGCGCCGCGACGAGCCGGACGGCGTGCGGTAGCGTTCCCGTCCTGCCGGGACCGCCCGGCAGGGAGGTCGTTCCAGTGCGCTCGAGAGTGACCATCCTCGACGTCGCCGCCGAGGCGCAGGTCTCCATCGCCTCCGTCTCGGCCGCCCTCAACGACCGCCCCGGGGTCTCGACCGAGACGCGGGCCCGCATCCTCGCGGTGGCCGACCGTCTCGGCTGGGTGCCCTCGCTGCGCGGGCGCAGCCTCTCGGGCAAGCGGGCGTACGCCGTCGGGCTCGTCCTCGAGCGCGCGACGACCGTGCTGGAGTCGGACCCGTTCTTCGCCGCCTTCATCGCCGGCGTGGAGTCTGTCCTCGAGCGACGCGGCTACGCGCTCGTCCTGCAGATGGCGGGCACCCACAAGGCGGCGACCGAGCGCTACCGCCGGATGGCGCTCGACCACCGGGTCGACGGGGTCTTCCTCACCGACATGGCGGCGACCGACCCGCGGGTCCCGCTGCTGCGCGACCTCGGCCTGCCCGCCGTGGCGGTCAACAGCGACCCCGGCTGCGAGCTGCCGTCGGTGCGCCAGGACCACCTGCCCGGGCTGCGGTCGCTCGTCGAGCAGGTCGTCGCGCTCGGCCACAGCGACGTCGCGCACCTCGCCGGCCGGCGCGGCCTGATCCACACCCGGCAGCGGCTCGCCGTCTGGCGCAGCGTCCTCGTCGACGCCGGGCTGCGCCCCGGACCGGTGGTGTACGGCGACTTCTCGACCGAGAGCGGCAGCCGCGCCGCCCCACGGCTGCTCGCGGGTCCCACGCCTCCCAGCGCGGTGGTCTGCGCGAGCGACCTCATGGCGGTCGGGCTGGTCTCGGGCGCGGGGGCGCTCGGCCTCGACGTCCCCTCGGACCTCTCGGTGACCGGCTTCGACGGCATCGAGATCGGGGGGTTCCTCAGGCCCTCCCTCACCACGGTCGCGACGGCCCCGCGCCGGCTGGGGGCGGCCGCGGCGGAGACGCTGCTGCGGCTGCTCGACGGCGACCGGGTCGAGGACGTCGAGATCGAGGCGACGACCCCGGTGCTGCGCGGCTCGCTGGTCGCGCCCCGGCCGACGCGCAGCGTTCCCCCCCGAAACGTTTAGGTCGGGCTCCTTCCGCCCGGCGCGAGCCGGTGCTACGTTGCCAGGAACCTAAACGTTTCGGTTCTTGGAGGACAGATGGCGACGACGATGTCGAACAGGTCCCGCTCGGCCGCCCTCGTGGCGACCGCCGGCGCACTGGCCCTGGCGGCCTGCAGCGGCGGGAGCGGCGCAGCCGGTGGTGCCGCCCCCACGGTGGGAGGCCAGGTCAAGGGCACCCTCAACATCCTCGTGTCGAGCTCGGCCGGCTCCGACGCGGGCTTCCAGGCGGTCAACAAGGCCTTCCAGGCCGCGAACCCCGGTGTGCAGGTGAGCTTCTCGGCCATCCCGAACGAGGACTACAACCAGGCGCGAGCCTCCCGGCTCACCGCCGGCAGCGCCGACATCGTCGTCGCCTTCCCCCGCGAGGTGCCGAGCTACGTCCCGGCGAGCAACGCCGGCGACGACGCCCGCCTCGCCGACTCCGGGGGCTTCCTCGACCTGTCGGGGCAGTCGTTCCTCTCCGCCTTCAACCCGACCGTGCTCAAGGCGACGACGTACAAGGGCAAGAACTACACGGTGCCGACCGGCCTCAGCTACTACACGGGCATGTTCTACAACAAGAAGATCTTCCAGCAGAACGGGATCAGCGTCCCGACGACGTGGGACGAGCTGGTCACGGCCTGCGAGGCCCTCAAGGCCAAGGGCGTCACGCCGCTGGGCATCGCCGGCAAGGACTCCGCCGGGGTCATGACCCTCGGCGTCGTCCAGGGCCTCTACCCCTCCGCCGACGCCAAGACCGCGCTGGCGAAGGGTCTCTACGACGGGCAGACCAAGCTCGACGACGGCACGCAGGAGGAGGTCCTGCAGCGCGTCCAGACCCTCTACGGCTTCGCCGAGCCCAACTTCGCCGGCGTCAACTACGCGACGATGACGGCCGACTTCGTGGCCGGCAAGTTCGCGATGATGCCCGACGGCACGTGGAACACGACGACGCTGCAGAAGGCCGGCGGCAGCAACCTCGACTTCGGCTACGTCCCGCTGCCCTCGAGCGACACCGCGGGCGACAACGCCTCGCTCGGCGGCAAGGTCGAACTGTCCCTCGCCATCCCGGCCAACGCGAAGAACCCCGACGCGGCCGTCGCGTGGATGGACTTCTTCACCAAGCACTACGACCTCTTCGACGACCAGGCCGGCTTCGCACCGGCGGTGCAGGGCGCGAAGAGCAACGCGTTCTACAGCGGGGTCGAGAAGTACACCCAGCAGTTCCAGGCCGCCTGGGACACGATCTGGATCGCCAACACCAAGGCCGGGCCGAACGCCACGGTG
The DNA here is from genome assembly GCF_006715055.1 of Lapillicoccus jejuensis. NCBI lineage: Bacteria > Bacillati > Actinomycetota > Actinomycetes > Micrococcales > Intrasporangiaceae > Lapillicoccus > Lapillicoccus jejuensis. Next base: position 2,181,498 of record NZ_VFMN01000001.1, read on the forward strand.
CCGTTCAACTGGGCCGGCATCTCGCCGATGGGCGGGGCCGACGCGGCCGGCGCGGCGCAGGCGGCGCAGAAGGACTGGTCCGCCGGTCTGGCCAAGTGAGCCGGGCGTGAACCGCTCCTTCCTCTTCGGACGGAGGTCGAGCGCGCAGCTGGTCTTCGCGCTCGGCCTGGCCCTCGTCGTCGTCTTCTCGCTCGTGCCGGCGGTCGGGGTGCTCGCCATCTCGTTCACCGACATCCGGTCGCTGCCGTTCCTGCCCGTGCACTTCGTGGGGCTGGACAACTACACGACGTTCTTCTCCTCGGCCCAGCTCGGCTACAACGTCCACGCGCTGCGCAACACGCTCGTCTTCGCCGTCGCGGTCACGCTGTTCCAGAACGTCATCGCCCTGTTCATCGCCGTCCTGCTCAACCAGCGGCTGCGCGGGCGGACCGCCGCCCGCGCCATCGTCTTCCTCCCGACGATCCTCGGCGTCACGGTCATCGGCCTCGTCTTCAGCCTGCTCTTCAACCCCTCGGGCGGGCCGGCGGCGAGCGTGTGGAGCTGGTTCGGGTCGTCGTCGGCGTTCTTCGGCTCGCCGTCGCTGGCCATGCCGCTCGTCATCGCCGTCCAGGTCTGGTCGGGCATCGGCGTCGCGGTCGTCATCTACCTCGCGGGGCTGCAGGCCATCCCGCAGGAGCTCTACGAGGTCGCCGCCATCGACGGCGCCGGCGGGTGGCAGCGGCTGCGCCACGTCACCTACCCCCTCCTGGCCCCGTCGGTCACCGCGAACACCCTGCTGTGCGTCATCGGCGCGCTGCAGAGCTACCAGCTGATCTACGTCCTCACCGGGCCGATCAACCCGGCCACCCAGGTGCTCTCGCTGGCGATCTTCACCCAGGGCTTCGGCGGGGCCCAGGGCGGGGTCGCCCAGTCGCAGGGCTACGCGGCCGCCATCTCGGTCGTCCAGTTCCTCATCGTCATGGTCGTGTCACTGGCGACGCTGGCCTACCTGCGTCGGAGGGAGACCCAGCTGTGAGCGTCATCGGCCCCACCGCGGTCACCACCGGCGACCCCTCCGGCGCCCCGACCGGCGACCCCCACGCTCCCGCCGGTACCCCCGCCCGCGACCCGGGACGTCGTACGGGGGCCGCGGCACCCCGGTCCCGCGCGCGGATCGCGCTCTACGTCGTCATGGCGCTCGTCGTGGTCGTCTACGCCTACCCGCTGCTCTTCCTGCTCAACACGGCGCTGAAGTCGGACGCGGAGTTCTTCCGCAACCCGACCGGGCTGGTCACGCTGCCGCAGCTCGGCAACTTCGTCACCGCCTGGGAGAAGGGCAACTTCGCCGCCTACCTGCTCAACAGCGTCCTCTACACCTTCGTGGCCGCGGCGATCGGGACGCTCATCTCGCTCATGGTCGGCTTCCCGGTCGCGCGCGGCTACCTGCGCCACACCCGGCTGTGGAGCTCGCTCTTCGCGGCGATGCTCTTCCTGCCCAACACCCTCGTCACCGTCTTCCAGCTGGCGCTGCGGCTCAACCTCTACGACACCCGGCTGGGCTACATCCTCATCATGGCCTCGGGCGTCGGCGTCGGTCCGCTGCTCATCGCCGGCTACGTGAAGTCCGTCCCGAAGGAGATCGACGAGGCCGCCGCCCTCGACGGCGTCGGGTACGTCCGCTACCTCTTCACGTTCCTGCCGTCGCTCATCAAGCCGGTGCTCGCGACGGTCTTCATCCTGCAGGCCATCGGCGTGTGGAACGACATCATCCTCGCGACCATCCTGCTGCCCGACCAGAGCAAGTTCCCGGTCACCCTCGGGCTGTTCGCCTTCAAGGGCACCTACGTCAGCCAGTGGAGCCTGCTCTCCGCCGCGACGATCATCGTCGCCGCGCCGTTGCTGGTGGTCTACCTCTTCCTCCAGCGCTACCTCGTCGCCAGCGTCGTCGGCGGCGCCGTCAAGGGCTGACCCGCACCTCCCACCCCTCGTCCCTGATCGGAGCCCCCATGCCCACCGTCAGCACCGGACCCGTCGCCTTCCCCCTCGGGCCGTTCACGCCCTACGAGCACAACCCGATCCTCGCGCCGCAGGGCGACACGTGGGAGTCGGGCAGCGTCTACAACCCCGCGGCGATCGTCGTCGACGACCGCGTCGCCCTGCTCTACCGCGCCCACGCCGACGACGTCGTCTCGCACGTCGGCCTCGCCTGGAGCGACGACGGCACCACCTTCAAGCGCGAGGCCGACCCGGTCCTGTCGCCCAGCGAGGACTACGACCGGTACGGCGTCGAGGACCCCCGGGTCACCGAGGTCGACGGCACCTACTACCTCACCTACTCGGGGTGGGACCGGTCGCGCGCCGTGCTCTGCCTGGCCACCTCGACCGACCTGCGCTCGTGGACCAAGCACGGGCCGATGTTCCCCGGCTTCGACACCTTCCAGCCGCAGGGCCGCGAGGACGGCGGCACCGGCGACTGGTCGAAGGCGGGCGGGATCCTGCCGCACAAGGTCGGTGACCACTGGCTGATGTTCTTCGGCGAGGGGTCGATCTGGGCGGCGACCTCGCCCGACCTGCTGCACTGGACGCCGGTCGTGCGCGACACCGAGGCGCCGCTGATGGCGCCGCGACCGGGGACGTTCAGCGACTTCCTCGTCGAGGTGGGGCCACCACCGCTGCTCACCGACGACGGGCTCGTCCTGCTGGTCCACAACGCCGCGGTGAAGAACCCCGACGGCACGGTGCGCTACACCGCCGGGCAGGCGCTCGTCGACCCGGAGCGGCCCACCGAGCTGCTCGCCGAGCTCACCCGCCCCTGGCTCGAGCCGACGACGTACGAGGACACCCACGGGCTGGTCTCCAACGTCACCTTCGTCGAGGGGCTGGTCTGGTTCCGCGACCGGTGGTTCGCCTACTACGGCCAGTCCGACTCGACGCTCGGCGTCGCGACCTCCCGCCCCGGCGACCGGTGGTCGTCGCTGTGAGCGCGCTCCCCACCCGCCGCAGCGTCCTCGCCGGCGCCGCCGGGACGCTCACGGCCGCCGGCCTGGTCACCGCCCCGTCCTCGGCCTCCGCGTCGCCGACGGCCGCCGCCCCCGCGGGCGGTCGCCGGCTGACCAACCTCGCCCACCTGCGCTGGCTGCTCGACGACGTCCCGCTCGCCGTGAGCAGCACCCACACGACGATCGACATCGCGCAGCGCCCGACCGGCCGCGCCCCGTGGACCTACGCGAACGCGACGTCCGACGGCGGGTTCGACCGGGTCGGCGGTGGCAGCCTCGACCCCGCGACGGGCCACTGGTCGCAGGGCGCCTACAACGCCGACGACATCGCGCGCGCCGCCGTCGTCTTCGCCCGCGCCGCCCGTGCCGGTGTCGACGGGCAGAGCGCCGACGACGCGCTCGAGCTGCTGCGCACCCTCACCTGGCTCCAGGACGTCGACGGCCCCCACGCCGGCGACGTCGTGCTCTGGCTCCAGCCCGACGGCGAGCTCAACCTCACGCCCACCCCGCCGGACTCGCCGAACCCGTCCGACAGCGCCGAGTCCTACTGGCTGGCGCGCACCGTGTGGGCCATCGGCGAGGGCTACGCGCTCTTCGTCGGCCGCGACGTCCGCGTCGCCCGCTTCCTCAAGAGACGGATGTCGCTGTGCCTCGACGCGCTGGAGCGGGCGAGCCTCTCGCGCTACGGCACCTGGCTCGTCGCCGACGACGTCCGGGTCCCGGGCTGGCTCGTCACCGGTGGTGCCGACGCGACCGCCGAGGCGTGCCTCGGCCTGGCCGCCTACCTCGAGGCCGACCCCTACGCGACCCGCGTCCGGCGCGCCCTCACCCGCTACACCAAGGGCGTCGCCGCCATGCGCTCCGGGGCCACCGGAACCTGGCCGTACGGCGCCGTCCTGCCCACCGTCACCTCGCAGAGCTTCTGGCACGCCTGGGGCGGCGAGGCCCCCGCGGCCCTCGGTGCGGCGGCCCGCGTCCTCGGCGACGCCACCGCAAGGGCGGCGCTGCTCTCCGACGCCGGCACCTTCACCCCGCAGGTGCTCACCTCCGGCGGCCCGCACAACGCGTGGGCGCCGTTGCCCGCCGAGGCGCAGATCGCGTACGGCGCCGAGGGGCGCGTCGCGGGCCTGCTCGCCGCCGCGGACCTCACCGGCTCGCGCGGGTTCCTCACCCTGGCCGGGCTGGCCGGTGGCTGGTTCTTCGGGGCGAACACCTCGGGCCGCCCGGTCTACGACCCCGCCACCGGCGTGACCAACGACGGCGTCGAGACCGACGGGCGCGTCAACGTCAACAGCGGCGCCGAGTCGACGATCCACGGCCAGCTGGCGATGCTCGCGCTCGACGCCCACCCGGTCGCGGCGGCGCTCGCCGCCTCGGTCACCGGCTACGCCTTCCACGGCCTCACCGTCGTCGAGGCCGAGAGCGGCACCCTCGCCGGCGGCGCCGCCGTCGTGACCCCGCCGTCGGCCTGGACCGGCGCCGCCAACTGGTCCGGCGGCGCGTACGTCGACGTCCCGGCCGGCGGCACGGTGGGCGTCACCCTCCCCGGACCGGTCGGTGACGACCAGTGGCTGCTCCAGCCGGTCGTCGACCGGCGTCCGGGCGACCTCGGGCGCAGCCGGTACTGGGCGGTGGACGCGGCGGGGCGTCGTACCCTCGTCGGCACCCTGCCGAACGGCGGTCTGCGCCGTACGGGTGTCGTGCCGGCGGACGGGCTGCTGAGGCCGTTCCCGCTGCCCCGACCGCTGCCGGCCGGCACCGTGTCGGTGCTCGTCGACACGACCGGCGACCTGCGCCTCGACGCGCTCGTCCTGCTGCCGGTCGTCTCGACGGTGACCTACGCACGCGGCTCGGGCACCCCCGCGGTGCTCTACGCCAACGCCACCACGGACCCGGCGTCGTGCGGCGCGGTGGCCCCGGGGTCGGGCTGGACGTGGACCGCGGGCGGCGTGCGACGGGGGGCCGTGGCCGGCGTCCCGGGTGGCACGGTGACGGTGACCGCGGGGGGCTTCGCCGTCACCACCTGACGCCCCTCGGACCGCGCTGACCGCGGGGAGCGCGGGCGGGTAGCGTCCTGCCCGTGCTCCCCGACATCGGCGTCCTGCGCCCCTGGACCGACCCCACCTGCGTCGCCATCGGCCGCCTGCCGCTGCACGCCGACGCGACCCGCCCCGACACCGCCCGGCTCGTCCTCGACGGCGACTGGGACTTCCGCCTGGCGGAGACCCCGGACGACGTCGAGGCGACCTGGGTCGCCGCGCAGCCGCCGGCCGACGGGTGGCGCACCCTCGCCGTCCCCGGCAACTGGACGATGCAGATCGCCGAGGACCTGCCGCACTACACGAACGTCCAGATGCCCTTCCCCGGCCCGCCGCCGCGGCTGCCCGAGCGCAACCCCACCGGCGTCTACCGCCGCACCGTCGACGTGCCGGCCGACTGGGACGGGCGCCGGCTCGTGCTGCGGCTCGACGGCGTCGAGACCGCCCACGCCGTCTGGCTCGACGGCACGTTCGTCGGCTACGGGACCGACAGCCGCCTCCCGAGCGAGTACGACGTCACCGCGCTGCTGACTCCCGGCCGACCGGCGCAGCTGGCGCTCGCGGTCGTGCGCTACGCCGCCGCCAGCTACGTCGAGGACCAGGACAACTGGTGGATGGCCGGTCCGCACCGCGGCATCGTCCTCGAGGCGCTGCCGACGACCGCGCTCGACGACGTCGTCGTCGTGCCCGACTGGGACCCGGAGACCGGTCTCGGCCGGGCCGACATCGCCGCGACCGTGCGCTTCGCCGGCGAGCCGCAGGAGGGGTGGACCGTCCGGGTCGTCCTCGGCGGCGTCGACGGCGGGCCGGGCCACCCCGGCGCCGACGACCTCGACGCGCCCGTCCCGACGTCGCTGCGCCCCTACGAGTACCGCGGCCACACCGCGCACGTCGTGTGGGAGGACCTCGACGTCGAGCCGTGGAGCGCGGAGCGCCCCGAGCTGCACGAGGTGCGCGTCGAGCTGCTCGACCCTCAGGGCGACGTCGTGGACGTCGTCACGACGCGCACCGGCTTCCGGCGCACCGAGGTCCGGGGAAGCGACTTCCTCGTCAACGGACAGCGGGTCTGGGTGCACGGTGTCAACCGGCACGACATCCACCCCGACCGCGGCAGCGCCGTCACCCGGGAGGACATCCGCGACGACCTGCTGCAGATGCGGCGGCACAACATCACCGCCGTCCGCACCTCGCACTACCCGAACGACTCGGCCTTCTACGAGCTGTGCGACGAGCTCGGGTTCTACGTCGTCTGCGAGGCGGACATCGAGTCGCACGCGTGGAACTGGTCGCTGTGCGACGACCCCGACTACCGGGCCACCTGGGTCGACCGGGGCGCGCGGATGGTCAGCCGGCTGCGTAACCACCCGAGCATCGTCCAGTGGAGCCTCGGCAACGAGAGCGGCTACGGCGCCAACCACGACGCGCTCGCGGGGTGGATCCGCCGGGTCGACCCGTCGCGGCCGCTGCACTACGAGGACGCGATCCGCACCCTCGGCTGGCTGCACGGCCACCACGCGACCGACGTCGTCTGCCCGATGTACGCGACGATCGACGCCATCGCGGCCTACGGCGCGCAGGTCGCCTCGGGCGAGGCCGACCGGCCCCTGGTGCTGTGCGAGTACTCGCACGCGATGGGCAACAGCAACGGCTCGCTGGCCGACTACTGGGAGACGATCTGGTCCACCCCCGGTCTGCAGGGCGGGTTCGTCTGGGAGTGGAAGGACCACGGGCTGCGCCAGACGCTGCCCGACGGCCGCACCCGCCTCGCCTACGGCGGCCAGTTCGGTGACGAGCCCAACGACGCGAACTTCGTCGCCGACGGGCTCGTCTCGGCCGATCTCGGGCCGCACCCGGCGATGCGGGAGCTGGCCTGGGTGCACCGTCCGGTCGCCGTCGAGGTCGCACCCGGGGGCGACGGGCTGCTGGTGCGCAACCGGCAGGCCTTCCTCGGCCTGGACGGGCTGGTCGGGCGCTGGCGCCTCACCGTCGACGGCGAGCCCGCTGGGGAGGGCGAGCTCGCGGTGGAGGTGGCCCCGCTCGGGGAGGCGACGACGCCGTACCCCCGCGACGTGCCGGAGGGCGCCTCGGTGCTGCTCGACGTCGAGTGGACCACCCGCGAGGACGCGTGGTGGGCGCCGGCCGGTCACCTCGTGGCCTGGGACCAGGTCGTCCTGCGCGGGGGCGCCGTGCCCGCGCCGGCCGCGGACGGCGGCCGCGTCCCCACCGCCGACGAGGCGGGCGCCCCGGCGCTGCACGTGTGGCGGGCGGCGACCGACAACGACGGCTTCAAGGTCTTCCACGCCGACGAGGACGACGAGCTGCAGGGCGGCAAGGCCCTCGCGAGCTGGAAGCGCTGGGGCCTGCTCGACGACGGCTTCACGCTGCCGCACGAGCTGTCCAGCGAGGAGGCGGCCGGCGGGGTGCTGCACCGGCTCGTCGTCGACGTGCCGCAGGAGTACGACGACCTCCCGCGCGTCGGGATGGTCCTCGAGGTCGACCCCCGCTTCTCGCAGGTCTCGTGGTTCGGCCGCGGCCCGCACGAGTGCTACCCGGACCGGCAGTCGTCCGCGGTCCTCGGCCGGCACGAGGGGCCGGTCGACGACCTGCCGTACCTCATGCCGCAGGAGTACGGGCTGCGCACCGACACGACCTGGGTCGAGCTGGTCGACCCCGCCACCGGGGACGCGCTGCGGTTCACGACGCGGGGTGAGCCGTTCCACTTCTCGGCGACCCGGCACACGTCGCGGCAGCTGTGGGCGGCCCGGTCGGCCGACGAGCTGGAGCCCCACGACCGGCTCGTCGTCTGCCTCGACGCCGCGCACCGCGGGCTGGGGACGGCCAGCTGCGGTCCCGACGTCCTGGACCGCTACAAGGTCCCCACCGGGCGCCACGAGGTCGCCGTCCTCGTGCAGGTCGTCCGCCCGGTCTAGCCGGACGCGAGGACGGGCCGGCGCTGGTGCGCCGGCCCGTCCCCGTCGTGCTGATGCGGAGCGGTGGTCGTGCGGTGGTCGTGCGGGTCAGCCGACCCGGTGGCCGGCCGTGGCGCCGGACCAGGCGGCGCCGGTCGCGCCCCGGCGCTGCGCGGAGACCGTCGGGCCGGCCGACGGGTCCTCGAAGGTGCCCGACACGTCGACGACGAGCGGCGTGGTGCCGGACAGGTTGAACGCCCGGAACGAGGCCGCGGCGCCCGCCTCCAGCGCGACGACCGCCCCGTTGGAGCGGGTCGTCCCGGGGGTGATGTTGAGGCTGCTCACCGTCGGGGCGTAGCCGCCGCCGACCGTGAGGTAGGTCGACAGCGTCGGGTTCACCGAGGTGAGGTTGGCGGCCAGGGCGACCGTCGAGCCCGTCGTCACGCTCGAGGCCGAGAACGTACGCGTCTGCTGCGGGCCGAGGTTCGGCGCCTGCGCCGAGCGGGTGTCGACGATGCGCACCGGGGAGGACAGCGGGCGGAAGCGGGCGTCGGTCTGGCCCGTGTCGGTGCCCGGCGTCGTGTAGACGCCGACGACGTCGACGACGAGACCGGTCGTCCCGCCGAAGAGCGTCGTCTGCAGGCGGAAGCTCGGCAGCTCCAGGCCGCCCGCGGTGACGGTCCCGGCGCCGACCTCGACGAGGTTGGCCGTCGTGACGCCCTTGCGGAAGTTCAGCGAGCTGGTCGCCGGCTTCGGGCCGACGCCGTCCCACGCCGTGACGTAGCCGTCGCTCGTCGAGCCGACCGAGGTGACGTTGAGGACCCAACCGGTGATCGAGGAGTTGCGGTCGACTCCGTCGACGTCGAAGTCCTGGAAGATGTCGACGAAGTCGCCGTTCGAGTACACCTCCTTGAACTTGCGGCTGTCGTAGACGCGCGTCGGGGGCAGCGGCTGCAGGCCGCCGTACGTCGTGTCTTCGGTTGCCGCGTAGTAGCCCACGACGTCGGCGACGACGTCGGTCGTCCCGGCGCTGTTGGTGATCGAGACGCCGCCGTCGGCCCCGAGCGGGACGGTGACGAGGTTGGCGTTCGGGACGCCCGCGACGAAGGGCACCGAGGAGGTGCTGGGCAGGACGGTCCCGGACGGGTAGGCGGTGAGGAAGCCCCCCGTCGTGCCGTTGGTGGCCGTGAGGTTGAGGACGACGGCGGTCGCGCCGCCGAGGGCGGGCAGACCGGCGCGGCCGACCAGCGAGGTGGTGACCGACGCGCCCGGACCCACCTTGGCCCTGGCGGCGCCGACGCCCGAGCGGGTGTCGAGGACCCGGCTGGGCGACAGCGGCACGAAGGCGCCGCCCGTCGTCGGGGCGGAGGTGACGGTCGCGGTGGCCGGTGCGGCCGAGGCGAGCGGGGCGACGCCGAGGACGGCGCCGGAGGCGGCGACGGTGACGGCCGCGAAGGCGAGCAGGCGGGCGCCGCGCGGGCGCAGGAGACGGGACATGTGTGGACCCCCCAGGTCGGGTCGAGCCGTGGCTCGAGGAACGGCGGGTGACCTCCCGCCGTGGCCCCCGGTCGGGGGCCACGCGGATCGTATTCACGCCCCCCGCGCCTCCGCCCCCCTCGTCGGCGCCGTGGGCGCGGTCGGGCCGGACGGACGAGGGGGGCATCGGCCGAACGGACGATGGCCCGGTCCTCACGGCTGCGACCTCCCGCCGTCACACGTGCCGCACAGGGACGCGGACGAGGTTGGGGGACAACGAGATCCGCGACGGTCGCGGAGGGCGTTCAGGAGACCACCATGACCCGTGCAGCAGACGACCAGACTTCCCCCGAGTCGCTTCCCCGGTCCCTTCCCGGGACGCCTTCCGGGGCTCTCCCCGGGGCCGAGCAGCCGGTGACCCCGGCGCACCGCCCCGCCGGGTCGAGCGGTCGGCGGCGGGCCGCCGCCCTGCTCGTCGCCGCCCTCGCGGTCGGCGGGGTCGCCGGCGGCGGCTCGGTGCTCGCCCTGCGCACGACCGCGGCGACCACGTCGGCCGCCTCCTCGGCGACCGCGGGCACCGGGACCGGCGGCGCGTCCGGGACGACGGGATCGCCGGTCTGGTGGGGCGGCCGCGGGGGCTGGACCGAGGGCGGCCTCGGCGGGGTGTCGGGGACGAGCGGGTCGACGGACGGGACGACGAGCGGGACGACGAGCGGGGCGAGCGGCGGGACGACGAGCGGGACGACGACGAGCCCGACGTCGACCCAGCTGACCGGCCTGGTCCGGATCGACTCGACCCTCACCGACGGGGAGGCCGCGGGGACCGGCATGGTCCTCACGGCCGACGGGCGCGTCGTCACCAACCACCACGTCGTCGAGGGGGCGACCTCGATCCGGGTGACGGTGATGAGCACGGGCCGCACCTACACGGCGACGTACGTCGGCGGGGACGCGACGGCCGACGTCGCGGTCCTGCAGCTGCAGGGGGCGAGCGGTCTCACGCCGGTCACCTTCGCGGCGTCCGCCGCGACCACGGGCCAGTCCGTCACCGCCGTCGGCGACGCGCAGGGGGAGTCGACGCTCACCGCGGCGCCGGGGACGGTCACCGCGCTGGCCCAGGAGATCGACGTCCAGGGCGACGACGGCACGACGCACCACCTCTCCGGCCTCGTGGAGCTCGCGGCCGACATCGTCCCCGGCGACTCCGGGGGTGCGGTCTACGACGCCGCCGGGCAGGTCGTCGCGATGAACGTCGCCGCCTCGAGCGGCACCCGCGACGTCACCGGCTACGCCATCCCCGCGGCGACGGTGCGCCAGGTGGTCGACGAGGTCGTCGCCGGGCGGGCGAGCGACACCGTGGCCCTCGGGTACGACGGCTATCTCGGGGTCGGCCTCGCGTCCGACGGCTCCACGACGGTGTACGGCGTCGTCGCCGGCGGACCGGTCGACGGCTCCGGCCTGGCGGCCGGTGACACGGTGACGTCCGTGGACGGGACGAGCGTCTCGAGCGGGGACCAGCTGCGCGCGGCCGTCACCGCGCACCGCCCGGGGGACCGGGTGGCGCTGACCTGGACCGCTCCGGACGGGACCACGGGGTCGGCGACGGTCGTCCTCGGGACGGCCCCGATCGCCTGACCCGTCAGTCCGGGTCGCCCGGGCCCTCGGCGGGCGCCGGACCGGCGAGGAGCCGCTCGACGCGCTCCATCGCGAACGGCAGCAGGGCTCCGGCGGCGAGCACCGGCAGGAGGACGAGCAGGGCGTGGTCGATGGTGTCCATCGGGTCGTGCCTTTCGCGGGGAGGACCGCGGCCGAGGGATGTCCTCGGATGGGGGTCGGAGGCTGATGTCCGAATTGTGCACCACCGGGACGGATGTGACCAGTGTGACGCGCGGGGCGTGTCGGGGGTGGGTGCCACCCTGGGCCGATGGACCTCCGCGACACCGACCTGCGCGCCTCGACCCTCACCCGGGTGGACCTCACCGGCGCCCGCTTCGAGCAGGTCGACCTGCAGGACGCCTTCCTGCGCAACGTCGACCTCACCGGTGCCCGGCTGCGCGGGGCGTGGCTCGAGCGGGTCGACGTCGACGGGGAGCTGCTCGGCCTCACGGTCAACGGGGTCGACGTCGGCCCCTACGTCGAGGCCGAGCTCGACCGGCGCCACCCGGAGCGGGTGCTGGTCCGCGCGGCCGGCGACGGGGGAGCGGACGCGGTGCGGACCGCCTGGGTCGCCGTCCGCGACGCCTGGGGCCCGGTGCTCGAGCGCGCCCGGGCGCTGCCCGAGCCGCTGCTGCACGAACGGGTCGACCACGAGTACTCGTTCCTCGAGACGCTGCGGCACCTGGTCTTCTGCACCGACGCCTGGCTGCGGCGGGCGGTGCTCGGGGAGGAGTCGCCGTTCTGGGGCGCCGGGGTGCCGCACGACGAGATGGAGGAGGACGACACCCCGGTGCCGGTCGACCGTGCCGCCGACCCGGATCTGCCGCAGGTGCTGGCGGCGCGCGCCGAGCGGGTGGCCGCCGTCGACACGGCGCTCGCCGGGCTCACCGACGAGCGGCTCGGCGGGACGACGACGGTGACGGGGGAGGGCTACCCGGCCGCGGGCGAGTACGCCGTACGACGCTGCGTCATGGCCGTCGTGCGCGAGGAGCAGGCGCACCGGCTCTTCGCGGAGCGCGACCTCGCGGTGCTCGAGGCCCGGGCCGCACGCGCCTGAGGGACTCAGGCGACGTGCCGACCGACCCGGTGCCGGCCGATGGGCAGCACGAGGGGGGTCCCCGAGATGGGGTCGGGGACGACGCGGCACGGCAGACCGAAGACGGCCTCGACGACCTCCGGCGTGATGACCTCGTCGGGGCGGCCCTCGGCGTGCACCCGCCCGTCGCGCACGGCGACGAGGCGGTCGGCGTAGCGCGCGGCGAGGTTGAGGTCGTGCAGGACCATGACGACGGTCGTCCCGCGCTCGTCGCGCAGGTCGAGCAGCAGGTCGAGCACGTCGACCTGGTGGGCGACGTCGAGGAAGGTCGTCGGCTCGTCGAGCAGGAGGAGGTCGGTCTGCTGCGCGAGGGCCATGGCGATCCAGACCCGCTGGCGCTGGCCGCCGCTCAGCTCGTCGACCCCCCGGTCGGCGAGGTCGGCGACGCCGGTGGCGGCCATCGCCTCGGCGACGGCCGCGTCGTCCTCGCGGCTCCACCGGGCCAGCAGCCCCTGGTGCGGGTGCCGGCCCCGGGCGACGAGGTCGGCGACGACGATGCCCTCGGGCGCGGTGGGGCTCTGCGGCAGCAGGCCGAGGGTGCGGGCGACGTCGCGCGAGCGCATCCGGTGCACGTCGCGCCCGTCGAGGACGACCCGTCCGCCCGTGGGGGCGAGGAGGCGGCCGAGGGCGCGGAGCACCGTCGACTTGCCGCAGCCGTTGGCCCCGACGACGGCCGTCACCTCACCGGGCGCGACGGCGAGGTCGAGGTCCTCGACGACCCGCAGGTCGCCGTACGCGAGGCTGACGCGCTCGGCGCGCAGCCGGTGGGCGGTGGTCGCGGGCGTGAAGGTCACAGCGAGGCTCCCGAGCGGTTGGTGCGGACGAGCAGGTGGACGAGGTACGGCGCCCCGAGGACGCCGGTGACGACGCCGACGGGGAAGCGGGTGCCGAGGGCGTACTGCCCGACGAGGTCGGCGACGACGACGAGCAGCCCGCCGACCAGCGCGCTCGGCACCAGCAGGGACCGGCCGGCCGGCACGAGGCGGGCCGCGATCGGCCCGGCCATGAAGGCGACGAAGGCGATCGGGCCGGCCGCCGACGTCGCGACGGCGAGCAGGCCGACCGCGGCCAGCAGCAACAGCATCCGCGTGCGGCCGACCCGCACGCCGAGCGAGGCGGCGGCGTCGTCGCCGAGGCGCAGCACCTCCAGCGCCCGGCCGCGCGAGGCGAGCAGCGGCAGCAGGACGGCGCAGGCGACGGCCAGCGGGACGACCCGCGACCACGTCGCGCCGTTGACGTTGCCGGTGAGCCACCGCATCGCCGTCTGCAGGTCCCACTCACTGGCCCGCGACAGGACGTAGGTGACGACGCTGTCGAGCATCGCGCCGACGCCGATGCCGACGAGGATGAGCCGCGTGCCGGCGAAGCCCGGCCCACCCGCGGAGACCAGGTGGATGACGGCGGCGGTGACCAGCGCACCGACCAGCGCGACGACGGCGACCCAGGTGTCGTCGAGCGACAGCACGACGATGGCGACGACGCCGGCTGCGCTCGCGCCGGAGCTGATCCCGATGACGTCGGGGGCGGCGAGCGCGTTGCGCAGCAGCGTCTGGAAGGTCACGCCCGCGGCGCCGAACGCGAGCCCGGCGAGGGCCGCGAGGCACGTGCGCGGCAGCCGCAGCCCGCCCACGGTGAACGACGCGCCGGGCACCCGCTCACCGAGGACGACCCGCAGCACCTCGCCCGGCCCGTAGAAGGTGTGGCCGACCATGAGGGCGACGAGGCAGGCACCGAGCAGGAGCAGGGCGAGGACGGCGACGACGAGGTGGTGCCGGCGGGCGCGGGCCCGGCGGCCGGCGCGCAGCCCCGTGACGCCGGGGGTGGTGGCGACCGGCGCGGTCGGGCCCGTACGGGGCGCCGTACGGACGCTCACAGCTCGCGCACCGTGCGGCGCCGCACGATCCAGACGAAGAACGGGGCCCCGACGAGGGCGGTGACGATGCCGACGTCGACCTCGGACGGCCGGGCGACGACCCGGCCGACGACGTCGGCGAGGACGAGCAGGGCCGAGCCGCCGACGGCGCTGAGCGGGAGCAGCCAGCGGTGGTCGGAGCCCACGACGGTGCGCACCACGTGCGGGACGACGAGCCCGACGAAGCCGATGGGGCCGGCGATCGCGGTGGCCGCGCCGGCGAGCACGACGGCCCCGGCGGCGGCGAGCAGCCGGGTGCGGCGCACGTGGACGCCGAGGCCGGCGGCGAGGTCGTCGCCGAGGGCGAGGGAGTTCAGGCCGCGGGCCATGGCGAGGCAGAGCAGCGCCCCGGCCGCGAGGACGGGGAGGGCGACGGCGATGCGGTCCCAGGACGCGCCGCCGACGCCGCCGATCTGCCAGAAGCGGAAGCGGGTCATGACGTCGACCCGCGGCAGCAGGATCGCGCTGACCAGCGAGCTGAGCGCGGCGCTCGTCGCGGCGCCGGAGAGGGCCAGCTTGAGCGGGGTGGCGCCGCCGCGGCCGAGCGCGCCGACGGCGTACACGAAGGTGGCCGCGACCGCCGAGCCCGCGACCGCGACGACGAGGTAGCCGGTCGCCGACGACAGGCCGAAGGCGGTGATGCCGACGACGACGAAGAGGGCCGCGCCGGAGCTGACGCCGAGCAGGCCGGGGTCGGCGAGCGGGTTGCGGGTCACGCCCTGCATGACCGCGCCGGCGAGGGCGAGGGCCGCGCCGACGAGGACGGCGAGGACGGTCCGCGGGACGCGCTGGGTGACGACCGCGGCGTCGAGGCCGCTGCCGCCGCCGGTCAGCGCGGTGACGACGTCCCCGAGCGGCACGGTGCGCGCGCCGACGGCGACGGACAGGGCGACGAGGAGGGCGAGCAGCACGACCGACCCGACCGCCCAGGTGACGCGCAGCCCGACCGGCCGCCGCTGCGCCGGCGCGGCGGCCGGTCGGGCGGGCGCGAGGGTCCGGCTCACGCCGCCGGCTGCAGGGCGTCCGCGAGCAGGTCGAGGTACCGCTCGACGCCCCACCGGATGTTGAGCGGCGAGGGGTTGGCCGCGGCGGCGAGCGGGGTCGAGTCCGGGAGGACGGCGACGTGGCCGGCCTTGATGGCGGGGACCGTGGACAGGACCGGATCGGCCTGGAGGGTCTTCAGCGTCGAGGCGTTGCCGTAGGTGACGACGAGGTCGACGTCGTCGAGACGGTCGGCCTGCTCGGTGCTCACCGTCGTGTAGAACGCCTGCGTCCGGGCGGTCTCCTCGGCGACGAGCGCCGGGGCGGGCAGGCCGAGGTCGGCGAGGAAGCCGGGTCGGGTGTCGTGGCCGGTGTAGAAGCCGATCTTGCTCTTGTCGGCGGGGTCGAAGGTCGCGAAGAGGACCTTCTTGCCGGCGAGCGTCGGGTGCTCCGCGAAGTCGTCCCGCACCGTCTTCTCGACGTCGGCGACGAGCTGCTCGCCCTCGGCCTTCTCGCCCATCGCGGTGGCGCTCACCGTCACCATCTCCTGCCACGGGGTGCCCCAGGCGACCTTCGGGTAGGCGATGGTCGGCGCGATCTGGGAGAGCTTGTCGTAGTCCTCCTTCGTCAGGCCGGAGTAGGTGGCGAGGATGAGGTCGGGCCGGGTGTCGGCGACCTTCTCGAAGTCCAGGCCCTGGGTCTCGTCGAACAGGACCGGCGTCTGCGCCCCGAGCTCGGCGAGCCGCTGCGCGTCCCACGGCAGGACGCCGTCGCCGTCGTCGTCGCCCCAGGTCGCCTTGCTCATCCCGACCGGGACGACGCCGAGGGCGAGGGGCACCTCGTGGTTGGCCCAGGAGACGGTGGCGATGCGGGTGGGCTTCCTCTCGACCGTCGTGCTGCCGAAGGCGTGCGGGACGGTGACCGGGAAGGCGGCGGCGGACCCGGTGGAGCCCGCCGTGGCGGCGGGGTCGTCGCCGGTGGCGCCGGTGGCGGCCGACGAGCAACCCGCGAGGGCCAGGGCGAGGGCGGCGACGGCGAGCGCGACCGGACGGGGGAGACGCATGAGGGTCCTCTCGGAGAAGGCTGGGCACGACCTGATGAGGTTAGCCTAACCTCAGTTAGGTGGACCTTGGTCACCAGGCGTCCGGGGCGACAGGAAGAGGTGGGCGGGATGACGAGCCGGGTGCGGACCGAGCCGAGCGCGGCCGAGGCGGCACGGACCGCGCTGGCCACCTGGTCGGCGGGGAGCCTGCTGCTGCGCCGCTGCCCGGCCGGGGGGCGGTCGTGGGGCGTGGACCTCGAGGGCGGCGTGGAGGGTCGCCCGGTCCTCGTGGTCGAGCCCGGGTCGCCGGTGGTCGCCGCGCTGCGGGCCTGCCCGGTGGGGGTCCTCGTCCTCCCGCCGGCCGGACCGCCCGACCGGTCGGTGCTGCGCCTGACGGCGCGCTTCACGCCGTTGCGCGGCGCGTCGACCGACGGACGGCGCCGCTACCGGTCCGAGCTGCTCGCGGTGTGCCTCGTGGGCCCCGGCCGACGACCCGTCGAGCCGGCCGCCTTCGCTGCGGCCGAGCCGGACCCGTTGCGGCAGAGTGCCGCTCGCGTCGTCGACCACCTCGCGTCCCGTCACCGGGGCGAGCTGCTCGCCTGCCTGCGGGCGCAGGGGTACGACGCCCTCGACGTCGTCCCGCGCGCGGTCGACGGCTACGGGCTCAGCCTCGCCGTCCTCGACGCGGACGGCGTGCGTGCGGTTCGGCTCCCGTTCCCCGGGGGCCCGGTTCGCGACGCCGACCTCGACGCCGGGTGGGCGCTCCCCCTGCGCTGCGCCTGCCCCTGACGTCCGCACCGCCGGGGCACCGGTGCCCGCGGGGTGCGGACGCTGCGGGGCGGCGCCCTACAGCGTCCGAGGTCTCGGCCGTCCCCGCCGCCACGATCTCGGACGCAGCGGGGGTAGGTGGCGGTGGTGGGGGCGGCGACGGGGTACGACGACCTCGACCGAGCCACCCCTGCCGAGGAGCCACCGTGACCACCACCCCTGCGACCCCCGAGACCCACGACACCCACGCCGACCACGAGCACGTGCACGGCGCCGACTGCGGGCACGAGGCCGTCGAGCACGGCGACCACGTCGACTACGTGCACGACGGGCACCGTCACGCGGTCCACGACGACCACGTCGACGAGCACTGAGCCGACCGCGACACCACCGACCCGGCACGCACCACCCCGAGGGGTCGACCGCGACCGGTCGGCTCGTCGCGTGCCCCGACCCCCGGCTCGGATACCCCTTGGGGGTATCGTGGAGGAATGCCCGAGCACCATCACGACCACGCCTCCCTCGCCACGCAGCCGACCACCGCCGACCCCGTGTGCGGGATGACGGTCGCGGCGGACGCGCCGCTCGCGGCGGAGCACGACGGGACGACGTACCGCTTCTGCTCCGAGCACTGCCGGGCTCGCTTCGTCGCCGACCCCGAGGCGGTCCTCGGCCGCGACGACGCCGGGCACCACCACCATGGTCACCACCACGGCGACGACCACGGCCACGACCGCGACCACCGCGACGCGGCCGACACCGTGGTCGACCCCGTGTGCGGGATGACCGTCGCGGCGGACGCGCCGCTCGCGGCGGAGCACGACGGGACGACGTACCGCTTCTGCTCGGAGCACTGCCGGGCCCGCTTCGTCGCCGACCCCGAGGCCGTGCTGCACCCGGCCCCGGCGGCGCCGGCCGACGCGGCCGCTGAGTACACCTGCCCGATGCACCCGGAGGTGCGCCAGCACGGCCCCGGCAGCTGCCCGATCTGCGGGATGGCCCTCGAGCCGGTGCTCGTCACCGCGGACTCCGGACCCCACCCCGAGCTGGCCGACATGACCCGCCGCTTCCGGATCGGGCTCGCGCTCGCGGTCCCCGTCGTCCTGCTCGAGATGGGCCGCCACCTCGTCCCCGCGCTCGAGTCGGCGGTGCCCGGCGACGTCTCGGCCTGGGCCCAGCTCGTCCTCACCACCCCCGTGGTGTGGTGGGCCGGCTGGCCCTTCCTCGTGCGCGGCTGGGCCTCGGTGCGGACGCGCAACCTCAACATGTTCACGCTCGTCGCGCTGGGCACGGTCGTGTCGTGGGCCTTCAGCGTCGTCGCCACCCTCGCGCCGGGGCTGCTGCCGGCGGCGTTCCGCTCCGGCATGGGCGAGGTCGACACCTACTTCGAGCCGGCGGCCGTCATCACCGTCCTCGTCCTGCTCGGGCAGGTCCTCGAGCTGCGGGCCCGGGACCGGACCTCGGGCGCCATCAAGGCCCTGCTCGACCTCACCCCTCCGACGGCGCGGCGCCTGGCCGACGACGGGGAGGAGCACGACGTCGCGATCGAGGAGGTCCGCGTCGGCGACCGGCTGCGGATCCGTCCCGGGGAGAAGGTGCCCGTCGACGCGACCGTCGAGCAGGGCCGGTCGGCCGTGGACGAGTCGCTCGTCACCGGTGAGTCACGGCCCGTGAACAAGCAGGAGGGGGACTCCGTCGTCGGCGGCACCGTCAACGGGGCCGGGGCGCTCGTCGTCGTCGCCGACAAGGTCGGCACCGACACGGTCGTCGCCCGCATCGTCGCGATGGTCGCGCAGGCGCAGCGCTCGCGCGCGCCGATCCAGCGGTTGGCCGACCGGGTCTCGGCGTGGTTCGTCCCCGCCGTGCTCGCGGCCGCGGTCGCCGCGTTCGTCGTGTGGGCCCTCGTCGGCCCCGACCCGCGGCTCGCGCACGCGCTCGTCGTCGCGGTCAGCGTCGTCGTCATCGCCTGCCCCTGCGCGCTCGGCCTGGCGACCCCGATGTCGGTGATGGTCGGCATCGGACGGGGGGCGCGCACCGGGGTGCTCGTCCGCGACGCCGAGGCCCTCGAGCGGCTCGAGAAGGTCGACACCCTCGTCGTCGACAAGACCGGCACCCTCACCGAGGGCCGGCCGTCCGTCACCGGGTTCGAGCTGCTCCCCGGCGCCGAGCGGGTCGACGGCGGGCCCCTCGACCACGACGCGGTGCTGGGCCTGCTCGCCTCGCTGGAGCGGGCGTCGGAGCACCCGCTCGGCCGCGCCGTCGTCCGCGCCGCCGAGGAGGCCGGCGTCGCGACCGCCGACGTCACCGACGTCGAGGCCCCGTCGGGCCAGGGGGTCCGCGGCACGGTGCGCGGGCGCACCGTCCTCGCCGGGACGGCGTCGTACCTGCGGGGGAGCGGGGTCGACGGCGCCGAGCTGGACGCCGTACGGCGCCGTGCGGACGAGTGGCGCGCGCAGGCCGCCACCGTCGTGCACGCCGCGGTCGACGGCCACCTCGTCGCCCTCGTCGCGGTCGCCGACCCGGTCCGCGCGTCCGCGTCCTCCGCCCTCGCCGCGCTGCGCGCCGAGGGGGTCGAGGTCGTCATGCTGACCGGCGACGACGAGGTCACGGCGCGCGCCGTCGCCGGCCGGCTCGGCGTCGAGCGGGTCGAGGCCGGGGTCCTGCCCGAGGGCAAGGGGGAGGTCGTCGAGCGGCTGCGCGCGCAGGGCCGCGTCGTCGCGATGGCCGGCGACGGCGTCAACGACGCCCCCGCGCTGGCGGCCGCCGACGTCGGCGTCGCCATGGGCGGCGGCACCGATGTGGCCGTCGAGAGCGCCGGGCTGACCCTGCTCAACGGCGACCTCGAGGGGCTCGTCCGGGCGCGGGCCCTGTCGCGCGCGACGATGCGCAACATCCGGCAGAACCTCGTCTTCGCCTTCGTCTACAACGCGGCCGGCGTCCCGCTCGCGGCGGGGGTGCTCTACCCGGCGCTCGGGTGGCTGCTGTCGCCGGTGGTCGCCGCGGCGGCCATGTCGCTGTCGTCGGTCAGCGTCATCGCCAACGCGCTGCGGCTGCGCTCGACGCACCTGTGAGACCAAGGCGCCGGCGACCCGTTCATCTCGGTGGGTCGCGCAACCGTCCGAGAAGCCAACCGTCATGTGATCTGACTGCTCGGTTGCCGAACTATCACCCTGGCGTCTACAATTCGGGCATTCGGTCGGAAAACGGCTGAGTCTCTCGAAGGGACAGCTGTGACCGGTGGAGGACCGTCCGTGCTCGAGGAGAGCGACCCGCTCGCCGGGGCGGACCTCCTCCGCTCGGTCCAGCTCCTCGTGATCGCCGTCGGCCACTACCGCTCGGTGGTCGCCGACGACCTCGGGCTGCCGGCGAACGACAGCCAGGCCCTGCAGGTCCTCGACGTCCTCGGGCCCATGCCGCAGATGGACCTCGGTCGACGGCTGCGCCTGACGAGCAGCTCGATGACGGCGCTGGTCGACCGGCTGGAGACCGCGGGGTACGCCGAGCGACGGCCCGACCCGGGCGACCGGCGTCGCTCGATCGTCGTCCTGACCCCCCGCGCCGACCGCGCGCTGGAGGCCGCCCGCACCACGATGGAGCAGCACCTGGCCGCGGACCTCGTGGCCGACGAGGACCTGGCCCGGGACCTGCGGCGGCTCGCCGCGGACGTCGGCGGCATCGAGTCCATCGACGCCTGAGCCGGCCCGCGGAGGGAACTTCCCCATTCTCGCCCCGGACAGGAGGCGGAGCGCTACCGTGAGCCCTGGCTCTCGTGGGGAGGGCCGGGGGAGATGCGTTCCGTGGGGGAGCGTCCAGATCCCGGGAGGCCGGCGGTCGCTGGGGAGCGGCTGGCCGGCCTCCGTTCTCCCCGGCCGTCCATGCCGCCGCCCTGTCCCACCCTCCTCCCGCACCGCTCCCAGGTCGCGGTCACGTCGACGTGGTCGACTGCCGGGCGTGAGCAGCATCGGGCACGACACCCTGCGCGTCGTCGTCGTCCTGGCCGTCCTCGCGGTCGGCGTGCTCACCGTCGTCCTCGTCGACCGCGACGCCGCCCGCTGCGCCCGGCGCCCGGCGTTCGCCGCCGTCGCCCTGGTCCTGCTCGTCGGGTCCGTGACGGGTGTCGTGCAGACGGTGCGGCTGGGCGACGGCTTCGCCACGGCCCTGTACGGCGCCCTGCTCGCCGCCGTCGCGCTCGCGACCGCCCGGGTGGTCGCCGCCCGCCGCTGACGGGGGCGGTGTACTCCCGCGCCCGGCGCCCTCACCGCGTTCCGGACTCACGTTGTGCCGCTTCCGGCGACCTCGGCGGGCTCAGGACGCGGCAGAACGCGAGTCCGGAACGCGACCGAGGGGGCCGGCGGGCAGCTGGACGACCACCCGGGCCCCGCCGAGCGGGGAGTCCTCCACCCGCACCGTCCCGCCGTGCCGGGCCACGAGGTCGGCGACGATGGCCAGCCCGAGGCCCGACCCGCCGGTGTGCCGGCCGCGGCTCGCGTCGAGCCGGACGAACCGCTCGAGCACCCGCTCGCGGTCAGCCGGCGGCACCCCGGGTCCGTCGTCGTCGACGACGAGCCGGACGCCCGTTCCCGTGCGCTCGAGGCCCACCCGGACCTCGCCCCGCGCGTGCTGGAGCGCGTTGTCGACGAGGTTGCGGCACACCTGCGCGAGCCGCAGCCGGTCGCCGACGACCTCGACCTCGCCCGCGTCGTCGCGGACGGCGACCGCCCCGGCCACCGCCCGCGCCCGGGCCGCCTCGGAGCGGACCACCCCGGCGAGGTCGACGGGCTCGCGGGCGAGGACCAGCCGGCCGTCGTCGGCCCGGGAGAGCAGGAGCAGGTCGTCGACGAGCCGCGCGAGGCGGGTGGTCTCGCCGCGCAGGATGGGACGCAGCTCGGCGACCGCGGCCGGGTCGGCGGGGTCGAGGAGCTCGCCGAGCCCGTGCAGCGTCGCGACGGGCGAACGCAGCTCGTGGCTCGCGTCGGCGACGAAGCGCCGCTGGGTCGCCCGGGCCCCCTCGAGCCGGGCAAGCATGGCGTTCATCGTCGTCGCGAGCGCGGCCACCTCGTCACCGGTGTCCGGCACCGGCACCGACGCCGCGACCGACGTGGCCCCGAGCTCCTCGACGCGGGCCCGGATGAGCTCGACGGACCGCAGGGTCCGGCCCACCCGCCACCAGACGGTGGCCGCGCCCAGGGCGACGACGAACGGCCACACGAGGACGAGCAGGACGGCCGTCGTGCTCACCGCGTCGGTCTGCTGGTCCTGCCCGGCGGCCACGAGGACGACGTACGTCGTCCCGTCCGGCGCGGCCACACCGCGGGCCACGACGAGCGGCGAGCGGAACCGGTGCGAGAGCGGGACGACGGAGCGGCCGGTGACCACCGTCCGCCCCGGGTCGGCGCGCAGGGCCGCGAGCTCGGTGCTCGGCAGCAGCCCGGTGGCGTCGACCGCCTCGACCCCCTCACCCACGTCGAGCGGCCCGCCCGCGGCGGCCGCGAGCCCACCGTCGGGGCCCACGACGGCGACGAGGGTGTCGGCGGGTCGGCCGACCTGCTCCGCCGCGCGCACCGCGGGCACCCCCGAGCGGGCGAGCAGGGCGGCGTCCTCGTCCAGGCGGGCCGTGAGCGAGTCGACGAGGGTCGAGACGAGCAGGGCGTGCAGGACGAGCAGGACGATCGCGCCGCCGACCGCGAGGCCCACGCCGAGGACGACCGCGGCCGCGGTCGCCGCCTGCCCCCGGACCGAGCGCAGCGCGGTGCCCGACCGCCGGGCGAGCGGCAGCAGGCGGCGGGGGACGGCCGGGGGGCGCACCGGGACAGGCTGGCACAGGCCGGCTCAGCGGCGTCTCAGGTCGCCGTCCGGCCCGGTGCGAGACTGACCCCGTGCGGATCCTGCTCGTCGAGGACGAACGCCCCCTGGCGGAGGTGGTGCGCCGGGGCCTGGTCAAGGAGGGCTTCGAGGTCGACGTCCTGCACGACGGCGAGGAGGCGCTCTGGCGGGCGGGCGAGCAGCCGTACGACGTCCTCGTCCTCGACATCATGCTGCCCGGCCTCGACGGCTACCAGCTCGTCGAGCGGTTGCGCGAGCGACAGGTCACCACGCCCGTGCTCATGCTCACCGCGCTCGACGACGAGTACGACCAGGCCCAGGCCTTCGACCTCGGCGCCGACGACTACCTCACCAAGCCGTTCAGCTTCGTCGTCCTCGCCGCCCGGCTGCGGGCGCTGCACCGGCGCTCGGGGAGCGGCGCGGCGGCGTCCGGGCTCCTCGAGGTCGGCGACCTGCGGCTGGACCCGCGCACCCGGCGCGTGCACCGCGGCGACCACGAGATCCGGCTCACCGCGAGGGAGTTCGCGCTCCTGCGCTACCTCATGGAGCGGCCCGACGAGGTGGTCGGGAAGCGCGAGCTGCTCGACGAGGTGTGGGACCCCGGCTTCGACGGACCGGCCAACGTCGTCGAGGTCTACGTCGGCTACCTGCGCCGCAAGCTCGACGTCCCGTTCGGGGTCGCGTCGCTGGAGACGGTGCGTGGCGCGGGCTACCGGCTCGTCGCCTCGCCGACGCCCTGAGCCGGCGCCGTCTCAGCCCCCTCTCAGGCGCACCGGGGCAGGATCGGGGACGACCCGAGCGGTTCGCGTCGGCCGGGTCGAGGTCCGTCCCCACCCCTGGTACGGCGGACCGGCGGGCCCCGCGCCTCTCACCCCCTGGCTGGTGCGGGGCCCGCCCCTCCCCACCCGGGCCCACCGCCGGTCAGGCGAGGTCGCGCGCCCCGAGGCGCAGGTGCTCCACGTGGTAAACGGCCTGGTCGAGCAGGGCGGCGACGTGGTCGTCGTACAGGCGGTAGCTGATCGAGCGGCCGCTGCGCGTGCCCTCGACGAGCCCGAGGTGACGCAGCAGGCGCAGCTGGTGCGAGACGGCCGACTGCTCCATGCCGACCTCGTCGGCGAGCACGCCGACGGTGGCCGGGCCCTGCCGCAGCCGGGCGAGGATGAGCAGCCGGCTGGGGGTGGTGAGGGCCTGGAGGGTGTCGGCGACGGTGCGCGCGGTCGTGGCGTCGAGCTCGGCGGGACCGACCCGTCCGTCCACCCCGTGACCCATGCCGGCAGCGTAGCAACGGCGGGACCCGAACCACACGGATGAACAGATGTTCATGCGTTGGTTATCGTAGGCGCGTGAGCCTCCTCGCCGAGCCCCGTCCCGACGCCCGACCGGCCGGTCTGCTTCCCCCCGTCACCCGCACCGCGCTGCGACGCGTGCCCGAGGTGCGCTGGGCGGCCCTCTCGCTCGTGCTGTTCCTCGCCGGGCTCGTCGTCGACCTCGCCGGTGGCCCGGCCTGGGCCTGGGGGCCGCTCCTCGCCGGCTGCTACGTCGCCGGGGGCTGGGAGCCGCTGCTCGCCGGGCTGTCGGCGCTGCGCGAGCGCACCCTCGACGTCGACCTGCTCATGGTCGTCGCCGCCCTCGGCGCCGCCGCCATCGGGCAGGTGCTCGACGGCGCGCTGCTCATCGTCATCTTCGCGACGTCCGGGGCGCTCGAGGCGGTCGCGACCGCCCGCACCGAGGACAGCGTGCGCTCGCTGCTCGACCTCGCGCCCGAGACCGCGACCCGGGTGGGACCCGACGGCGAGGAGAGCGTCGCCGTCGAGGACCTCGTCGTCGGCGACCTCGTCCTCGTCCGTCCGGGGGAGCGCGTCGGCGCCGACGGCGAGGTGGTCGGGGGCGCGAGCGACGTCGACCAGGCGACGATCACCGGCGAGCCGCTGCCGGTGCCCAAGCACCCGGGTGACGAGGTGTTCGCCGGCACGATGAACGGCACCGGCGCCCTGCGCGTGCGGGTCGGGCGGCCCGCCGCCGACTCCGTGGTCGCGCGGATCGCCGCGCTCGTGCAGGAGGCCTCGCGGACCAAGGCGCGCACCCAGCTGTTCGTCGAGAAGGTCGAGCAGCGCTACTCCGTGGGCATGGTCGCGGCCACCGTCGTCCTCTTCGCCGTGCCCCTCCTGCTCGGGCAGGCGCTGGACGAGGCGCTGCTGCGGGCGATGACCTTCATGATCGTCGCGTCGCCCTGCGCGGTGGTCCTCGCGACGATGCCCCCGCTGCTCGCCGCCATCGCGAGCGCCGGGCGCCGTGGGGTGCTCGTCAAGTCCGCCGTCGTCATGGAGCGCCTCGGCACGACGACCCGGGTCGCCTTCGACAAGACGGGCACGCTCACCCGCGGCACCCCGCGCGTGGAGGACGTCGAGGTGCTCCCCGGGGCGGCCTGGAGCCGGACGCGCTGCTCGCCCTGGCCGCCGCGGCGGAGCAGCCGAGCGAGCACCCGCTCGGCGCGGCGGTCGTGCGCGCCGCGCGCGGGCGCGGACTGGTCCTCGCCGAGGCCACCGGCTTCCGGGCCGCGCCCGGCCGCGGCGTCGTCGCCGCGGTGGACGGGGTCGAGGTCGCCGTCGGCGCGCCCTCGTCGCTGCTCGGCGGGCGTCCCGACACCGACGGGACGCCGTACGGCGACGCGCGACGCACCGCCGCCGCCCTCGAGGCCGGCGGCCGCACCGCGGTCGTCGTCCTGCGCGACGGCACCCCGGCCGGGGTGCTCGGGCTCGTGGACGACCTGCGCCCCGAGGCCGCCGACGCCGTCGCCGCCCTGCGCGCCCTGACGGTCGCCGAGCCGGTGCTCCTCACCGGCGACAACCTCCCCGCCGCGCCGGCTGGCCGGCGAGGTCGGGATCGAGGACGTGCGCGCCGGGCTGCTGCCCGACGACAAGGTCGTCGCCGTGCGCGGGCTGACCGCCGCCGGTGACCGGGTGACCGTCGTCGGCGACGGCCTCAACGACGCGCCCGCGCTGGCCGCCGCGCACGCCGGCATCGCCATGGGCGGGGCGGGCAGCGACCTGACCCTGCAGACCGCCGACGCCGTCGTCGTGCGCGACGACCTGTCCACCGTGCCGGGCCTGGTCGAGCTGTCGCGCCGCGCTCGCCGCGTGGTCACGGCCAACCTCGTGGTCGCCGGGTGCTTCATCGTCGTCCTCGTCGCGTGGGACGTCCTCGGGACGCTCCCCCTGCCGCTCGGTGTGCTCGGGCACGAGGGGTCGACGGTCGTCGTCGGGCTCAACGGGCTGCGGCTGCTGCGGCACCGGTGGCCGACGCCCCGCTGACCCGGTTCCCCGGGTCGTCCGCTCCGGCGGAGCCGTTCCGGCGAGACGCGGGGCGGCGCCGGTGCGAGACTCGAGGGCATGGTCCCCCCGCCCGCCCGTCGTCGGCGCGGTCGCGACGCCGCCCCGACGCCGCCGACGGCGCTGCCGGACCGCACCCGTGAGGTCGCGCCCGCCCCCGAGGTCGACGCCGCGGTGGCCGGGATGCTCGACCTGGCCCGCTGGGCCAAGGCGCGCCGGCACCGGGGTCGCCTCACCGCGCAGGAGTCCCAGACGGTCGAGCTGGCCCTGCGGCGTCGGACCGGCGCCTTCGCCGGCGCGGTGAGGCGGATGCTCCAGAGCCCCGTCCGCAGCCGGCCGGGCGCGGTCGCGGCGCCGGCCCCCGTCGAGGACGACACCGCGCAGCGCCGGTCCTGATGGCCGGTGCGCCACTGCTACCGCTATGACGCGGTGTTGCTGTCGATGACGACCGGTACCACCCTCACGTCGTGACGTCGGCCCGCTCTCCACGGTGACGGGATAGGCGCTCCACGTCGCCGACGGGCGACTGTGGCGCTCGGGCGCCGCCTCCTCGCTGCGGGCGGGCTCGATGCACTACGTCCGGGTCCACCCGGGTCACTGGCGCGACCGGCCGCTGCGGCTCGCCGACCTCGGCGTCGACGCCGTCGACACCCACGTCGCCTGGAACGTGCACCGACCGCGCGAGGACGTGCCGCCCGACTTCACCGGCTGGGCCGACCTCGAGAGGTTCCTGCGGCTCGCGGCCGACGTGGGCCTCGACGCAGTCGTCCGTCCCGGGCCCTACATCTGCGCCGAGTGGCCCAACGACGGTCTGCCGGTGTGGCTGACGCGGCGACGGATCCCGTTACGCGGCAGCGACCCCCGGTTCCTGGACCCGGTGCCCACCTAGATCGACGAGCTCGTGCCCCGCGTCGCCGCCCTGCAGGCCTCGCGCGGCGGGCCCGTTGTCGCCGTCCAGGTCGAGAACGAGTTCAGCGATCTCCTCGAGGAGGGATCGGCGGTGATCGCAGCGGTCTTGGTAAGGATTGGCATGGACGACAACAGGGAGGCGGGTCCGGGCTTCACGGAGTCGGGCTCGGTCGGCCACGGACCTCGCGACGGTAAATTCTTGGTCAGGAGGAGGGCGGAGGCGCGGCCGACAGAAAGGCACAAGGCCGTCCACCGGGGTGGTTGTCGAGCGCAACGTGTCCGGTTTTCCCACACCAGAGGGTGCTGGATGGCCGATTCCACCATCGAGCGTGTTCGGTTGGGCGGTTCCCGGGTCGACGTCGAACACCCGGTCGGCCTCGACCTCGCCTTGACCGCTGGAGGACCCGGTGCCAGCGTGACGCCGCGAGCCCGGCCGAGACGGCCTTCCCCGAGGCGGCGTGCCGCCGCGCACGGGGTCCGGCTCGGCCCTACCGGAGGCCCAGCAGGGCCGAGCACAGCGAACGGGGACACCGATGTCTCGACCCACCGCACCCGGGCGACCGCGCCGCCGCGCGCTCCTGTCCGGGCTCGCCGCCCTCACCACCGTGGCCGCCACGGCTCTCGCCTCGACGGCGACCGCCGGCGCGGCGCCGGCGACCCCGGCCCTGCCCGCCGCGGCCCACGCCGCCGTACCGGCGGCGCCGTCGGCGGGCGCGCGCACCGTCACCTACGACGGGTACTCGTTCCTCGTCGAGGGGCAGCGCACCTACCTGTGGTCGGGGGAGGTGCACTACTTCAGGCTGCCGAGCCCCTCGCTGTGGCTCGACATCTTCCAGAAGATGAAGGCCGCCGGGTTCAACGCGACCTCGCTCTACGTCGACTGGGGCTACCACTCGGCGAAGCAGGGCCAGTACGACTTCACCGGCATCCGCGACGTGGACGCCGTCCTCGACGCGGCCCAGCAGGCGGGCCTCTACGTCATCGCCCGTCCGGCGCCCTACATCAACGCCGAGGTCGACGGCGGCGGCTACCCCGGCTGGATGTCGACGACGCCCGGCCAGAACCGCTCACCCGACCCGACCTACCTCGCCTACGCAGACGAGTGGCAGTCGCAGATCGACGCCATCCTCGCCAGGCGGCAGCTGACGAACGGCGGCGGCCCGGTCATCGCCTACCAGGTCGAGAACGAGTACTACAACGGCAGCGCCGCCGGCCGCGCCTACCTGCAGCACATGGAGGACAAGGCCCGCGCGGACGGCATCACCGTGCCCCTCACCGGCAACAACAACGGCACCTTCAACTCCGGTGCGGGTGCGCTCGACGTCGACGGTCCCGACTCCTACCCGCAGGGCTTCGACTGCTCGAACCCCACGCGGTGGAACGGCGTCCCCGACATCTCCTACGACCACCCGGCGGGCAAGCCGCTCTACACGCCGGAGTTCCAGGGCGGCGCCTTCGACCCGTGGGGTGGCCCGGGCTACGACAAGTGCGCCCAGCTGATCGACGACCAGTTCGCGAACGTGTTCTACAAGAACAACATCGCGGTCGGCGCCACCGCGCAGAGCTTCTACATGCTCTTCGGCGGCACCAACTGGGGCTGGCTCGGGATGCCGGAGAACTACACGTCGTACGACTACGGAGCAGCCATCCGCGAGACCCGGCAGCTGGACCCGAAGTACGACGAGGACAAGCTCATCGGCTACCTCACCCAGTCGGTCGCGCCGTTGACCAAGACCGACCCGCTCGCCGTCACGGCCCCGGACGACACCGCCGTCGTCGACACCGCCCGGATCAACCCCGACACGCGGACGCAGTTCCACGTGCTGCGCCACGCGGACTCGACCTCCACGGCGGTCGACCGGACGCACGTCAGCCTCGACCTGGCGGCGACCGGCTCGACGTCGTACAGCTACGACGACGCGGACACGACGCACCTGCAGTACACCGGCAGCGCCTGGCAGCACGTGGCGGACCAGAGCTACACCGGCGGCGACTACCAGCGCACGGAGTCCTTCTCCGACCACGCCGGTGACTCGGTGTCGGTCCCGTTCTCCGGGACGGCGATCCGGTGGATCGCCCCGACCGCGGCCAACCACGGGCTGGCTGACGTCTACCTCGACGGCGTCAAGCAGACGACCGTCGACGGCTACAGCCCCGGCACCGACTTCCAGAAGGTGCTGTTCCAGAAGTCCGGTCTCAGCGACGGACCGCACACCCTGAAGATCGTCGTCGACGGCACGCACAGCGACGGCTCGGGGGGCAGCTACGTCTCCGTCGACGCCGTCGACCTGTCCGTCCCGCCGCCGGCCCTCGTCGTGCCCCAGCAGCCGGGCACCGCCATCACGCTGAACGGGCGCGACTCGCACATCCTCGTCGCCAACGACGCGTTCGGTGCGCAGCAGCTGCGCTACTCCACGTCGGAGATCATGACGACGGCGACGATCGGCGACCGCGACGTCGCGCTCCTCTACGGCGACCAGGGCACCGACGGCGAGACCGTCCTGCACTACGCGAGCCAGCCGACGGTCACCGTCCAGGCGAACGGGACCGCGGGCTCGGTGACGTCGACGTGGGACGCCGCGACCGGCGACCTGCGGCTGAACTACCGGCACGGCGGCCTCGCCCGGGTGACCGTCTCCGGCGGCGGTGCGGCCCGACCGGTCCTGCTGCTGCTCGCCGACAAGCCGACGGCCGAGACGTTCTGGCGCCAGGACACCGCGGCCGGGCCGGTGCTCGTGCGCGGCACCCACCTGCTCCGCACGGCGACCACGCTCGGCACGACGCTCGCCCTCACCGGCGACAACGGCGACGACAACGGGATCGAGGTCTTCGCGTCCGCCGCCTCCGGGTCGTCGGTGACCTGGAACGGCGCCCGGGTGCAGACCAGGGCGACGACCTCCGGCTCACGGGTCGGCGTCATCTCCGTCCGGCAGCCGGTCACGCTGCCGGCGCTCACCGACTGGAAGCACGCCGAGGAGTCGCCGGAGTCGGCCCCCGGCTTCGACGACTCGCGCTGGGTCACGGCCGACAAGACGACGTCCAACAGCGTCGACGGCGACCCGACGACCCCGGTGCTCTACGCCGACGACTACGGCTTCCACACCGGGAACGTCTGGTACCGCGGTCGGTTCACGGGATCCGCCGGCGCGACCGGGATCACGCTGACGTCGCCCTCCGGTGGGGCCGCCCAGTCCTTCAGCGTCTGGCTCAACGGGACCTTCCTCGGCAGCTCGAGGACCGGCGCGGGGACCTTCTCCTTCCCCGCCGGCACGCAGAAGGTCGGGGCGGACAACGTCCTGTCGGTCCTCACGATCGACATGGGCCACGAGGAGGACTACAACTCGACCAACGGCAACAAGTCGGCCCGCGGCCTCACCTCGGCCGCCCTCGTCGGCTCGCCGCTGTCGAGCATCACCTGGCGGCTGCAGGGCGACCAGGGCGGGGAGGACGTCCCCGACCCGGTCCGCGGGCCGCTGTCGACCGGCGGCCTGTACGGCGAGCGCGCCGGCTGGCACCTGCCCGGCTTCCCCGACGCCGGCTGGGCGAGCACCACACTGCCGACGAGCGACACCCGGGCCGGGGTCTCCTGGTATCGCACGACGACCACCCTGGCCCTGCCCAAGGGCCAGGACACGTCGGTCGGCCTCACCATCGCCGACGACCCCTCGCGGCACTACCGGGCCGAGCTCTTCGTCAACGGCTGGATGGTCGGCAACTACGTCAACGACCTCGGGCCGCAGCACTCGTTCCCGGTGCCCAACGGCATCCTCGACACCCGCGGCAGGAACACCATCGCCATCGCCGTGTGGAACCTCGACGGGAGCACCGGCGGTCTCGGGGCGGTGTCGCTGACCAGCTACGGCACCTGGACCTCGCCGTTGCAGGTGTCGATGAACGACAGCCCCGGCTACGACCGGGCCCGCTACGCGCAGCCCTCGGCCCCCAAGGCGTCCGTCGCGCTGGCGGTGCCCGACGGGGTGACGGCGGGCTCCACCTTCACGGCGAAGGCCACCGTCTCGGTGCCGACCGGGGCGCCGGCCGCCACCTCGCTGACGCCGCGGCTCGTCGTACCGGCGGGGTGGAGCGCGAGCGCCCCGAGTCCCGTGGTGGTGGGGCGCGTGGCGCCCGGAGGGTCGGCGACCGTCTCGTGGACGGTGACCGCCCCGGCCACGCTCCCGTCCTCGTCGGCCCTCTCGGTGACGGTCGGCTACCAGCAGGGCCGCACGGGCGGCATCCTGCGCGACGAGCGCATCGTGCGAGCGCTGCCGGCCCCGCCGGCCGCGGGGCAGGACGCGGTGTCGTCGCTGCCGTTCCTCTCGACCACCAACGGGTGGGGCCCGGTCGAGCGCGACACGAGCAACGGGGAGAAGGCGGCCGGGGACGGTCACCCGCTCACCGTCGCCGGAGCCGTCTACGCCAAGGGCCTGGGCACCAACGCCGTGAGCGACGTCACGCTCTACACGGCCGGCCGGTGCACCCGGTTCACCGGCTCGGTCGGGGTCGACGACGAGACGGGGGGCGCCGGGACGGTGACCTTCTCCGTGCTCGCCGACGGCAAGGCGGTCTACACGAGCCCGGTGCTCAGGGGTCACCAGGCCGCGGTGCCCGTCGACGTCGACGTCAGCGGCGCGCAGAGCGTCGACCTCGTCGTCGGCGACGGCGGTGACGGCAACGGCAACGACCACGGCGACTGGCTCACCCCCGTCCTCACCTGCGGCTGACGCCGCCTTCCCGCGACCCGCCCACGCTCCTCCCGTGGGCGGGTCGTCGGGAATGACGACGCCGTCGCGGCCGTTCCGTCGCCGTGGTGACTCCCGTGAAGGTCGACGTCTGGTCCGACATCGCGTGCCCCTGGTGCTTCATCGGCAAGCGCCGGTTCGAGCAGGCGGTCGCGCGGTTCGAGGGGGAGGTCGAGGTCGAGTTCCACTCCTTCGAGCTCTCGCCCGACACCCCGGTCGGGTACGCCGGCTCCACCACCGAGTTCCTCGCGCGGCACAAGGGGATGGCCCCCGCGCAGGTGGAGCAGATGCTGGCGCAGGTCACGGGTATCGCCGAGGGCGAGGGCCTGCACTACGACTTCGACGCCGTGCGGCACACCAACACCGTGCTCGCGCACCAGGCGCTGCACCACGCCAAGGCTCACGGTCGCCAGGCCGAGCTGAAGGAGCGCCTGCTCGCGGCGTACTTCGAGCAGGGCCGTGACCTCGGGCAGGTCGACGTCGTCGTCGAGCTCGGCGCCGAGGTCGGCCTCGACGCGGACGCGCTGCGTCGCGACCTCGAGGCGGGGACGTACGTCGACGCGGTCCGCGCGGACGAGGCGCAGGCGGCGTCGTACGGGATCAACGGGGTGCCGTTCTACGTCCTCGACGGCCGGTACGGCGTCTCGGGTGCGCAGTCGCCCGAGACCTTCCTGTCCGCGCTGCAGCAGGTCGAGACCGATCGCGCGGCGGCCCGCGCGTGAGCACCCCGTTCGCCATGGTGGGCGACCCGGACGCCGGCGTCTGCGTCGACGGGGTCTGCGCCGTGCCGGTCGACGACGGCGCGAGCGACGAGGTCGGGACCGCCGCGTCCCCCGAGGACGAGCGGTCCCGACCCCACGCCGAGGTCTAGGCCGACACCGGGGGCGCGGCGACCGAGCCCCGGTCGTCGACCGTCGCCCCGGTGAGCAGGCCGACCAGCTCGGGACCGGTGGTGTCGGCGATCCGGCGGTGGGCGACAGCCTTACCGCGTCGCATGACCCACACCTGGTCGGCCAGCGACATGATCTCCTCGAAGTTGTGGCTGATGAGGATGACGGTGATGCCCTGCTCCCGCAGCCGGCGCACGAGCTGGTGCACCTCGGCGCTCTCGTTGACGCCGAGGGCGGCCGTGGGTTCGTCGAGGATCACCACCGAGGCTCCCCACGCGACGGCGCGGCAGATGGCGACGGCCTGGCGCTGGCCGCCCGACATCCAGCGGACGATGCCGTCGACGGGGATGCGGTGGCCGGCGCCCATCTCGTCGAGCATCTCCCGGGCCCGCACCCGCATGCGCCCCTTGTCGAGCAGGCGTCCCAGCAGGGGACTGCGGATCGGTTCCCGGGACAGGAACAGGTTCTCGGCCACGGTGAGGTCGTCGACGAGCCCGAGGTCCTGGTAGACCGTCTCGATCCCCAGCTCCCGGGCGACCCGTGGGCTGGTGACCTGGACCACGGTGCCGTCCACCTCGATCACCCCCTCGTCAGCGACGTGCAGCCCGGCGAGGGTCTTGATGAGGGTGCTCTTGCCGGCGCCGTTGTCGCCGATGAGGGCGGTGATCTCGCCCCGGGGGAACGTCACGCTGACGTCCTGCAGCGCGTGCACCCCGCCGAATCGCTTGACCAGGCCACGGGTCTCGATGGCCGGTGGGGTCGTGGTGCTGGTGGTCGCCGTGCTCATCTCGCCATCCTCCGGGTGCGGGCGGGGACCAGGACCGAGCGGTCCTGGACCATCTCGTTCAGGTGCGGCGCGTCGCCGCGGTTGAGCCACGACTGGCGACGGCTGCAGGCGAGGGCGCCGGCGGCGCCGGCCGGAGCCAGGCAGTCGAGGAAGGGGATCCCCTGCGCGAGCCGGGAGACGAGCATCGCCAGGAAGGAGTCGCCCGCGCCGACGGCGTTGACCACCGGCACCTCGAAGGCGCGGTACTGGCGGACCTCGCCCATCCTCGACATCCCCCACAGACCCCGGTCGCCCAGGGTGATGACGACGTCTCGGGGGCCGCCGTCGCACTTGCGCAGCAGGTCGGCCATCGCCCACAGACGACCGGTGAGGGGCTCGTCCGGTCCGGCCACCTGCAGCCAGAGAGCGGTGGCCTCGGCCTCGTTGACCACGAGGACGTCGGTGTGCGGCAGGACCTCCCGGGAGCCGGCCGTGACGGGCGAGAAGTTGACCACGACCTGCGCGCCGGAGGCTCGGAAGCGTCGGGCCGCCTCGGTCGCCGTGGCCAGGGGGACCTCGAACTGCAGGACGGCGTGGGAGAACGTCGGTCCCTCCTCGAGGGCGGCTGCGACGTCGACCGCGTCCACCTTGTCGTTCGCGCCGGGGACGACGCAGGTGTCGTAGTCGCGGTGCGTGTTGACCCGCACGTGCCCCACCCCGGTGCCCGCCGCGGGGTCCGTGCGGACGAAGTCCTGGTTGACCCGTCCGGAGGTGAGGGCCCGCAGGATGAAGTGGCCGAACATGTCGTTGCCGACCCGACCGACGAGGTACGACGGCAGCCCGGTCGCCGCGATGCTCATGGCGACGTTGAGGCCCTTGCCCCCGGCGCCCAGCTCGAACCGGTCGCCGACGTTGTAGGCGCCGGGGATCGCGGCCCCCGACTCGTAGGCGATGAGGTCGGCGTTGAGGCTGCCGACGACGCAGACCGCCGGGGCGTCGCGCGGGGTGAAGTCGATGAGGGGGACGACGGTGTCGGCGCGGGTCGTCACGACCGCACCAGCGCTTCCCACCACACGGCACCCCCGGACAGGGCGTCGGGGTCGGGGAGCCGGCCGCCCTCGACGAGCGAACCGGCGATCTGGAGCAGCTGCTTGGTCCGCGCGATGTTCGTGGCGCACTCGCGCACCGGGTCCTCCCGGATCGGGTCGGTGTCGAAGTAGAAGGTGCCGGTGTACCCGTCCCGCAGCAGGTAGAAGAACGTCTCGAGGGTCTGCACCAGGTCGACCGATCCCGTCACGAGACCGTCGTCCGCCGCTCCCCAGCCGTCGTTGAGCTGGAGGCCGCGCAGCCGGCCCTGGGCCAGGCACAGGGCGACCGACTGGGCCGGGTTCTCCCGCGCCATGAAGAGGTGCGCGAGGTCCAGCGTCACCGCGAGGTTGTCGCGCCCGGCCTCGGCGACGAGGGCCAGGACGCTGCCCGTCCCGGCCAGCAGGGTGCGCGCCCGGGGCTCGGCGGGCTTGAACTCGATGCTCACCGTGACGTCGGGGCAGTGGTCGGCCACCGCGCGGTAGCCCTCGACCGCCTGCTGCCAGGCGCTGCGGTAGTCCATCTGGAACGGGTACTCGTACCCGTCATGGGCCGGCCACAGGACGACGTGGTCGCAGCCCATCTCGCGGGCCACGTCGACGGCCTCCGTCGCGGTCCGTACGGCGTCCTCGCGGACCGACTTCGCCGGGTGGGTGAAGCCGCCGTCGGCGAAGTGCGGGGCGGGCCAGCGGACCTGGATGCCGGTGTTGGTCAGACCGGCCTCCTCGATGGCCCCGCCGAGCTCGGACGGGGTGGTGTCGACGAAGTGCTCCGGGTAGTTGACCTCGAGCGCCGTCAGGCCCTCGACGGTGCCGGCGGTGGCCACCAGGTCCAGCGTCGACGGGCGTTCACGCGGGTGGGCGAGACCTCCGCCCAGAGCGAAGGAGTTGAGCCGGGTCGCGAAGTGCGGCTGGGCGGTGGATGTCATCGGGTGTGCCTCCGGGAGACGAAGCGGTCGATCAGGACGGCCACGAGGATGATCGCGCCGGTGACGACGTACTGGATGTAAGGGTTGACGTTGAGCAGGGTGAGACCGGTGCGGATGGAGCCCAGCAGGAGGGCGCCGAGGATCGTGCCGACGATGGAGGCCCGCCCGCCGGCGAGGCTGGTGCCCCCGACGACGACGGCGGCGATCGCGGTGAGCTCGAAGCCGGTGCCGGTGATCGGCTCCGCGGCCCCGACCCGCCCCATGAGCAGGAGCGCGGCGAGCGCGCACAGCACGCCGGACAGG
The DNA here is from genome assembly GCF_006715055.1 of Lapillicoccus jejuensis. Taxonomy (NCBI): domain Bacteria; kingdom Bacillati; phylum Actinomycetota; class Actinomycetes; order Micrococcales; family Intrasporangiaceae; genus Lapillicoccus; species Lapillicoccus jejuensis. The sequence goes on from NZ_VFMN01000001.1 coordinate 2,217,128, forward strand.
ACGAAGGCGAGGACGGTCGTGCGCTGGACCAGGACACCGCTCTGGCGGGCCGCGGTGGGGTTGCTGCCGATCGCCCTCAGGTAGGTGCCGAGGCGGGTCCTGGTGAGGAGCAGGAAGCAGACCACCGTCGTCACCAGCAGGATGAGGATCGGGTTCTGCACGCCGAGGATCGAGCCGGCGAAGATGTTGCGGAACTGCAGGTCGAGGCCGAAGATCGGCGTCCCGTTGGTGTAGAGGAACGCGACGCCGCGGTAGAGGTTGAGCGTGGCCAGGGTGACGATGAAGCTGGCCAGGCCGAGGTAAGCGGTGAAGACGCCGTTGAGCAGGCCGAGCAGACCACCGAGGACGAGTCCGGCGACGATGGTGCCGAACGGGGTCCAGCTACCGAGGTTGGTGGCGCAGACGACGCTGACGACCCCGACGATCGACCCCACGCTGAGGTCGATCCCGCCGGTGACGATGACGAGGGTCATCCCCAAGGCGACGACGCCGATGATCGAGGACTGCACGACGATCTCGCTGACGTTGTCGACGCTGATGAACGCCGGCTCGAGGACGGTGAAGACGACGAAGACGGCGGCGAGGGCCGCGAGGACCCCGAGGACGCGTCCGCTCGAGGTGGACAGCCGCTGACGCAGGCTCGTCGCGAGAGGCACCGCGGGGGTCCCCGGGCCCGTCGGGGTCGACGAGGGGGAGGGCGCGGACGGGACGGAGGCGGGCGCGCTCACTGGAGCACCGGGGCCGCGGCGTCGACGTTGTCCTTGGTGATGAGCGCCTGCGGGGTGTACACCGCGCGCGGGACCGTCTGCCCGCCCAGCAGGCGCAGCCCCACGTCGACGGCTACCGCGCCGGTCAGCTCGGGGTAGGAATCGACCGTCGCGGTGAGGTCGCCGGAGCGGATCGCCTTGTACGCGTCGGGGATGCCGTCGGTGCCGATGACCTCGACCTTCCCGGTCTTCCCAGCGGCCTTGACCGCCTCGGCCACCCCGAGCGCCATGGTGTCGTTGTTGGCGTAGAAGCCGCCGAGGTCGGGGTGCTCCTGCAGGATCGTCGTCGCGGCGTCGCGTGCCTTCTGCACGTCCCAGTCCGCCGCCACGCTCGAGACGACCTTGAGGCCCTTCGTGCCCGCCTCGTCCGTGAAGCCCTTGGTGCGCTGCTTGGCCGCGTAGACACCGGCCTGCCCCTGGATGATGGCGACCGAGGCGCCGGCGGGGAGGGTCTTGGCCATGTAGTCGGCCGCGCTGATGCCGTTCTGGATCTGGTTAGGTCCGACCCAGTGGCGCGCGGAGGGGAAGACGGCGTCGTTGACGTTGACGACGACCAGGCCCTTGGCCTCGGCCTTCTCCACGGCCGGGCACATGTTGGTGTCGGACTGCGGCGAGGCGAGGATGAGCTTGTAGCCCTTGGTCACCATCGTCTCGGCGGCGTTGAGCTGCCCAACCTGGTCCGACTCGCTGGCGGCCGCCTGGACGTCGACCTGCGAGCCGTACTTCTGGGCTCGCTCGGTCTGTCCCTTCGACAGCGTCGACCAATACTGGTTTCCCAGGAACTTCATGATCGAGCCGATGCGGACGTCACCGGCCGGCTTCGGGACGGCGCCCAGCTTGGTCGCCAGGTCGGCGTACTGGGCCGAGTCCGAGGCGTCGTCGGTGCTGAACGTCTGGTCGGTCGCGCAGCTCGAGGGGGAGCCGGAGCCGCCCGACGAGCCGGCTCCGGCGGCGTCCTGGACGCCTTGGACGCCCTGGCAGGCGGAGAGGCTGATCGCCAGCACGGCCAGGCCGGCGGTGGTTCGACCTGCGGTGGACAGGGTCGAGATCTTTCGGTTCACGGGGTCCTCCTGGAGCCGCGTCGTCGGGGCTGCCCTCTGTCCGGTCGAGGTCGATCCGGCGGGGCGGGGAGGACACTAAGGAGACGTCCGACGGCGCAGGACGCCTGAGGCGGATGTGACCGAACCGTGACTGCTGCGCGCTCAGCAGCCCCTGATGGCCTGTCGAAGTCGTCCCATAACGGACATTGATGGATGGGTCCGGCGCGCTACCGGCCGGGGACGCCGATGAGGCGCCGTACGGCGTCGCGGGTGACGTCCGGCGTCTGCGGCTCGGGGTCGAGCGCGATGTGCATCGCGGCGCCCTCGACGTAGGCGTCGACGATGCGCGCGGTGACCGGGTCGAGGTGCCGGCCGAGGGCGACGCGGCTGGCCCGCATCCAGTCGTGGGTGATGGCGCGGAACTCGGGACGGCGGGCGGCGAGGGTGTAGAGCTCGTAGCTGAGCACCTGCTCGCTGACCGACCGCTGCAGATCCCCGTGGATGAGGTCGACCAGCGCGTCGACGAGGTCGTCGCGGCCCGATCCCGTTGTCGCCAGGCGCTTTTCGAAGGCGTCGGCGATCGTCGCGGCGAACCGCGTGAAGGCCTCGACGAGCAGCTCGTCCATGCCGGCGAAGTGGTAGGTCATCGAGCCCAACGGCACCCCTGCGCGCGCCGCGACCTTGCGGTGCGAGGTGCCGGCGACGCCGTCGACCGCGACGCACTCGAGCGCGGCGTCGATGATCCGGTCGCGGCGCTCCGGGTCGGCGCGCGGCATCAGCGGCCCCGCAGCTCGCGCACGACCCGGGCCGGGTTGCCGACGACGACCACCCCGGCGGAGACGTCCTTGGTGACCACGGCGCCGGCTCCGACGACGCTGTCGTCGCCGATCGTCACACCCGGCAGGACGATCACCCCGCCACCCAGCCAGACGTTGTCCCCCAGCGTGATCGGCTGCGCCGCCTCGATCCCGGCCCGCCGCTGGTCGGGGTCGAGCGGGTGCGTGGGCGTGAGCAGCTGCACGTGCGGCCCGATCTGGCAGTGCGCGCCGATCGTGATGGGCGCGACGTCGAGGGCGGTGAGGCCCGTGTTGACGAAGGTGTGGTCGCCGATGCTCAGGTGGTCGCCGTAGTCGAGGTGCAGCGGCGGTCGGACCACGGCGCCGTCGCCGAGGTGGCCGACGAGGTCGGCGAGCAGCGCGCGGGCGCCGGGGTCGTCGGCGTCGTACGCCTCGTGCCACCGACGGGCCAGCCGCACCGCCCGGCGGTACCGCTCGGCGTTCTCGGGGTCGTCGGCGACGTAGGGGTCGCCGGCGAGCATGCGCTCCCGGTTCGTGCGCGGGTCACCAGGGAAGAGGTCGGTCACGGGGGCAGTGTAGCCATGGAGTGTACGTTCGTACGTTGAGTGGGCTATCGTCGTCGCGTGCCCTCGGTCCGCCCCCTCGCCCGCCCCGCCCCGACCGTCCCGGACGACATCCGCCGCGCGCGGCTCGCGGTCGCCGGCGTCTTCTTCGCCGCCGGGTTCGCCCTCGCCGCCTGGGTGGTCAACATCCCCGCGGTGCAGGAGGCGACCGGCATCTCGCACGCCACGCTCGGCGGACTCCTCCTCGTGCTCGGGGCCGGCTCGGTCGTCGGGCTGCAGAGCGGTGGTCTGCTCATCGACCGCGTCGGGAGTCGCACCCTCACCGTCGTCGCCGGCCTCCTGCTCGCCGCCGCGGTCAACCTGCCGGGGCTGGCCGGGTCACCGTGGGCCCTCGCCGCCGCCCTCGCCGCCTTCGGGCTGGCCAACGGTCTCACCGACGTGGCGATGAACGACCAGGCCGTCCTCGTGGAACGGCGCTACCCGCGACCGGTCATGTCGAGCTTCCACGCGTGCTGGTCGGTCGGGGGAGCGGTCGGGGCCGGCGTCGGCGCCCTGGTGCAGCGCGCCGACCTGCCGACCCAGGTCGCGCTGGGGGTCGGTGCCGTGGTCACCGCACTGCTCGTGGCCCTCTCGGGTCGCTTCCTGGTCACCGATCGTGGGGCGGTCGTCCCGGAGGCCGAGCGGGGCTCCGTCACCGGGGCGCCGGAGCTGGTGCCGGGGACCCGGAGCCGGCTGCTCACCCTCGCCGTCCTCGCCTTCCTGCTCATGCTCGCCGAGGGCGCCGCCAACGACTGGAGCGCGTTGCAGGCCGTCGAGGACCTCGGCCAGCGCGAGGCCGCGGGGTCGCTCGCGTACGGCGCCTTCGCCGTCGCCATGACGGTCGGGCGCTTCGCCTCCGACCCCGTCGTGCACCGGGTGGGTCGCCCCGCCCTGGTCCGGTGGGGCTCGCTGCTCGCCGCCGTCGGCGTGCTCGTCGTCGTCCTGTCGCGCGCGTACCCCCTCACCCTCGTCGGGTGGGTCGCCTTCGGTCTCGGGCTCTCGGGGATCGTGCCCCAGATCTTCACGACCGCCGGCAACCTCGATGTGCCGAACCGTGGCGTCGTGATCTCCCGGGTCATGGGCGCGGGCTACGTGGGCATCCTCGCCGGCCCCGCGGTGGTCGGCTGGCTCGCCGGTCTCGTCGGTCTCACCCACGCCCTGCTCGTGCCCGTCGGGTGCTGCGTCGTGGCGCTGCTCGTCGCGCACCGCGCCGTCGCGCCGGCCCCGCGCCGCGTGGACGGCGCGGCGCAGGACCGCCGCGTGACGGCGGAGCTCAGGCGGCCGTAGGCGCCCCGGTCGTCGGGTGGCGGTACGTCGAGTCGTCGTAGCTGCACCAGAAGTAGCCGATGATCGACAGCAGCCACATGAGGAAGAAGCTGAAGACCCCGCCCTTGCCGAACGCCCGGCCCAGGCGCAGGGCGATCATGATCGAGAAGACCAGGTTGACGACCGGGATGAGCAGCAGCAGGAAGAGCCAGCCGTTCCAGCCGGCCATCTTGACGAGCAGGTAGGCGTTGTAGAACGGCACGAAGCCGCCCCACCTCGGCAGGCCCGCCTTGCCGAGCATCCCCATGACGGCGACGGCACCCAGGACGTAGCCGACGAGGCCGCCGAAGACGCCGCTGGCGGCGGACGTCGTCGAGGTGGCGGTGGACGAGGTGTCGGCCGCGATCGCGGCCAGGGTGAGGAACATCGGCAAGCCCCCTGCTCGGTGTGGACCGGACGGAATGAGCCCGGGCGCGTCGAGTGTGGCGGACGACGAGCCGGACGGTCCGCTGAATCGCCGAGCTCACAGCGGTCCCTCAGTCGGTGTAGTGGCCGGCCTCCAGGTCCTCCAGCAGCGTGGGGCCACCCGGGAGCCAGTCGAGCAGGCGGCGCGTCAGGGCGCTCGAGGCGGGTTGGTCGCCGCCGAGCAGCGCACCGAAGACGCCGAGCCCGGCCGGGTCGACCGACGCCGACGGCAGGCCCGTCCGTCGCGCGACGGCCTCGGCGACGTCGCGCAGGGCGACCCCCTCCTCGGCGACGGCGTGCAGCACCGACCCGGCGGGGGCCTGCTCGAGCGCGAGCCGGAACAGATGGGCCGCGTCGTCGACGTGCACGGCCGGCCACCGGTTCGACCCGTCGCCGACGTAGGCCGCGACCCCCCGTCGGCGGTCGAGCGCGACGAGCATCGCGATCAGCCCGTTCCGGTCGCCGCGCCCGTGCACGGTGCGGGGCATCCGCACCAGCCCGGAGCGCAGCCCGAGGTCGGACAGGGCGAGGACGGCGTCGGCGGTGCGCGCGCGTCCGCCGGCCGGTCCGTCGGGGTCCAGCCGATCGCGTTCCGTGGCCACCGTGGCGTGGCTCGTCGGCGTCCCCGAGGCCGCGAAGAACGCCGTACCGGATCCGCGCAGCGCCTGCCCGAGGCGGGCGAGCAGGCGCACCTCGTTGTCGACCGCCTCGCCGAACTCGTTGAAGTCGAGCGTGAAGGCGAGGTGGGCGACGGCGTCGGCCTCGCGGGCCGCGGCGACGAGCAGGTCGTGGTCGGTCATCTCGCCGCGCAGCGCGGTGGCGCCGAGGTCGCGGACCCGTTCCGCGGAGGCGTCGGAGCGGGCGAGCCCGACGACGTCGTGGCCGGCGCCGACCAGCTCGCGGGTGAGGCGGCTGCCGATCCAGCCCGAGGCTCCGGTGACGAGCACGCGCATGACGGTTCTCCTTCGATCGGGGTGCGCCGCCCTGGAGGCGGTGCTGATGTGACTCGGTCACATGACGGTAGCACTGATGTGACCGAGACACATCACCTAGAATCGCGTCATGGCACGCTGGGAGCCGGATGCACGCGGTCGGCTGCTGCGCGCCGCCCTCGAGCTCTTCGCCGAGCGGGGGTACGACGCCACGACCGCGGCGGCCATCGCCGAGCGCGCCGGGTTGACCAAGACGACGCTGTTCCGTCAGTTCGCCGACAAGCGCGAGATCCTGTTCCAGGGGCAGGCGGACTCGGTGCGGGTCGCGGACTCCGCCGTGCGCGCCGCCCCCGCCGGGGCCTCCGCGCTCGAGGCGCTGCGGGAGGCGCTCGCCGCGCTCTGCGACGGGCACACCCCCGACCATCGCGACACCGGACGCCGGATCGCGCCGATCGTCGCCACGAGCCCCGAGCTGCAGGAGCGGGCGGGAGCCAAGCGGGCGAGCATCGCCGCGGCCCTGCAGGGCGCCCTGGCCGACCGCACCGGTGACGTCGACGTCGCGGGTGCGCTGGCCGACCTGGGGGTCCGTGCCTACTACGGCGGGTTCGACGAGTGGGTCGTCGGGGACGAGGACGTCCCGCTGCGCGAGGTCGTCCTGACCCGCCTCGACCGCCTGGTGGCGGGAGTGGGCGGCGCGCTCGCGCCGTCCGCGGGAAGACGGCGGTGACCCCTCGGCCCGGCGGGGGCCGACCCGCTCGGCCGGACCCGCTCAGCGGCTGGTGAGGGCCTCGCCGTCGTCCGACTCCTCGTAGTCCGCGCCCTTCCCGGGGACGACGACGGCGAGGTCGAGGTTCGGGTGGACGCGGATGAGCACGTACGAGCCGGACTCCAGGGGCAGGAAGAGGAACTCCGTGTGGCCACGGGCGCGCATGGCCGCGGCGATGGCGTCCAGCGCCTGCGACTCGGTCAGCGTGGTCTCGTGCCGGACCCCGGCGTGGATCACGTCCACGCTGTACGTCGTCCGTTCCCCGCTCATGCGGCACCGCCCTCCCCGTGCGGCCCCGGGCCCCCAGGGTGCCGGCCGCGCTGCGTGCCGCACGCTACGCCACCGGCCGGGGGAAGCGCGCCCCCCGTCGCCCGTGGAACCGACGGCCGCGCGCCGTACCAGTGAGGGGAGGTGCTCCGACGCCCGACACAGCGCCTATCTACCCAAAACGTGCAAAAATGACTAAACGGTCGATGGGCTCACCCGCGGCCGCCCACCAGACTCGTCCTCGCCTGGACCTGTCCGCACCCAGTCCTCCAAGGGGTCTCCATGAACGTCACGCCGTCCTCCACGCGCCTGCGCCGCCTGTCGCTCGCCGCGGCCGCCCTCGCCGTCGTGGCCGTGCCCGCCGCCGCGGTGGCGCTCAACGCCGCCGCCCCGGCGACCTCGCGCTGGTCGGTCGTCGAGGCGTCGGTGCCCGGGACGTCGCGCTGGTCGGTCGTCGAGGCGTCGGTGCCCGGGACGTCGCGCTGGTCGGTCGTCGAGGCGTCGGTGCCCGGGACGTCGCGCTGGTCGGTCGTCGAGGCGTCGGTGCCCGGGACGTCGCGCTGGTCGGTCGTCGAGGCCGCGGTGCCGGCGACCTCCCGCTGGTCCGTCGCCGACCCGGGTGCCACCCCGGCGACCTCGCGCTGGTCCGTCGTCGAGGCGACCTCGCGCTGGTCCACCGCCGACCAGGCTGCCACCCCGGCGACCTCGCGCTGGTCCGTGGTCGAGGCGACCTCGCGCTGGTCCACCGCCGACCAGGCTGCCACCCCGGCGACCTCGCGCTGGTCGGTCGTCGAGGCGGGCGCCGTGGTGCCCGGCACGTCGCGCTGGTCCGTGGTGACCGGCGCGGACGCCGTCGTCGTGTAGTGATGTTCCGCATCACGCGCCTCGCACTGGTCACGGGGGCACTGAGCGCTGCCCTCGCGACCGGGGCGGTGGCCATGGTGCGACTCTCCGGCGACCAGCCGGTCTCCCCGCTGCCGCTGCCCTCGACCGCCCTCCTGCTGACCTTCGGCGTGGCGTTCTTCCTCGCCGAGCGGTTCCAGGTCAACGTCGAGTTCCGTCGCCAGGCCCACACCTTCACGCCCGCCGGGGTGGTGCTGGTCGTGGGCGCCCTCGTCCTCGCGCCCGTCGCGTTCGTGGCCTCCCGGCTCGCGGCCGCGGTCCTCTCCTTCGCGCACGAGCGCATGTCGGTCGCGAAGACGACGTACAACGTGGCGGCGTACGCCTTCGAGGCCGCCGCCGACGCCTACCTCATCCACGTGCTGCTCACGCCGGGTCAGTCCCTGGACCTGCGCAGCGCCGCGGTGCTCGTGGTGGCGATGGCGACCGTCGACCAGGTCATGTCCGCGCTCGTGCTCGTCATGATCCGGCTGCACAACGGCCCGCTCAGCCGCCAGGACGTCCTCGACGTCCTCCTGCCCGCGCTCGTCCTCAGCGTCTTCTCCACGATCTTCGCCGTCGCGATCGTCATCCTCGTGGCGGAGGGTCTGCTGGGGGCCGTCGTCGTCACCTTCCTCGTGGGGATCTCGGCGGTCGGCTACCGCGCCTACACGGCAGCCCGTCGCCAGCACCAGTCGCTCTCGCTGGTCCACGAGTTCGTCACCGGGGGCGTCGGGGCGCAGTCCGTCGACAGCCTCGCCCAGGAGCTGCTCGCGCGGATCCGGCGACTCCTGCGGGCCACCGCGGTCGAGCTCGCCCTGCACGAGAGCGACGCGGTGCCGTCGCCGGACGCCCGGACCGGTGACGTCCTCACCCTGACCCTGGGCGAGCACGACGTCCTCGAGGTCGGCCACCAGCGCTTCGACCACGAGGACTGGGTGCTCGTCCGCGCGCTCACCGAGCGCGAGCCCTTCCTCGCACCGCGGACGAGCAAGGAGCCGTCGGAGCAGCAGTGGCTCAAGCGCCACGCCTTCCGCGACGCGATGATGGTCGCCCTGCCGGCCTCGAGCGGCCTGCGCGGGACCCTCCTCGTCGTCGACCGGCTCGGGGAGACCGCGACGTTCGAGGACGAGGACCTCACCCTGCTGCAGACGCTGACCGGTCACCTCGCCGTCGCGCTGCGCAGCGCCCGTCTCGTGCAGCGCCTGGCCCACGAGGCGACGCACGACTCGCTGACCGGGCTGGCCAACCGACGGGGTCTGTCCACCGAAGGGCAGGCACGGCTCGACGCCCACCCGCGCCGTCGCGGAGCGCTCCTGCTGCTCGACCTCGACAAGTTCAAGGAGGTCAACGACAGCCTCGGCCACCAGGCCGGCGACCAGCTGCTCGTCGAGATCGGCGCACGGCTGCGCGCGGAGCTGCCCGACACCGACGTCCTCGCCCGGCTGGGTGGGGACGAGTTCGCCGTCCTGCTCGAGGACGCGGACCCCGAGCAGGCCGCCGCGGTGGCCGAGCGCCTCCGCACGACCCTCGCGCACCCGTTCACCCCCGTCGTGGGGTCGTCGGCGCTCGCCAGCCTGACGCTGCACACGACCGTGAGCATCGGCATCGCCCGCTTCCCGGACGACGGCCCGGAGCTGTCGGGGTTGCTGCGCAAGGCCGACATCGCGATGTACAAGGCCAAGGTCTCCGGCACCGGCTACCACGTGTACGACGACGTCGACCACGACGACGGCGCCGCCCGCCTGCGCACGATGGACGAGCTGCAGTCCGCGATCGCCGAGGGGCAGTTCGTCCTGCACTACCAGCCGAAGGTCGACCTCGACACGGGCGCCGTGCACTCGGTCGAGGCCCTGACCCGGTGGGAGCACCCCACCCGCGGGCTGCTGCACCCCGGCGACTTCATCGACCTCGTCGAGGACGCCGGCCTCATGCGCGCCATGACCCGCGTCGTCCTCGCCATCGCCCTCGACCAGGCCGCCCGGTGGCGCGCCGACGGCCACCCGGTGTCCATCGCCGTCAACCTCTCCGCCAGCTCGCTCGTCGACGAGGGGCTGCCGGACGAGGTCTTCACGATGCTGTCGGTGCGCGGCGTGCCCGCGACCGACCTGCAGCTGGAGATCACCGAGGACTTCCTCATGGCCGACCGCGACCGCGCCCGCAAGATCCTCTCGCGCCTGCGGACCGGCGGCATCCGGATCTCGATCGACGACTACGGCACCGGATACAGCTCGCTCAGCTACCTACGCGACCTCCCCGTCGACGAGCTGAAGCTCGACCGCTCCTTCGTCCAGACGATGACCGACGACGACCACGCCGCCGCGCTCGTCGCGTCGACGATCTCGCTCGCCCACAGCCTGGGGCTGCGGATGGTGGCCGAGGGGGTCGAGACCCTCGGCGCCTACACCGAGCTGACTCGGCTCGGGTGCGACGAGGCCCAGGGCTACTTCATCTCCAAGCCGCTGCCCGCGGCGCGCTTCGAGAGCTGGCTGCGCCGTCAGCCCGTCCTCGAGCAGCCCGTCCAGTCGACCGGTTACCGCCGCTTCGTCGCCAAGGCCGTCCGCGCCGTCTGAGCCACCGCGCCCGTACGACGCCCCGGCTCACGTGGACGTCGCCAGCCGGGTGAGCAGGACCCCCAGCTGCTGGAGCTGACGCTCGGACAGCGGGCCCAGCGTGTCGGTGAGGACCTCGTCGACGACCCGGTGCCCCTCGGCGAGCAGCTCACGGCCGCGGTCGGTCATCACGAGGTGGACGGCACGGCCCTGGCCGGCCGTCCGGGTCACCAGGCCGCGGTCGACCATCCGCGCGGCGAGCGTCCCGAAGCCCTGGTCGCTCTGGAACGTCGAGACCGCCAGGTCGTGCAAGGTGGCGTCGGGCTGGCGGTCGAGGGCGCGCAACGCGTCCCACTGCACGAGGCTGAGCCCCCGCTGCGCGAGGGCGGCGTCGAGCAGGCGGTGGTGGCGGCTCTGCACCCGCTTGACCAGCTGCGCCACGTCCTGCCGGGTGTGCGTCGTCATGGCGGCAGCGTACGCAGCCGACCCAACGTCTTGATATCCACTTGCTGATATCAACATGTTGATTTAACGTGGTGCTCCCGACCGACGACGCAGGAGCGCACATGACCGACACCACCGCGACCACCCTCACCCTCGACGTGCCCACCTCGACGAGCCTCGTGCCGCTGCGGGTGGCCGACCGGGGCAGCGGCCGGCCCGTCCTCCTCCTGCACGGCGGTGCGGGCCCCACGTCGGTGGCCCCGCTCGCCGAGGCGCTGACGGCGTCGTACCCCGTGCGGGTCGTGACGCCGGTCCACCCCGGCTTCGACGGGACCCCGCGACCGGAGGGGGTCGGCTCGGTCGGCGACCTTGCGGACGCCTACGTCGCCCTGCTCGACGTGCTGGGGCTCGAGGGCGTGACCGTCGTGGGCAGCTCGCTCGGCGGGTGGGTCGCCGCCGAGGTGGCGCTGCGACACAGCCCCCGGGTCGCCGCCGTCGTCCTCGTCGGCTCGGTCGGTCTCGCGGACGACGCCGACCCGATCGCCGACTTCTTCGCGCTCGACCTCGACGAGGTCGTCGAGCGCAGCTACCACCCCGCCCACCGCGACGCGGCGCGGGCCGCCCTCGCCGCGATGCCCGAGGCGGCGCGGGCGCTCGTCCCCGGCAACCGGGCCGCCCTGCTCGCGTACGGCGGCGCGACGATGGCCGACCCGACGTTGCGGGCCCGGCTGACCGGCGTCACCGTCCCCGTCCGCGTGCTGTGGGGGGCGCACGACCGCATCGTCCCGCCGAGCCACGGCCGGGGCTACGCCGAGGCCGTGCCCGGGGCCACGCTGCGCGTCCTCGACGAGGCCGGTCACCTGCCCCCGGTCGAGGTCCCCGAGGTCGTCGCCGCGGACGTGTGGGCGTTCGCCGGCGTGCACCCGCCCGCTCGCTGACGACGGCCGCGGGGGAGGGCCGGCTCAGGCGGAGCGGTCCTCGAGGACCTCGTCGACGGGCCGTCGCGGCGTGCGCACGAGGCCGTCCCGACCGATGGCGCTCCACCCGACCCGCAGCAGGACCAGCGGGTGCGTGCGTCCGTCGAGGACGTCGTACCGCAGGCGGTCGCGGGTCTCCTCGACCTCGACGACCGAGCTGAGCGGGACGACGGCGAGCCCACCGACGGTGGCCGAGAGCCAGAGGGCGCTCAGTCCCTCGCCCGCCCGCAGCCACCCGGCCGGGTCGTCGGTGGGGGAGGAGAGGACGACGAGCCCGTCGCGGTGGCGGACGAGTTGACCGCCGTCGTCGCCCGAGGGCGAGAACCGGTGGCGGGGACCGGCGGTCGGGTCACCCGGTCCCGGGATCGCGCCGGCGGGGACCCCGTCGACGGGGCCGTGGTCGACCCACGCGTCCTGCTCGAGCGCCAGGGCCCGGTCGCCGGACTGGCGGTCGAGGGCCCGACCGACGAGCAGCTCGACGCGCAGCCGCTCGGTCACGTCGAGCAGGGCCGTCGCCGTGGCGCCCTCGATGGCGGCGACGGAGGCGAGCTCCAGCAGCCGCCCCGCCGGGACCGGCCACGAGGTGAACCGGCGGCGGTCGGTGCTGCGCCGCAGGATGGCGTCGACGGCGGCCGCGGGGGACACGGTCTCGCGGGGGGTCGTCCCGCGCACCGACCTCAGCGCCGGCCCGTCGGGCTCCGGGTGCAGCTCCAGACGGGCCAGCGGGCCCGCGTCCGGGCCCTCGGGGAAGCGCTCGACGCTCACGCCGCGCCCGAGCGCGTGCAGCGCCGTCCGCGCGTGGTGCAGGGCCGCGCCGCAGCTGAGGACGAGGTTGCGGCCCTCGGGGTCCGTGAGGGGGAGCGCGCGCGAGGGGTCGGCGTACAGCTCGAGGGCCCGTCCGTCCCACCGCCAGGTCCACGGCTGGGTGTTGTGGACGCTCGGGGCCCGGCGTGCCAGGTCGACGACGTCGTGGGCGAGCTGCGACGTCACCCGCACTGCGCTCGACGTGCCCGGCACGGTCGTGCCCCTTCCTCTCCTCGGTGTCCTCCCACCACGGTGCCCCCGGGGACCGCCGGCTCCCAGGGGCGTTGGTCCCGGCTCCTCGTGGGCGTCTCGGGACGAAGGTCCCGCCATCCCGGGTCGCTCGGACCGGTCGCGGGCGGCGGGTCGGCCCTACCGTGGAGGGGTGAGCGAGCCCAGCGGACCCGACGCGACCCCGCCGACCAGCGAGCCGACCAGCGAGCCGACCGGACCCATCCGGGTCTTCCTCCTCGACGACCACGAGCTGGTCCGGCGCGGCATCCGCGAGCTGCTCGAGGAGAGCGGGGACATCGTCGTGGTCGGCGAGTCGGGTCTGGCGCAGGAGGCGCTGCGCCGGATCCCGGCGCTGCGCCCCGACGTCGCCATCCTCGACGGCCGCCTCCCCGACGGCTCCGGCGTCGACGTGTGCCGTTCGGTGCGCTCGCTGGACCCGACGATCAAGGCGCTCATCCTCACGTCGTACGACGACGACGACGCGCTCTTCGCCGCGATCATGGCCGGCGCCGCCGGCTACCTGCTCAAGCAGGTGCGCGGGACGGACTTCGTCGACACCGTACGACGCGTCGCGGCCGGGCAGTCGACCCTCGACCCGTCCGTCACGGCGCAGGTGCTCGACCGGCTGCGCCACGGCGCACCGCAGGACCGGCACCTGGCCTCGCTCACCCCGCAGGAGCAGCGCATCCTCGAGCTGATCGGCGAGGGGCTGACCAACCGGCAGATCGGCGAGCGGCTGCACCTGGCCGAGAAGACCGTGAAGAACTACGTCTCGTCGCTGCTGGCCAAGCTCCAGCTGACCAGCCGCACGCAGGCGGCCATCTTCTCCACGCGCCACCGGATCTCGTCCTGAGCGGTCGTCGCGGCGCTCGCCGCGGCCGTTGCTAGCGTGGGGCGTGCGGGGGGCCGCGCCCCGAGGAGAGCCGTGCCCGCCAGCGAGCAGGAGCCCACCCCGCCGTCCGCCCTCGCCGACGTCGCCGTCGACGACCTCCTGCGGGCCCTCCTGACGCGGGTGCACGGCGTGCTCGACGAGCGGACCCGGCTGCGGCTGCTGCTCGACGCCGTCGTGACGATGGCGGCCGACCTCACCCTCGACGGCGTGCTGTCGCGGATCGTCGCCATCGCCGGTGAGCTCGTCGACGCCCGGTACGCCGCCCTGGGCGTCCTCGACACCGGGTCGGAGCGACGGCTTCGCACCTTCGTCCACCACGGCATCGACACCGACGTCGTCGAGCGGATCGGCGAGCTCCCCTCGGGGCACGGGCTGCTGGGTCTGCTCATCGACCGGCCGACCCCGTTGCGGCTGCACGACATCGCCGAGCACCCCGAGTCGGTGGGCTTTCCGGCCCACCACCCGCCGATGAGCTCCTTCCTCGGGGTGCCGGTGCGGATCCGCGGGCAGGTCTTCGGCAACCTCTACCTCACCCAGAAGGCGGGTGGCGGGGACTTCACGGCCCAGGACGAGGAGATCGTCGTCGCGCTGGCCGCGGCGGCCGGTGTGGCCGTCGAGAACGCGCGCCTCTACGAGGAGGCGGCGCGGCGCGAGGAGTGGCTGTCGGCCACCGTCGAGGTGACCGCGCAGCTCGCCGACGCGTCCGACCGCACCGACGCGCTCCAGGTGGTCGCCGACCAGGCCCGGGCGGCCGCGGGGGCGGACCTGGCGTGGGTGGTGGTCGGCGACGACCCGGGCCGGCTCGGGCTGCGGGTGGTCTCGGGGGCGGCGGCCGACCTGGCGGCGATGCGCGCCCTGTCGATGGAGCACTCGCTGTCCGCGCTCGTCGTGCGCACCGGCGAGGCCGTGTCCGTCGACGACCTCGGCAGCGACCCGCGGGCCGTCGACCCGTCCGCGGTGGTGGGCTGGGCCCCGCTCGGCCCGGCCATCGTCGTCCCCCTCGGCTCGGGACCCCGGGTCGACGGCGCCCTCGCCCTGGCCTGGGTGCGGGGTCGCTCGGAGCACTTCCGTCGCGTCGACCCGCGGCTGCCGACCTCGTTCGCCGAGCAGGCCGCCCTCGCGCTGCAGGTGGCCCGGGCCCGCGAGGACCGGGAGCGCCTCGTCCTCTTCGAGGACCGGGACCGCATCGGTCGCGACCTGCACGACCTGGTCATCCAGCGGCTCTTCGCCGTCGAGCTGGGGCTGCAGCGCAGCGGGCGGATGTCCGAGGACCCGGTGGTCCGCGAGCGGCTCGAGCAGGCCGTCGACGACCTGGACGGGACGATCCGCGACATCCGCCGGACCATCTTCGCGCTGGGGACGCTCGACGTGTCGACCGACCTGCAGGCCGAGGTCGAGCGGATCGTCGAGCGGGCCGGGGCGACGATGAAGCTGCGGCCCGCGCTGCGGGTCGAGGGGCCGGTGCGCTCCCTCGTCCCCGACCAGGTCGCGCCGGACCTGCTGGCCGTGCTGGGCGAGGCGCTGTCCAACGCGAGCCGGCACGCCGAGGCCACCTCGGTCGAGGTGGTCCTCAGCGCGACGGACGCCGTGACCCTCGTCGTCTCCGACGACGGCCGCGGCTTCGCCGCCGACGTGGCGGAGAGCGGCCTGCGCAACATCCGCGCCCGCGCGGAGCAGCACGGCGGCACGCTGACCGTCCGCAGCGCCCCCGGCGCGGGCACCCGCCTGGAGTGGCGGGTGCCGCTCGGCGGTCGCGAATCGGCAACGGGCGACCACACCCGGGTATGAAAACGGTAAAAAGGAACTAAACGGACTATGGCCGTCGTGCTCGCCGAGCGCGAGGATCTGGGTGCTCGGGGCAACCACACAGGATCACCAGGGGGCACCTCACCATGCACGTCGCACCGCCACGCCCGCGCCGCCGGCGCCGGGCCCTCGCGGTCACCGCCGTCTCGTCCGCCGCCGCGTTCGCGCTCGGCCCGTCGTCCCTCCCCGGGCCCGCGGCCGCGCCGCCGCCGGCCTCCCGCCCCGTCGACGGCACCGACCTGGCCGGCGGCAAGTGGGGTGACGCGTCCGCGGACGGCGTCGCCAAGGACGCCTACGGGCGCAACCGCGCCGAACGCGACCCGGGGTCGTTGTTCACCATCGGCCGGGCGATCGGCGCCCGTGGCCTCTGGGCGAAGAAGGACCGCGCCGGTCGCCCGCTGACCGGTCAGGGGGTGGCCGTCGCCCTGCTCGACTCGGGGATCTCGGCGGTGCCCGGTCTCGACGCCCCCGGCAAGGTGACCTACGGACCCGACCTGTCGATCGAGGGCAACGGGGTCCTGGCGCAGCAGGACACCTTCGGCCACGGGACCTTCATGGCCGGGATCATCGCCGGTCGCGGGGCCGGCAACCCCGCGGCGGACCTGCCCTCGGCGCCGGGCGACGTCCAGCTCGGCATCGCGCCGGACGCGAGGCTGCTGTCGCTCAAGCTGGCCACCGCCGACGGCAGCACCGACGTCTCGCAGGTCGTCGCAGCGCTCGACTGGGTCGTCCAGCACCCCGTCCTCCCGGACGGGACCCGGGTGCGCGTCGTCAACCTGTCCTACGGCACCGCGTCGGCGCAGGACTACCGGCTCGACCCGCTGGCCGCGGCGGCCGAGAACGCCTGGCACCACGGCATCGTCGTCGTCGCCTCCGGCGGCAACGACGGCGACGTCGGTCGCCTCAGCGACCCGGCCGTCGACCCGTACGTCGTCGCGGTCGGGGCGAGCGACAGCGGCGACCGCACCGACGGCTGGACCGGCGACCACGCGGTCGCCGCCTCCTTCTCGCAGGTCGGCTCGCCGGACCGGCACGTCGACCTCGTCGCCCCCGGCACCTCCGTGGTCTCGACCCGCGACCCGGGCTCGCTCATCGACACCGCCCACCCGTCCGGGCTCGTCGACGGCGACACCAGCGGCCGCCTCTTCCGTGGCAGCGGCACCAGCCAGGCGGCGGCCGTCGTGTCCGGCGCCGTCGCGCTGCTGCTGCAGGCCTACCCCGACCTCACGCCGGACCAGGTCAAGCTGGCGCTCACCGCGTCGGCGGACCCGGTGAAGAAGGCGTCCGACCTCACCACCGGCGCCGGCGCGCTGGACCTCAAGGGCGCGATGGACGTCGCCGCCCACCTGCTCGGCACCGACAGGAACGCGGCGACGCTGCGGGCGGCCGCCGTGCAGGACTTCCCCCGCTCGACCGGGCAGGGCTCGCTCGACGCCGCCCGCGGCGGGTCGACCCTCGTCGACGCCTCCGGGGCGGACCTCGCCGGCGAGGTCGACGTCCAGGGTCGCCCCTGGGACCCGGCCGCGTGGTGGGCGGCCAGCTCGGGCCTCACGTCGTGGTCCGACGGGCAGTGGCTCGGGACGACCTGGACCGGGGACGGCTGGCAGACGGGCCCGGACGGTCTCGCGACGTCGCGGTGGTCGACCTCGCGGTGGTCCACCTCCCGGTGGTCCGACGCGGACTGGGACACCTCGCAGTGGTCGACCTCGCGCTGGTCGACCTCGCGGTGGTCCACGTCGCGGTGGTCCTCCTCCCGGTGGTCCTCCTCGGGCTGGTCCTGACCGACGGCGCTGCGCCACCTGACAGCATGACCGGATGACGACGGCCCGCCCCACCCTGTGGGACGGGCCGTCGCCCGTCGGGGCGGTGGACGAGGGGAGCTGGCCGGTCGTCGTCGTCGGGGCGGGCCAGGCGGGGCTCGCGACGGCGTACCACCTGCGTCGCGCCGGTCTCGAGCTCGGCCGCGACGTCGTGCTCCTCGACGCGGACGACCGGCCCGGCGGGTCGTGGCGGCGCATGTGGCCGAGCCTGCGGCTGTTCTCCCCGCCGGCGTTCTCGTCCCTGCCCGGTCGCCCGATGCCGCCCGCCGACGACCCGTACCCCGGAGCGGCCCACGTGGCGGCGTACCTGCAGGACCACGAGCAGCGGTACGGCGTCGTCGTCCGCCGCGGCGTCCGCGTCACCGGCGTCGCCCGTGACGGGGACGCGCTCGCGGTGACGGGTCTCGACGCCGGTGCCGGGGTCGAGCGGCGGTGGCGCGCCCGCCACGTCGTCAGCGCCACCGGGACCTGGACCCGCCCGTTCGTCCCCGCGGTGCCCGGACGCGACGTCTTCGCCGGGCGGCAGCTGCACAGCGCGTCGTACCGCGGCGTCGAGGACGTCGCCGGGGCGCGGGTCCTCGTCGTCGGGGGCGGGAACAGCGGCGCGCAGCTGATGGCCGAGGTGTCGGCCGTCGCGCGGGCGACCTGGGTCACGCTCCGACCGCCGCGCTTCCTGCCCGACGACGTCGACGGTCGACGGCTCTTCGAGGTCGCCACCGCCCGACGCCGGGCGCTGCTCGCGGGCGAGGCGGATCCCGGCGGCGTCGGGGGTCTCGGCGACGTGGTCGCGGTGGCGAGCGTGCGCGAGGCCCGCGACGCCGGGCGGCTGCGGACGGCGCCGATGGTCGCGGCGCTCACCCCCACCGGGGCGGTGTGGCCGGACGGGACCACCGACGAGCTCGACGTCGTCCTCTGGTGCACCGGGTTCCGGCCCGAGCTGCGCCACCTGCGACCGCTTCGGCTGCCGACGGTGGACGGGCACCCGCGTACCGACGGCACGACCTGCGTCGACGAGCCGCGGCTGCACCTCGTCGGGTACGGCGACTGGACCGGCCCCGCCTCGGCCACCCTGGTCGGTGTCGGCCCGACGGCGAAGGAGACCGCCGCCCGCGTCGTCGCGGACCTGCGCCGGCTCGACTCTCCTCTCACGTGAGGGTAGAGTCTGCGCTGCGCTCCGGCGCACGGTGGGCAGGGTGGCCGACCAGCCGCCCCCGTCCCGTCGTCCGAGAGGTCCTCCCGTGTCCTTCTCCGCCCGCGGCCTGCTCCAGATCGGCGAGGTCGCCGAGGCGACGGGTCTGAGCCTGCGGACCATCCGCCACTACGACGAGGTGGGCCTGCTGCCGCCCGTGGAGCGCTCACCCGGCGGCTTCCGGCTCTACTCGCAGGAGAGCGTCGACCGGCTGCTGCTCGTCAAGCAGATGAAGCCGCTCGACTTCACCCTCGAGCAGATGCGCGAGCTCATCGACGCGCTCGACGAGGTCGACGACCCGGCCACGACACCGGACGAGCGCGCGGCGCGACAGGCCCTGCTCGCGTCGTACGCCGAGCTCGTCGAGGAGAAGGTGACGATGCTGCGCGCCCGCGCGCGAGCCGCCGCCGGCTTCGCCGCCCAGCTGCGCCGCGTGCTGCCCTAGCCCGGCGCCACGCCCCACCGCCCGTACGGCGCCGCGCCCCACCCGGCGCCGCCCCTGACGCCCTGACGCCCCCGTCGTCCCCGATCCCCTGGAGTCCTGCCGTGTCCGTCCTCACCCTGCCGTCGCCGCCCGACGTCACCTCGGTGCGCGCCGCGCTGCGGTCGCCCCGCCGTCTGCGCACCGAGGTCCTCGGCGGCCTCGTCGTCGCGCTGGCCCTCATCCCCGAGGCGATCTCGTTCTCCGTCATCGCCGGGGTGGACCCGCGGGTCGGGCTCTTCGCCTCGTTCACGATGGCCGTGACGATCGCCTTCGTCGGCGGACGCCCGGCGATGATCTCCGCCGCGACCGGCGCCGTGGCGCTCGTCGTCGCGCCCCTGGTGCGCCAGCACGGCCTGGACTACCTGCTCGCCACCGTCGTGCTCGCCGGCATCCTCCAGATCGGGCTGGGCCTGCTCGGGGTGGCCCGGCTGATGCGCTTCGTCCCGCGGTCGGTGATGGTGGGCTTCGTCAACGCGCTGGCCGTCCTCATCTTCCTGGCGCAGCTGCCGCACCTGCTCGGCGTGCCGTGGCTCGTCTACCCGCTCGTCGCCGTCGGGCTGGTCCTGATCTTCGGGCTGCCCCGGCTGACCTCGGTCGTCCCCGCACCGCTGGTCGCCATCGTCCTGCTCACGCTCGTCACGGTCGTGGCCGGCGTCGCCGTCCCGACCGTCGGTGACGAGGGCCGGCTGCCCGACAGCCTGCCCACCCTCGCCCTGCCGCACGTCCCCCTGACCCTGCACACCCTGTCGGTCATCGCGCCCTACGCGCTGGCCATGGCGCTCGTCGGGCTCATGGAGTCGCTCATGACGGCGCAGCTCGTCGACGACGTCACCGACACCCCGTCGCGCACGTCCCGCGAGGCCTGGGGACAGGGCGTCGCCAACGTCGTCACCGGGTTCTTCGGCGGCATGGGCGGGTGCGCGATGATCGGCCAGACGATGATCAACGTCAAGGGATCTGGCGCCCGCACCCGGATCTCGACCTTCCTCGCCGGCGTCTTCCTGCTCGTCCTCGTCGTCGGGCTCGGCGACGTCGTCAGCCTCATCCCCATGGCCGCCCTCGTCGCCGTCATGGTCATGGTCTCGGTCGGCACGATGGACTGGCACAGCCTCAAGCCCGGGACCCTGCGCCGGATGCCGCGCAGCGAGACCGCGGTCATGGTGGTCACCGTCGTCGTCGTCGTGGCCACGAGCAACCTGGCCATCGGGGTCGTCGTCGGCTCGGTCCTGGCGATGGTGCTCTTCGCGCGCCGCGTCGCCCACTTCACGACCGTCGTCGACGTCGCCCACCCGGACGAGGACACGCGGGTGTACGCCGTCGTCGGCGAGCTCTTCTTCGCCTCGAGCAACGACCTGGTCACCCAGTTCGACTACGCCGGTGACCCGCGCAACGTCGTCATCGACCTGTCCCGGTCACACATCTGGGACGCGTCCACCGTCGCCACCCTCGATGCCGTGCGGACGAAGTACGCCGCCCGCGGCAAGTCCGTCACGGTGATCGGGCTGAACGAGGCCAGCCGGGAGCGCCACGACCGGCTGGCCGGTCACCTCACCGGGGCGCACTGACGCCCGCCGGAGGCGACGCACCGGCGGGCCTCGCCGAGCGCGGCCGACCCCGCTCAGACCAGCTCGGCGAGGAGGTCCCGCACGCGTCGGTCGATCTCGTCCCGGATGGGGCGGACCCGGTCGACGGGGAGCCCGGCGGGGTCGTCCAGGGCCCAGTCCAGGTAGCGCTTGCCCGGGTAGATCGGGCAGGCGTCACCGCACCCCATGGTGATGACGACGTCGGCTCCGTGGACGGCGCCGTCGGTGAGGCGCTTCGGGACCTCGGTGGTGAGGTCGATGCCGAGCTCGCCCATGACCTCGACGACGGCGGGGTTGACCTCGTCGGCCGGGGTCGAACCGGCCGAGCGGACCTGCACCCTCCCCTCTGCGTGGTGCTCGAGGAGGGCGGCGGCCATCTGCGAGCGGCCGGCGTTGTGGACGCAGACGAAGAGGACGGTCGGGGTCGCGGTGGGGCTGGTCGTCATGACAGGGCCTCCGGGGAGTAGCGGCGGCGCAGCCGGAGCGCCACGTGGACGAGGGCGACGAGGACGGGGACCTCGATGAGGGGCCCGACGACGCCGGCGAGGGCCTGGCCGCTGGTGACGCCGAAGACGCCGATGGCGACGGCGATGGCGAGCTCGAAGTTGTTGCCCGCGGCGGTGAAGGCGAGGGTGGCCGTCTTGGCGTATCCGAGGTCGAGGCGGTGCCCGAGCGCGAAACCGCCACCGAACATCACGGCGAAGTAGACGAGCAGCGGCAGGGCGATCCGCGCGACGTCCCACGGCTTCGAGGTGATGGTGTGGCCCTGCAGCGCGAAGAGCACGACGATCGTGAAGAGCAGCCCGTAGAGGGCGATTGGGCCGACCCGGGGGAGGAAGCGCTCGTCGTACCAGGTGGTGCCCCTGGTCCGCTCGCCGATGGTGCGGGTGAGGAAACCGGCCGTCAGCGGGATGCCGAGGAAGACGAGCACGGACCCGACGATGGTGGCGAGGGAGAAGCTCGCGTCGGTGGTGGCGAGGCCGAGCCAGCCGGGGAGCACCTGGAGGTAGAACCAGCCGAGGGCCCCGAAGGCGACGATCTGGAAGACCGAGTTGATGGCCACGAGGACCGCGCCGGCCTCCCGGTCGCCGCAGGCCAGGTCGTTCCAGATGAGCACCATGGCGATGCAGCGCGCGAGGCCGACGATGATCAGACCGGTGCGGTACGTCGGCAGGTCCGGCAGGAGCAGCCAGGCGAGGGCGAACATCAGGGCCGGGCCGACGACCCAGTTGAGGACGAGCGACGAGACGAGCAGGCGCCGGTCGCCCGTGACCCGGTCGAGCTGGCGGTAGCGGACCTTGGCCAGCACCGGGTACATCATCAGCAGCAGGCCCACGGCGATGGGCAGGCTGACCGAGCCGACCCTGACGGCGTCGAGGTGCGCGGAGAGCGACGGGACGGCCCGGCCGAGGCCGAGACCGACGGCCATCGCGACGATGATCCAGACGGGCAGGAAGCGGTCGAGCGTCGAGAGCCGGCCGACGACGGCGGCTTCGGCGGCTGGGTGGGTCGTCGTGAGCTGGTCGGTCATCAGGCCGGCTTGACCGCTCGCACGATCGCCGAGTGCATCCCGGGGGCGGCCTGGTGGGTGAAGGTGACCTCGGCGTCGACGAAGCCGGCGGCGGTCAGACCCTCGAGGTACTCGGCTCGCGACAGGGCGCCGGCGATGCACCCCACGTAGGAGCCGCGCTCGGCCCGGTCGGCGGGGCCGAGGTGGTCCTCGGCGACGACGTCGGAGACGCCGATCCGCCCGCCTGGCCTGAGGACCCGGAACATCTCGGCGAGGACGGCCGCCTTGTCGGTCGAGAGGTTGATGACGCAGTTGGAGATGACGACGTCGACCGAGGCGGCGTCGAGGGGGACCTCCTCGATCGTGCCCTTGAGGAACTCGACGTTGGTCGCGCCGGCCTCGGCTCGGTTGGCCTCGGCGAGCGCGAGCATCTCGTCGGTCATGTCGACGCCGTAGGCGTAGCCGGTGGGCCCGACCCGGCGGGCGGAGAGCAGGACGTCGATGCCGCCGCCGGAGCCGAGGTCCAGGACCGTCTCGCCCTCCCGCAGGTCCGCCACCGCGGTGGGGTTGCCGCAGCCGAGGCTCGCGAGGACGGCCGCGGCGGGGAGCTCGCCCTGCTCGTCGGCGCCGTAGAGCGCGGCCCCGAAGGCCTCGTCGACGACGACGGAGCCGCTGCAGCACGAGTCGGGGGAGCACGACGCCGGCGCGGCGTCGACGACGGCCAGGGGGTTGATGGACGTGGTCGTCACGGCGGTGGCCGCCGCGGCGTAGCGCCGGCGGACCTGCTCACGGACGTCGGACTCAGTCATGGCTCTCACTCCGATCGACGGTTCTCGATGGATGGAGGATCGTCGATCTATCGACGATTGTCAATGCGTGTGAGATGCTCGGCCCATGGCCCGGTCGACCCCGCCCCTCGTCACGGTCGCCGAGGCGTGCTGCTCGACGGTCACCGGCGGCGCCATGACGGCCGAGGCGGCCGAGCGCCTGGCCATGTCGTTCAAGGCGCTGGGCGACCCCACCCGGGTGCGGCTGCTGTCGTTGATCGCCGCGGCCGACGGCGGCGAGGCGTGCGTCTGCGACCTGACCGAGGTGGTGTCGCTGTCCCAGCCGACGGTGTCGCACCACATGCGGGTCCTGGTCGAGGCGGGTCTGGTCACCCGGGACCAGCGCGGTCGGTGGGCCTACTACGCCGTCGTCGACGGCGCCCTCGACGCCCTGGCCGACGCCCTCAGCCCTCGAGCTCGAGCCGGGGCCTGACGGGCCCGATCAGGCGAGGGTGAGGAAGAGCTTCTCCATCGCGGCCTGGTCCTCGGCGGCGATGCCGTCGGGGGAGGAGAGGCACTGCCGCATGCCGGAGGAGACGATGGCGAAGCCGGCCCGGTCGAGGGCGCGGTTGACCGCGGCCAGCTGGGTGACGACGTCCTTGCAATCGCGCCCTTCCTCGATGAGGCGGATGACGCCGCCGATCTGCCCCTGAGCGCGGCGGAGCCGGTTGATGACGGGGGTCATGTCGTCCTGGTTGAGGATGACCATGGGTGTGCTCCTGGTGCTCGTGCGGGTGGTGGCGGGGTCAGGCGGAGAGGGCGTCGAGCGCGGCGGTGAGCCGGGTCCGGGCGTCGGCGGCGACGGCCTCGAGGGTCGGGTTGCCGGTCAGGGTGACCATGATCGCCGGGTCCATCGCCTCCACGAGGGTCGACCCCTCGTCGACGGCGCGGACGACGACGTTGCACGGCAGCAGGAGGCCGATCGACGGTTCGGCCTGCACCGCCGCGTGCGCGAGCGGCGGCCGGCACGCCCCGAGGATGACCTGCGGCGCGATGTGAGCGTCGATCTTCGCCTTGAGCGTGGCCGCCAGGTCGATCTCGGTGAGGACGCCGAACCCCTGGTCGGCGAGGGCCGAGCGGGTGGCCTCGACGACGTCGGCGTAGGGGCGGGACACGGTGGTGGACAGGGCGTAGGGCACGGGGCTTCTCCTGAAGATTTGACGTCGATACCCCCCAGGGTACTACAGTCGAAGCGTCAGATACCCCCAGGGGTACGTCGAGCGAGGAGGGAGTGACCATGTCGTCCGAGGTCTCCATCGAGGAGCTCGCCGCCGCGCAGCGCGGCGATGGCACCGTCATCGACGTCCGCGAGCCGCGGGAGTACGCGGCCGGCCACGTCCCCGGCGCGCGGTCGATCCCCATGGGGCAGCTGGCGTCGCGCCGGGCCGAGCTCGACCCGACCAGGTCGCTGCACGTCATCTGCGCGAGCGGCAACCGCAGCGCCGCCATGACCGACTTCCTGCGCGGGGTCGGGTTCGACGCGGCGTCGGTCGTGGGCGGCACCGACGCGTGGGTCCGCTCCGGGCGACCGCTCGTCACCGGCTCCCACCCGACGGCCACCGCGCAGCCCTCGACGCGCCGGCCGGTCGTCGTGACGATCGAGACGCCGACGCTGGGCAACCGCTCCTACCTCGCGCACGACGGCCGGGTCGCCGTCCTCGTCGACCCGCAGCGGGACCTCGACCGGGTGCTCGCGGCGGCGCAGGAGGCCGGGGTGCGCATCACGCACGTCGTCGAGACCCACGTGCACAACGACTACGTGACGGGCGGCCTCGCGCTGGCCCGGGCGACCGGGGCGTCGTACCACCTCAACGCTGCCGACGAGGTGCGCTTCGCGCGCACCCCCGTCCACGACGGAGACGTCATCGACGTGTCGCCGTCGATGCGGCTGCGGGCGATCGCCACCCCCGGTCACACCTTCACCCATCTGTCGTACGCGCTCGAGGCGGTCACGTCCGTCGGCGGGTCGGCGGACACCGTGGCCGTCTTCACCGGTGGCTCCCTGCTGTACGGCGCCACCGGCCGGCCCGACCTGCTCGGCCCCGACCACACCGACGCGCTGGTCCACCACCAGTACGCCTCGGCCCACCGCCTGGCCCGCCAGCTGCCGGACCACGCGCAGGTCCTCCCGACGCACGGCTTCGGCTCGTTCTGCTCCGCCGGCTCGAGCGGGGGGACGAGCGAGTCGACCATCGGCGCCGAGAAGGCGGTCAACCCCGCCCTCACCACCGACGAGGAGCAGTGGGTGGCCGACACCCTCGCCGGCCTCGACGCCTACCCGGCCTACTACGTGCACATGGCGCCGGCCAACGTCGCCGGCCCCGACGGTGTCCACCTCGACGCCCCGGCCGTCGCCGACAGGACGGTCCTCGCGGGCCGCCTCGCCGCGGGGGAGTGGGTCGTCGACCTGCGCACCCGGACCGCGTTCGCCGCGGGACACGTCGTGGGCACGCTCAACATCGGTCTGGACGGCCAGTTCGCCACCTACCTCGGCTGGCTCGTCCCCCACGGCGCCTCGCTGACCCTCCTCGGCGAGAGCACCGCGCAGGTGGCCGAGGCTCAGCGCGAGCTGGCCCGCATCGGCGTCGACGTGCTCGCGGGCGCGGCCACCGGGGGTCCCGGGGACTGGACCGACGACGGGCTCGGTCACTTCCCGCGCGCCGTGTTCGCCGACCTGGTTGAGGTGCGCCACCACCGGACGGTGACCGTCCTCGACGTACGGCGGCAGCGCGAGCACGACGCGGGTCACCTCGTCGGCGCCCTGCACATCCCGCTGCACGACCTGGTCGCTCGACTCGACGAGGTCCCCGGCGACGCGGAGGTCTGGGTGCACTGCGCCGGTGGCTACCGCGCCTCGATCGCAGCCTCGATCCTCGCCGCCCAAGGCCGGCGCGTCGTCGCCGTCGACGACGAGTTCGACCACGCCGCGCGCGCCGGTCTGCCGCTCGCCACCACCTGAGTCGTCCGAATCCCCACCACGAGAAGGAGCTCCACCATGTGTCGTCCCGCCCACTGCACGGTCTGCGGCAAGACCACCTGGGCCGGCTGCGGCCGGCACGTCGACCAGGTCATGGCGACCGTGCCCCGTGCCGACCGCTGCCCTGGCCACTCCGACGCCGAGCGATCCGCCGCCTCGAGGGGTGGCTTCCTCTCCCGCCTGTTCGGTCGCTGACCGGCCGCCCCCACCGTGCCCCTGCTCGTGCTGCCCGTCGGCCTCGTCATCGGGCTGTCGCTGGGTGCGCTCGGCGGCGGCGGCTCCATCCTCACCGTCCCCGCCCTGGTCTACCTGCTGGGTCAGGACCCTCGCCAGGCGACCACCGGGTCCCTCGTCATCGTCGGGCTGACCTCGCTGGTCGCGCTCGTCCCGCACGCGCGGCGCGGCCGGGTCCGCGCCGGGCAGGGGCTCGCCTTCGGCGCGCTCGGCACCGCGGGCTCGTTCGCCGGGAGCGCGCTGGCCGCGCACGTCGCACCAGCGGTCCTGCTCACCGGGTTCGCCGCGCTGATGCTGCTCGTCGCGACGCTGATGATCCGCCGCTCCCGCGCAGCGGCGGCCTCGCCCGCCGCCCCCGACCTCGGCCGGGCCGACCTCGAGCCCATGCTCACCCTGCGACCGCTGTCGTGCGCCTGTCCGCGGGTGGTTCGGCTGCTCGTCACCGCCACCGTGGTCGGCTTGGTGACCGGGTTCTTCGGCGTCGGGGGCGGGTTCGTCCTCGTCCCCGCCCTCGTGCTCGCGCTGTCCTTCGACATGCCGACGGCCGTCGGCACCTCCCTGCTCGTCATCGCCGTCAACAGCGCGACCGCACTGCTGGCCCGCGCGAGCAGCGGGACGTCGCCGTCCTGGGCGGTGGTCGTCGCCGTCACCACGGTCGCCGTCGTCGGCAGCCTGGTCGGGGGCCGGCTCGCCTCGCGGGTCCCCCCGCGGCTGCTGACGCGGGCCTTCTCGGTCCTGCTCGTCGGCGTCGCGCTCTACACCGCGGCCCGCAGCCTGCCGCGGCTCTGACCCGCGGCGCCCGGCCGCTACCAGGGTGCGGGTGCCGCGGCGGTGGCGGGGACCGGGCCGGCCGGACCCGGGCAGGCCTGGCGGTGCCGCAGGCCGTCACGCAGGGCGGTGTCGCGTGCGCGACGCGCGGAGCCCGTCCACTCGCACCGGGTGCAGGTCGCCAGGAAGAAGCTGCCGTGGACGAGCAGCGAGGTCCACGCCCCCGGGACGCCGCCGGCGCCGTACGGCGGGGAGGACGAGCCCGAGCCGGGTGCGCCGAGAAGCGACGGCGCGGGTGCGGGGGGCAGGTGGAGGCGTGGGTGGTCCACCCGAGCGAGTATGCCGGTCACCGCGGCCCGGCGAAGAACGTTCTCGCACGGTGTTTCCCGCCGCTCCGAAGCTCCACCCGGTGGGTTGTTGCCGACCGGCGCCCGACCGTTCCAGGTCGAGGCGAATGTCCGGCTCGAGCGCTTTATCCGTTCGGCGGATGTTCCGTCCACCGCCCTTCCTTCACGATGAACGGGGTCTCCGACCGTGGTCCGCCTCCCCCACCACCCGCCAGGAAGCCAGGTCATGCCTCCCCGCGCCCTCCTCAGCCGTCCCCCGCGCCGACCCCTGCGCCGACCCCTGCGTCGACCCCTGCGTCGACCCTTGCGTCGACTGCTCGCGTCGACCCGACGCCGGGACCGTGGTGTCGTCGCGGTCGCGACCGCGCTCCTGCTGACGCTGCTCGTGGGGTGCTGCGGGATGGTCGTCGACGTCGGTCGCTGGTACCTCACGCAGCAGCAGGCCCAGCGGGCGGCCGACGCCGCCGCGATGGCGGGGGTGACGTCGCTGCCGGGGGACCCGACGACGGCGTACAGCAAGGCCGCGACGTACGCGGGCTACAACGGCTTCACCACCGGCGGCGGCACGACGGTGACGAGCGCGGCCACGGGGGCGGGCGGGAACCGGCTCGCCGTCACCGTGCGGACGTCGGTCAACAACTTCTTCCTCCCGCTCTTCGGGATCAACAAGACCAACATCGCCACCACCGCGACGGCCGACTACGTCGCCCCGGTGCAGATGGGCAGCCCCTGCAACCGGATCGGGCTCGACCCCGAGTCCCCGCCGAGCGTGGCCTACCCCAGCTGCAGCACGAGCACCGGCCGGCTGTGGGTCAACGTCAACAGCCCGAGCACCGAGAAGCTGCAGGGCGACCCGTACTCGGTCACCAACTGCGGTGACACCTCCAGCGGCACCAACCGCGTCGCCGACAACTGCGCGAGCCTGTCCGGCCCCAACAACGAGTACACCGCCAACGGCTTCTTCTACGAGCTCATCGTCAGCAAGCCGGGCACCCTCAACGTGCAGCTGTACGACGCCCCGTGGGTGGACACCGCCGTCTTCTGCAACAGCTCGGCCATGAACGGCCTGGCCTCGGCGCTCGGGTCGAGCGACCCGCGCTACAGCGCGGGCGCGACGAACTACTGCGACGGCGACGCCTACACCTACCCCTACCTGTCGAACTACTACACCGCGCAAGAGGCCACGACGTACACCCTGCGGTCCAACGACGGCAGCACCGACCCGCTCAGCCACTCCGTCGTCGGCGGGTCGTGCACCAAGACCTACGCGGGCTACGAGCCGGCCAGCGCCAGCCAGTTCGCCTCCGACATCACCAACAACGTGAACGGCCTCGGCGACACCTTCCACAAGTGGTCGACGCTGTGCAGCATCACCGCGACGCCCGGGACCTACATGCTCCAGGTCCAGTCGGCGCAGAACGTCGCGGGTCAGGGCATGACCAACCACTTCAGCATCCGGGCGACGTCGAGCGCCGGCAACGACGCGGTCGCCGTCTCCGGGCACCAGGCCATGGGCCTGTTCGCGCAGGACGGCGCCGGGTCGCAGTTCTACCTCGCGCGGGTCCCCACCGCCGCCGCGGGCCAGACCCTGCAGGTCGGGTTCTTCGACATCGGCGACTGCCAGGGCACGCTGTGCCACATCCAGATCGTCCAGCCCGACGGCACCCCCGCCGGCACGTGCATCGGCTCCGGCCCGGTGTCCGGGTCGCTCGGCAGCTGCGACTTCGACATCCCCTCGTCCACCTTCAACGGACGATGGCAGAAGCTCTTCATCTCGATCCCGACGACCTACTCCTGCAACGACGCCGACCAGACGGCGTGCTGGTACAGCGTCAGGTACACCGCGGGCACCCCGACCGACGTGACGGCCTGGCAGGCCAGCATCAATGGCACCCCGGTCCGGCTCGTCAACTGACACCGTCCCCACCGCGGCGTGGCGTGCTTACGCCGCGGTGGGGACGGCGCTCGTGGGGACCTACGCGCTGCTCCCGCTCGGGCTGGTCCGCGACGTCCTCTACCTGGTCCTCGGCCTCGGCTGCGTCACCGGGATCGTCGTGGGCGTGCTGCGGCACCGGCCGCAGGGCCGCTCGCCGTGGTGGTGGTTCGCCGCCGGGCAGCTGGTCTGGACCGCCGGCGACAGCACCTTCAACTGGCTGAACGACGTCCTCGGGGTCTCGCCCTACCCGTCCGTCGCCGACGCGTTCTACCTCGCCGCCTACCCGCTCCTCGCGGTCGGGGTGGTCAGGCTCGTGCGCGTACGACGCCCCCGCGCCGCGCTCGAGAGCGCGCTCGACGCCGCGGTGGTCACCGTCGCGCTCGGGTTGCTCGCGTGGGTGCTCCTCGCCGCTCCCACCGCCGGGTCCGACGCGCCGCTGTTCGAGCAGGCCGTCGGCGTCGCCTACCCCGCCGGCGACATCCTCGTCCTCGCCGGGATCGCCTGGCTCGTGACCTCGATGCCGCGCCCGCTGCCGTCGTACCGCCTGCTCGTGGCCGCCGTCCTCGTCCTCGTCGTCGGCGACGTGGCCTTCACCCTCGGGTCGTACGGGTTGTTCGACGACCCCCGCCGCCTCCTGGACCTCACCTGGCTGTCGTCGTACGTGCTGTGGGGGACCGCGACCCTGCACCCGTCGATGGCCCGGCTGTCGAGCCGCTCCGACGCGCCGGCCCCGTCGATGAGCGCCCGCCGGATCGTCGTGCTGGGCGCGTCGGTGCTCGTGCCACCGGCCCTGCTCGCGTTCGAGGCCGTCCGGGACGGCGACTTCGACATCTGGGCCTTCGTCGCGTCCTCCACCGCCATGTTCGTCCTCGTCGTCCTGCGCCTGACGCTGGCCATCCGTGCCGCGTCACGCGCGATCCGGGTGGGGGAGGACCTCAGCGACCACCTGGCCCACCAGGCCGCCCACGACAGCCTCACCCGGCTCACCAGCCGCGCGCGGGCCCTCGAGCTGCTCGACACCGCCCTGCAGCGCTCGGCCGGCCAGGGCACCGGCGTGGCCGTCCTCTTCGTCGACCTCGACCACTTCAAGCGGGTCAACGACCTGCACGGGCACGCGGTCGGCGACCACGTGCTGCAGGTCGTCGCCGAGCGGATGCGCGCCGCGGTGCGCCCCCACGACGTGGTCGGCAGACTGGGCGGCGACGAGTTCATCGTCGTCGTCGAGACCGTCGCCGGCCCGGACCTCGGACTCTCCACGGCGGCGCACCTGCTGGCCGCGATCGGCGAGGACGTCGTCCTCCCCGGCAGTGGCCAGGTCCTCTCGGTCGGGGCGAGCGTGGGGCTGGCGCTCAGCCGCGCCGGCGACGGCGAGCCGTCGGGGGCCGGGGTGGTCGGAGCGGCGCGCCTCCTGCACGAGGCCGACACCGCCGCCTACCGGGCCAAGGCGGCCGGCCGGGGGACCGTCGAGGTGTTCGACGAGGTCCTGCGTCGTCACCTGGCCGAGCGGCAGGAGCTGGAGGCCGCCCTCGACCACGCGCTCGCCGCCGGTGAGCTCGTCCTGCACTACCAGCCGGTGCTCGCCGCGGTGTCCGGGTCGCTGAGCGGGTACGAGGCGCTGGTGCGCTGGCAGCGCCCCGGCCACGGACTGGTCGGCCCGGACGCCTTCGTCCCCTTCGCCGAGCAGTCGGGCGCCATCACCCGGATCGGGGCGTGGGTGCTGCGCGAGGCCTGCCACCAGCTGGTGGAGTGGACCCGGGCGCAGCCGACGACGTACGGCGCCCTGCGGGTGGCGGTCAACGTCTCCGGTCGGCACCTGCAGGACGCCGTGCTGCTGGACGACGTGCGCACCGCGCTGGAGTCGTCCGGGCTCGAGCCCGACCGGCTGGTCGTCGAGGTGACCGAGACGGTGCTCGTCGACGTGCACGAGGTGGGCGAGCGCCTCGCGGCCGTCCGGGCCCTCGGGGTCCGGCTCAGCATCGACGACTTCGGCACCGGCTACACCTCGTTCGGGCAGCTCGCGACGCTGCCCGCCGACGAGCTGAAGATCGACCGCAGCCTGGTCACGGCGGCCACGCCGGGACGCACGGACCTGCTGCGCCTCATGGTGCACGCCGCGCACGCCTTCGGGCTCGTCGTCGTGGCCGAGGGCATCGAGGACGCGGACCAGCTCGACCTCGTGCGCGGCGTCGGCTGCGACCTCGTCCAGGGCTACCTGCTCGGCCGGCCCGCCCCCGCCGACCCGCTCCCGTGGGCGCCCCCGCGAGTGGTGGCGGGTCTGGGTGTCGAGGAGGTCGAGAAGGAGCGGGGTGACGTCGTCCTACGCGTAGGGTCCCTACCGTGAAGCTGCTGCTGACCTCCGGCGGGGTGCGGAACCCGAGCATCCGGCAGGCCCTCGACGAGCTGCTGGGTCGACCGATCGAGGACTGCTCGGCCCTGTGCATCCCCACGGCGCAGTGGGGTCACCCGATGTGCGGGCCGGTCTCGGCCCGCGGGTTCGTCGCCGGTACGCCGCCCTGGGGCGGCCTCACCTCGCTGCCCTGGCGGTCACTGGGTCTGCTCGAGCTCACCGCGCTGCCGAGCATCGGCGAGGAGCGCTGGCTGCCGTGGGTGCGCGAGGCCGACGTGCTGCTCGTCGACGGCGGCGACGCGACCTACCTGGCCCACTGGCTGCGCGAGTCCGGGCTGGCGGACGTCCTGCCGACCCTCACCGACACGGTCTGGGTGGGGGTCAGCGCCGGGAGCATGGTCCTGACGCCGCGGATCGGCTCCGACTTCGTCGAGTGGGCGGGGGCCCCGGACGACCGGGCGCTGGGGCTCGTCGACTTCTCGATCTTCCCCCACCTGGACGTGTTCCCGACCAACACGATGGCGCAGGCGCAGGCCTGGGCCGTGGAGGTCGGCGGCCCGGCGTACGTCCTCGACGACCAGTCGGCCGTCACCGTGGTCGACGGCCGCACCGAGGTGGTGTCGGAAGGGGTCTGGCACCGGCTCGGGTAACGGGGCCCGGTCGAACCCGATGCGCACCGCAACGATCGGGAGTAGCGTCGCGCCCGCCCGAGCCGGCTCCGCTCGGGGGACGACTCTGGCACGGGGGACCACGATGCACAGGACGACGACGGGCCAGGACGAGGGCACGACCGGCCGGGGCGCGCCCCCGCAGGCATCACGGCGTCGACGGTCGGTGCTGGCCGCGGTCGTGCTGGTCGCCGCCGCGGTGGTCGGGCCGCTGCTCGCCGGCGTGGCGGCCGCCCACGCCGCCCCCGACGACCGCGCGACGCTGTTCTTCATCCGCACCGCGGGCACGCCCAGCGGTCGGGTGGAGATCCACACGGCGACCGCGGCGTCGCACTACCAGCAGGCCGACCTGCACACGACGACGTACTTCCGCACCACCGAGGCCCGGCAGGGCTACTTCCAGATGATCGGCCGGACCCTGTGGTTCCTCAAGGTCTGCGAGACCGGGTCCGGCTCCTGGGAGCTGCACTCCGCCACCCCGCAGAGCGGCTACACCTCCGGGGCGCACGTCGCGCTCACCGGGACGGGAGATGCGCCGCAGGCGAACCTGCCCTGCGACCAGGCCAAGGCCCGGCTGGCCTCGTCCCGGGTGCACCTCGCCTTCCAGCCCTCGACGCCGACGACGTACCCCGTCGCCTTCATCGTGGCCTCCGGGTCGCGGCTGACGGCGTTCCTCGTCAGCTGCTCCGGTTTCGCGTACTGCCTGACGGGGGCCGACGTCACCAGCGCGGGCGCCGGGGCGACGTACGGACCGAGCGCCGGGACGGCGACGGCTCGGCCGACCCCGGTCGCTCTGGTCCCGTCGAGCGCGACGGGACGGCTCCAGGTCGTCGGGTACACCGGTGCGTGGGGCGCGGGCCAGGTGTACGGCGGCTTCGACCCGGCCAGCAACCGCTCCACCGTGTTCACCACGGGGGACGCGGCGGCGGGGTTCACCGACGTGCGGGACGTCACCGGTGACGGGGTCGCCGACGTCACCTACGTCAAGCTCGTCGCCCCGGGCACGGGGCACGTCGAGGTCTTCGCCGCGAACGGGACGTCGCCCGGGTCGCTCCTGCTCGCCTCCTCCACCTGGTTCTCGCCCTCGCTGGCGAGCGCCGGGACCTGGCAGCTGGGCAGCGCCGCGAACTGACCCGCGACCGGCCTCCCCGCGGCGCGGGGAGGCCGGTCGCGTCGTGCCGCGTCAGCGCGAGGCGTTCGCCTCGTCCTCGACATACGGGGTCAGGCCCTCCTTGGCCTCGTCCGGCATGCCCTCGGGGTTCGCCCCCGCCTGGCCGGCCCGGACGAGCTCCTCGATCTTCTTGCCGGTGTCGGCGTCGACGTTCTGCCAGTACTCGAACGCCTTCTCCAGCACGGGGGACTTCACCCCGCCGAGCAGGTGGGTGGCGACGGTGTGGACGAACTCGTCGCGCTGCTCGTCGGTCCACACCTCGCGCACCATCGCGCCCGCCTGGCTCCAGTCGTCGTCGTCCTCGCGCAGGGTGTAGGCCTGGCGGACCATCGCCCCGTCCGACTCCCACCCGTCCGGCACCTCACCGACCTGGTCGGCGTACCCGCGGCCCTGGGTGTTCGGTGCGTAGACGGCCTGGTCCCCGGTGTGGTCGTAGGCCATCGGCCCGTCGAAGCTGTAGGTGTTGGTCTCCACCACGGCCTTCGGCCGGTTGACCGGCAGCTGGTGGTAGTTGGGGCCGATCCGGTACCGGTGCGTGTCGGCGTACGCGAACGCGCGGCCGAGCAGCATCTTGTCGGGGGAGAAGCCGATGCCGGGGACGAGCGCGGACGGCTCGAACGCGGCCTGCTCGATCTCGGCGAAGAAGTTCTCCACGTTGCGGTTCAACGTCATCGTCCCGACCTCGATCAGCGGGTAATCGCTGTGCGGCCACACCTTGGTGAGGTCGAACGGGTTGAGGTGGTACGACGCCGCGTCGGCGTACGGCATGACCTGCACCGACAGGGTCCAGCTCGGGTGGTCGCCCTTCTCGATCGACTCGTAGAGGTCGCGCCGGTGGAAGTCGGCGTCCTGGCCGGCGATGAGCGTGGCGTCGTCGCCGCTGAGGCCCTGCACGCCCTGGTCGCTGTGGAAGTGGTACTTGACCCAGAACTTCTCCCCGGAGGCGTTGTACCAGAGGTAGGTGTGCGACCCGTAGCCGTTCATGTGGCGCCACGTGCGGGGGATGCCGCGGTCGCCCATGAGGTAGGTGACCTGGTGCGCCGACTCGGGGTTGAGCGTCCAGAAGTCCCACTGCATGTGGTTGTCGCGCAGGCCCGACCCGCCGCGCCGCTTCTGGCTGCGGATGAAGTGCGGGAACTTCATCGTGTCGCGGATGAAGAAGACCGGGGTGTTGTTGCCGACGAGGTCGTAGTTGCCCTCGGTCGTGTAGAACTTCAGCGAGAAGCCCCGCGGGTCGCGCCAGGTGTCGGGGCTGCCCTGCTCCCCGGCGACCGTGGAGAAGCGAGCGAGCATCTCGGTCTCGACGCCCGGCTGGAAGAGCGCCGCCCGGGTGTAGCGCGAGACGTCCTGGGTCGTGACGAAGGTGCCGTAGGCGCCGCCGCCCTTGGCGTGCACGTTGCGCTCCGGGATGCGCTCGCGGTTGAAGTGCGCCATCTGGTTCACCAGGTGCACGTCGTGCAGCACGATCGGCCCGTCAGGGCTGACGGTGAGCGAGTTGCGGTCGCTGGGGGCCGGGGCCCCGGTGTCGGTCGTCGAGCCGGTCGTCGAGCCGGTCGTGGGTCGGGCGTCGAGCGTCATGGTGAGCTCCGTTGCGGTGGGTCCGAGGGGTGTGGTCGTGGCTGCGCGGACGCAGGCGCCCGCGGGCTACCCACTGCGCGCCGGTTCATGCCCCCCGTCCCCTTCGTGGGGAGGCGGATCGGTCTCGGCTCGATCAGGGACGGGGGGCGACGGCGTCGAGCTCGGCGACCTGGTCAGGGGTGAGCTGGAGGTCGGCGACGGCGAGGTTCTCCTCGAGGTGGGCCAGTGACGACGTCCCGGGGATGAGCAGGACGACCGGGCTGTGGGCGAGCAGCCAGGCGAGGCCGACCTGCGCGGGCGTGGCGTCGAGGTCGCCGGCGATGCGCCGGACGACGGGGGCGTCGACGACCTTCGGCATCTGCGGGAACGCCGAGCCGAGCGGGAAGTACGGGGCGTAGGTGATGCCGTGCCGGGCGCAGAGCTCGAGCACGTCCTCGTCGTCGCGGGCCACGAGGCTGTAGGCGTTCTGGACCGTGACGATGCCCGCCTGCTCGACGGCCTGCTGGACCTGGGCCAGTGTGGCGGTGGAGATGCCGATGCCGGCGATGAGGCCCTCGTCGCGCAGGGCGACCATCTCGGCGAGCTGGTCGGCGAGGTCGACGTGCTGGTCGGGCATCCGCTCGTCCCCGCCGTGCAGGCGCAGGTTGACCGCGGCGAGCCGGTCGGTGCCGAGGGCGCGCAGGTTGGCCTCGACGTCCTCACGCAGCTGCTCGGGCCGCTGGGCAGGGGTCCAGGCGCCGTCGGCGTCGCGGCGGGCGCCGACCTTGGACACGAGGGCGAGGTCGTCGGGGTAGGGGTGCAGCGCCTCGCGGATGAGGGCGTTGGCGACGTCGGGTCCGTAGAACTGGGCGGTGTCGATGTGGTTGACCCCGGCGTCGACGGCGCGGCGCAGGACGGCGATCGCCTGGTCGTGGTCCTTCGGCGGACCCATGACGCCGGGGCCGGGCAGCTGCATGGCGCCGTACCCGATGCGGCGGACCCGGTAGCCGGCGAGGTCGACGGAGTCGGTCGCGGTGTGCGGCGCGGAGGTGCGGGGCGTGGGCGCGTCGGTCATGCTCCCCACCCTCCACCCGGGTCCGATGGACCGCACCCGGGGCGCCGGGAAGGACCCGTCCTCCTCCAGCAGGTCGGCGTGATGGCGCCGCGCCACGTCCGGGTGCGCCCGCAGCCGCGCCTTGAGCAGGTTGTCCCCGAAGCGGCCGGAGATGACGTTCGCCGGGTCCTGGGTGACCTCGCTGCCGGCGCTCCCCGGTGGCGTGATCGTCGGCATGACGGAGTCGAGGGCGGGGTTGAAGAAGAACGGGACCGACATCCGGGTCTGCCCGACGGGGGGCGCCACCACCCGGTGCGTGGTGGCCGTGAGGTAACCGCCGGTGGCGAACTCGAGGAGCTCGCCGATGTTGACGACGAAGGCGTCCGGGTGGGCCGGGACGTCGAGCCACCGGTCCTGGTGCCGCACCTGCAGCCCGGCCTTGCCGCGCTCGACCATGAGGAGGGTGAGGACGCCAGGGTCCTTGTGCGCGCCGACCCCCTGGCCGTCGTGCTCCGCCGTGCCGGGGTACGTGACGAGCTTGATGAGCGTCGAGGGTCGCGCGGCGAACGCGGTGTCGAACAGGTTGGCCGGTCCGCCCAGGGCGAGAGCCGACTGACGCAGCAGCCTCATGGCGACCGCGGTGCACCGGGCCTCCCAGTCCGCGACGACCGTCCGCAGCTCCGGGAGCGAGGCCGGCCACTGGTTGGGGCCCTCCAGCCTCATGAAGGCCGGGGCGCCGTCGTCGCGCACGGCCGGTCGCTCGGCCGCGATGTCGATCTGCTCGCGCCAATCCACCCGGCCTTCGGTCAGCTCGCCGCCGGTGCGGGTGTAGCCGCGGAAGTGCGGGCTGTGGGTCATGGCGATGGCGTCCTTCTCCTCCTGGGGGAGGTCGAAGAACCGCCGGGCGGTCGTGAAGAGGCCGTCGACGACGTCGGTGGGCACGCCGTGACCGACGAGGTGGAAGAACCCGACCTCGTGCGTCGCCGTCAGCAGGTCCCGGCGGAAGAGCTCGGCCGAGTGCGGGCCAGCGTCGACTCGCGCCAGGTCGAGCACCGGCAGGGCGGGAGGAGGGGTCGACATCGGGTCTCCGTTCTCGAGCGGTGGTGCCGCCTCGGAGCCTGACACACCGGGCACCTCTGGCGGCCGCGGATCAGACGTCGAGTCCGCCCAGCGCGGCGCGGGCGGTGGCGACCTTCATGTACAGCCGAAGGGGGTCGGCGCCCGTGGGGAGGAAGCGGTGGCGCCGATAGAAGGGGAGCAGCCCCTCGTTGTCGGCGTCGACGACGATGACCCGGCCCCCGCCGCGGTCGGCGGCGCAAGGAGCTCGAGGTGTCCTCCGCCCGTGCCGTCGAGGTAGATGATGCGCGTGCCGGACCGTGGCCCGGAGGTCATGAGGTGCGGCGCTCCCACGGGCCGCCAGCCGGGCCGCCCGCAGACGTCGATCACGGCATCGAGGTCACGGACGGTCAGCGCGATGTGGACCACACCGGCCTGTCCGGGGCTGGTGGGCTCGTGACCGTAAGCCAACGGGTCGTACTGCAGCAGCTCGACGCGGTGCGGGCCCAGCGTCACGGTCGCCGCGCGGATCGTCGCTCCCCGCACGCCGGTGGTGCCCCACGTGACGGCGTCGTCGAGGGTGAACGTGCGCTCGAGCGTGAAGCCGAGGCCGTCGCACCACATGCTGAGGGCGTCGTCGAGATCGGGGACGGTCAGACCCGCATGGGCGACGTCCGCGACGAGGGAAGCGGAGCTCACCCGGTCAGTATCGGCCGCCCGGACGGCGACGAACCGGGAGCCGCGCGGGCGTTCGGCGAGCATCGTGCGAGGTCACAAGCGTGGGGTGCCCCCGGGCAGATTCGAACTGCCGACACCCGCTTTAGGAGAGCGGTGCTCTATCCCCTGAGCTACGAGGGCGGGGGCGCCGGAGCGCGGCCACAGGTTATCCCAGCCGCGTGACCGGACCGCGGGGCGCCGTACGGGCGGGGTCAGGCGCGCGGGGGAGCAGTGCTGCCGCGGACGACGAGGTGCGTGGGGGCGGTGAGCGACGACGGCTCCCGGCCGTCGAGCAGGCCGAGCAGGAGCCGGCCGGCGAGCACGCCCTGCTCGCGCGGGTCCTGGCGCACGGTGGTCAGGTCGGTCAGCTCGGCCATCGGGTGGTCGTCGATGCCGACGACGGACACGTCGGCGCCCGGGCGCAGCCCGGCCCGGCGCAGCGTCCGCATCGCGCCGAGGGCGACCTCGTCGGAGTGGGCGAAGACCGCTGTCGGCGGCTCGCGGTGGCCGAGCAGCCGGCTCATCGACGCGGCGCCGTGCTCGCCGCCCCAGGGGGCGGAGACGACGAGGGTCGGGTCGACCTCGAGCCCCGCGGCCTCGAGCACCTCGTAGTACGCGGGGGAGCGGGTCGAGGTCAGGCCCGGCTGGTCGGGATCGACCGCCTCGAGCATGCCGATCCGCCGGTGCCCCAGGTGGACCAGGTGCGCCACCGCCTGGCGGCTCGCCTCGTGGTCGTCGATGTGCACGCTGGGGTACGACGCGCTCTGCCCGCCGGCCGCGACGATCTGCACCCCCATCGTCGCCAGCCGGTCCCGCTCGCCGTCCTCGACCTGGAAGCCGACGACGACGACGGCGTCGACCTTGCGCCGCGCCGGCAACCGGTCGAAGAAGTCGTGCCGGTCGCGCGAGTCGCCCACCTCGTAGAGCAGCAGGTCGAGGTCGGCGCCGCGCAGCGCGTCACCGAGCCCCTCGACGACGCTGCCGAAGAACCAGCGCGACAGGTGCGGCACGACCAGCGCCACCCGGCCGGTGTTGCCGCGGGCCAGGCGCGAGGCCTCGGGGGACACGACGTACTGGTGCTCCTCGGCGATCCGCAGGACGCGCTCGCGCGTGGCGGGGGCGACGTTCTTGGCGTTGCTCAGCGCGCGCGACGCCGTCCCCACGCCGACCCCGGCCAGCCGGGCGATGTCGACGAGGGTCACCTTCGCGGCGCTGGTCTCGGTCACGGAGGGAGCGTACCTCGACTGGAAGCGTTTTCCTTCGAACCGGACAGCCCGTGCTGCATCACGTGAGGCCCGGTCCAGATTTCTCGTGCGAAAACGTTGACGCATCACCGGCGCATGCTCCACTATCGTTACTGGAAACGCTTCCATTCGCTTCCAGACAATGTCCGGCTCGGCCCCGAGCGGGCTCCTTCACCGTCGCAGGAGGACTCCATGCACACCCCCGTCACCCGC
The DNA here is from genome assembly GCF_006715055.1 of Lapillicoccus jejuensis. Lineage (NCBI taxonomy): Bacteria > Bacillati > Actinomycetota > Actinomycetes > Micrococcales > Intrasporangiaceae > Lapillicoccus > Lapillicoccus jejuensis. Next base: position 2,256,317 of record NZ_VFMN01000001.1, read on the forward strand.
CGCACCGCCGCCCGCACCGGCGCCCTGCTGGCCCTCGCCCTCGCCGCCGGCACCACCGCCGCCTGCTCGGCCCCAGGCCCGGCCGCGAACGCCCCCGCCGCCGACTCGACCCCGACCGCGGTGAGCACCTCGCTCCCGACGACGCCGGTCACCCTCAAGCTCTACGACGGCCAGGGCCTGAAGTCCGTCGACGACGCCCTCATCGCCGCCTTCACCAAGCAGCACCCGAACGTGACGATCACCGCGACCTACGACCCGGACAACGTCACGACGCAGAACCAGCCGCGCCAGCTCGCGTCGAGCACCCCGCCCGACCTCGTGCGCGTCATCTCCGTGACCGCCGGCACGAAGAACAACTTGCTGACCAACCTCGACGCCTACGCCACGGCGTACGGCTGGGACGAGCTGCCCGCCTCGCAGCTCGCGCAGTTCCGCGCGAAGGACGGCGTCGCCGGCGCGGGCTCGCTCTACGCCAAGGCCAGCGGCTTCACGATGACCGGCCTCTACTACGACAAGAAGGTTGCCGCCTCGCTCGGCATGACGACCCCGCCGGCCAGCCTCGACGAGCTCTCCTCGTGGATGACCAGGGCCAAGGCCGCCGGCGTGACGCCGATGGTCGTGGCCAACAAGGAGGGCGGCGGCGTCTTCCCCTTCCAGCTCATCATCAACTCCGCGATGGGCCCGAAGAAGGTCTCCGAGTGGGTGTTCAACGCCCCCGGCGCCACCATCGACACCCCCGAGGCGGTCGCCGCCGCGACGACCGTCGCCGGCTGGAACAAGGCCGGCCTCTTCCCCGGGTCGGTCAATGCCCTCGACGCGACCGCCGCCGACGCGCTCTTCGCGAGCGGCAAGGCGCTCTTCTTCCCGTGGGGCAACTGGGACGCCGCCAACCTCGACAAGACGATGCCCGGGCAGGTCGGGTTCTTCGCGATGCCGCCCGCGAGCGCCGGTGGCCAGGTCGCGGCGATGTCCGACGCCGCCACCGCCTTCGGGATCCCGGCCCGCTCGCAGCACAAGGACGCGGCGGCCGCGTTCCTGAACTTCCTCTCCAGCGACGAGGCCCGGCAGATCGCCGTCGACCACGGCTTCATGCCGAGCGGCGGCGCCGACCAGGCCCAGCCGTCGATCCCCTCCGGCTCGGTCCTCGGCGACGTCACCTCCGCGTTCGCCAAGGTCTCCGCCGCGGGTGGCCAGGTGCCCTTCGTCCAGAACGCGACCGCCGGCATCTCCAACCGCGCGTGGACCCCGGAGAGCCAGCTGCTGCTCGGCGGCAGCTCGACCCCGCAGACCTTCGTCGCCAACGTCCAGAAGTCCTACGAGGACGAGCTGAAGCGATGAGCGTCGCTCCCGGACTGCGCCGCGGGGACACCGTCACGGCCCCGACCTCCCGCCCCGCCACGGCCCGGCCGGCCGAGCGGGCCACCACCCGCCGCTGGGCCCGGCCGCAACGGTCACGCGCCCAGTGGGCCGGCTGGCTCTTCGCCCTCCCCGCGCTGCTCATGTACGCCGTCTTCGAGCTCCGGCCGATCCTCACGGCGGTCCAGTGCTCGTTCTACGACTGGGACGGCATCAGCGCGGCGACGCCGGTCGGGGTGGCCAACTACACCCGGGTCTTCACCGAGCCGCAGCTGCTCGCCTCGATCGTCCACTCGCTGGTGCTCATCGTCTTCTTCACGGTGCTGCCGGTGATCCTCGGCCTCGCCGTCGCCTCGGTCGTGCGCGAGATCCGCAGCACGTGGGCCGGCGCCGCCGCCCGCACCCTGATGTTCCTGCCTCAGATCATCCCCGGCGCCGCGTCGGCCATCGCCTGGACGTGGATGTACTCGCCCGACGGCGCGGTCAACCAGCTGCTGCGTGCGCTCGGCCTCGGCTCGCTCACCCGGGCCTGGCTCGGCGACTTCACCTGGGCCCTGCCCGCGGTCGGCATCATCGGCACCTGGCTCGCCACGGGTCTGTGCACCCTGCTGCTCATGGCCGGGATCGGCAAGATCGACACCAGCCTGTACGAGGCCGCCTCGCTCGACGGCGCGAGCCGGCTCCAGCAGTTCCGCGCCATCACGCTGCCCGGGCTGCGCGCCGAGATCGGCGTCTGCGTGACGATCACCGTCATCGCCGCCCTCGCCAGCTTCGACGTCGTCTTCATGTCGACCCAGGGCGGCCCCGGCTACTCCACCCAGGTCCCCGGCGTTCAGGTCTACCAGCTCGCCTTCACCGAGAACCGGATCGGCCAGTCGTCGGCCCTCGCCGTCGTCCTCAGCCTCCTCGTCCTCGCCGTCGTCCTGCCGCTCCAGCGCGTCTTCAAGGAGAAGTGACCATGACCGCGATCGCCCGCCTGCGCGACACCGCGCCGCGCACCGTCCTGCTCACCGCCGCCGCGCTGTTCTCGGTGTTCCCGCTGCTGTCGATGTTCTCCGCGGCGCTCCAGCCGCAGGGCACCGCCCCCGCCGGGATCTCCTTCCCGCTGCACCCGCAGTGGCACAACTTCGTCGACGCCTGGAACGTCGCCAACATCACGACGCTCGTGCAGTCCAGCGCGATCCTCGTCCTCGGCGTCGTCCCCGCCGCGATGCTCATCAGCTCGATGGCCGCCTACGCCATCGCGCAGCTGCGCATCCCCCTCGGCAACGTCTTTTTCCTGCTGCTCCTGCTCGGGCTGACGCTGCCCTACGAGATCGTCGTCGTGCCGCTCTACTACCAGATGCAGTCGATGGGCCTGCTCAACAGCCGCCTCGGTCTCATCCTCCCGCTCATCGGGCTCAACATGCCCTTCGCGGTCTTCTGGATGCGCACCCACTTCCAGTCCGTCCCCGCCGAGCTGTCCGAGTCCAGCTCGATCGACGGCGCCGGTCCGTGGCAGGCCTTCCGGCACATCCAGATGCCGCTCGCCGTGCCGGCGCTCGCCTCGCTCGGAGTGCTGATGTTCCTCAGCACCTGGAACCAGTTCCTGCTCGCCATCGTGCTCATCGACGACCCGACCAAGCGCACCATGGCCGGGGCGCTGCAGGGCTTCGTCGGCGCGCACTCCACCGACGTCGTCCTGCTCAACGCCGGCGCGCTGCTGATCATGGCGCCGACCATCCTCGTCTTCCTGCTCTTCCAGAAGTTCTTCATCCGCGCCATGCTCGCCGGGGCGGTGAAGGGATGACCGCCCTCCTGCCGTCCGCCGTCGCCGCACCGGCGACCACGGGGCGTCGTACGGTCTCGGGAATGGACCCCGACCCCGGCTGGTGGCGCGACGCCGTCGTCTACCAGATCTACCCGCGCAGCTTCGCCGACGGCGACGGGGACGGCATCGGTGACCTCCTCGGCATCCGCAGTCGGCTGCCGTACCTCGCCGACCTCGGTGTCGACGCGGTGTGGCTCAGCCCCTTCTACCCGAGCCCCCTCGCCGACGGCGGGTACGACGTCGTCGACCACCGCGACGTCGACCCCCGCCTCGGGACGCTCGACGAGTTCGACGACCTCGTCGCCGACGCCCACGCGCTCGGGGTGCGGGTCATCGTCGACGTCGTGCCGAACCACACCTCCGACCGGCACCCGTGGTTCCTCGAGGCGCTCGCCTCGCCGCGCGGCTCGCGCGCCCGCGGGCGCTACGTCTTCCGCGACGGCACCGGCCCGGACGGCGCGCAGCCGCCCTCGGACTGGCGCTCGCACTTCGGCGGCTCCGCGTGGCAGCCCGTCGGCGACGGGCAGTGGTACCTGCACCTCTTCGCCCGCGAGCAGCCGGACCTCAACTGGGACCAGGACGAGGTGCGTGAGGACTTCCTCACGACGCTGCGCTTCTGGGCCGACCGCGGCGTCGACGGCTTCCGCGTCGACGTCGCGCACGCCCTGGCCAAGGACCTGCGCCACCCGCTGCGCTCGCAGCCGCACCTCGACACCCGGCTGCCGCTCGACGGGAGCGACCCGCTCTACGACCGCGAGGAGGTCCACGAGATCTACCGGTCCTGGCGCCAAGTGCTCGACGAGTACGACCCGCCGCGGATGGCCGTCGGCGAGACGTGGACCCCGACGAACCCGCGGACCTACCTCTACTCGCGACCCGACGAGCTCGGGCAGGTCTTCGACTTCTCGCTGCTCAAGGCGCAGTGGGGAGCCGCCTCGTTCCGCGACGTCGTCACCCGGTCGCTCGCCGAGCAGCTGGCCGTGGGTGGCGCGCCGACCTGGGTGCTCTCGAGCCACGACGTCCCACGGCACGCCACCCGCTACGGGCTGCCGCCCGGCACCGACCTCGACGCCTGGTTGGCCGGCGACGGGCGGGCGGTCCCCCTCGACGCGGAGGTGGCGGCCCGCCGGGCCCGGGCGGCGACGCTGCTCATGCTCGCCCTGCCGGGGTCGGCCTACCTCTACCAGGGGGAGGAGCTGGGGCTGCTCGAGGTTGCGGACCTCCCGGCAGACCGGCTCCAGGACCCCGTCTACGAGCGCACCGGGCACGCCCTCAAGGGCCGGGACGGGTGCCGGGTCCCGATCCCGTGGACGGCGCACGAGCGCGCTTTCGGCTTCGGCGACGGCGAGCCGTGGCTGCCGCAGCCGGAGTGGTTCGCCGACTTCGCGGCGTCGACCCAGGAAGGTCGTGCGGACAGCTCGCTCGAGCTCTACCGGCGGGCCATCGCACAGCGCCGGACGCTGCGACGCCCCGACCCGGTGCGGTGGCTCGACCAGGTCGACCCCGAGGTCCTGCACCTGGCCCGCGGCGACTGGCACTGCGTGGTGAGCTTCGCGGACCGCGACCACGAGGTCGACGGCGAGCTGCTCCTCACGAGCGACCGCGCCGGCGAGCAGGACGTGCGGACCGCAGACGGTTTCGTGCTGCGGCCGGAGACGGCCGCCTGGTTCCGGCGCTGACGATCACGCGCTGCGACGGCAGACCATGAGGGCGTTGCCGTCGGGGTCCTCGAACTGGACGAGGGACACGCTGCCGATGTCCAGCACGTCCGAGGTCACCCGGGTGCCCATCCGCTGCAGGTGGTCGACGACGGCCTCGAGGTCGTCGGCCCAGAAGAAGAAGCGCGGGGGACCGTCGGCGGTGAACTCCGGTCGGGTGGCGTCGAGAGCGAGTCCCGGCCCGTCCTGCACCGGCAGGTCGAGGATCGTGTCGTCGTGCGAGGCGGGCCCGGGATCGATGCTGAGCAGGTCGCCGTACCACTGGGCGGCGCGGTGCAGGTCCCGCACCGGGATGAAGACCTGGCCGACGTGACGGTGGATGGGGGAGCCGAGCACGCGCGCCACCCTAGGACGCCGTACGGCGCCCTGCCCCCTGGGGAGGGGCAGGGCGCCGTAAGGGCGATGCGTCTCAGGCCGCGGTCTGCAGCGCCTTGATCTCGTCGCGCGCCTTGACGATCTCGGCGTGCTGGCGCTCGACGACGGTGCGGAACCCGTCGCTGAGGTCCTCCTTGAGGCCCTTCTCGTACTCGTTGACCGCGTGGTCCTCGCCGCTGACCGCGGCACCGAGGACACCCGACGGGTCGTCACCGGTGACGGCGTCCTTGAGCGAGAGCCATCCGCGGTGCAGCGCGGCCAGGGCCGAGCCGCTCTCGTCGACGTCGTCGCCGTACTGGTGGCCGAGGTCGACGATCTCCTGGGCGAACTGGGCCCGCTGCTGCGCCAGACGGTTCAGCGTCGCGGCCCACTCGGGCTTGTTGCTGTCCGTGAGCTTCTCGGCGGCGGCCTGGAAGCCCTTGTTGCCGTCCTTGAGCGTCTCGACGAGCTCCTTGGCGACCTTGGCGTCGTCCGACATGCGTGTCCTCCTCCGTCGTGGTCGCCGTGCGCGACCTTTGCCCGTGCCACTACCCGCCCGGGCCGGAGCGGAACCGGTCAGGCCGATCCGGTGCCCAGGGCCGAGGAGGGCGTCACCTGCGACGCGGGTGGCACGGACACGGCCGGCGCCGAGCCCCACTGGCTGAAGGTCATCGTCATCGTCTGCCCCGCGACCTGCATGACCACCCGCTCCGGTCGGCCCTGGGCGTCGAGCGTGTAGTCGTAGGCCAGCGGGGACTTGAGCAGCATCTCCAGCGCCTTGGGGTTCGCCGTCGTCAGCTGCGACAGCATCGGGTTGGTCGACAGCCCGGACTTGACCTGCGCGGGCGTGAGGACCAGGTGGTACGTCGTCGCCCCGGCCTCGACCTTCGTCACGGTCGCCTCGGCGCCGGGGATGGAGGGGACCGACCCGGCCCCGGCCTTGAGGGCCGACTGCAGGGCCTGGGTGGCGGGCTGGAGCGCCTTGGCCAGCCGGTCGGTGCCCTGCGGGTCGACCGACACCCAGGGCGTCGGCGCCTTCAGCTGCTGGGCGAGGGCACCCCCGACGAAGAAGCGGCCGTCGACGAACAGCACCTGCATCTGCGTCGAGCCCGCCCCGAACGTCTCGCTCACGGCGGAGTGGGCGACGTCCAGGTCGGCGCTCACGCTGGCCACCGACCCGACCGTCATCTCCTCGTGCACCGAGGAGGCGCCCTTGAGGGCGGCGGACACCCGACCGGACAACGTCGAGAGGGGGACCTTCGTGCCGACCTGTGCCGCGGTGCCGGCGCTCGTGGTGGCGCTGGTGGTCGTGCTGCTCGGCGACGGCGTCGAGGCGCTCGTCGTCGACGCCGACGGCGTCCCGCCGGCGGCGGCGGTAGAGGAGCCGCCGGAGCCGCACCCGGCGAGGAGTGCGGCGGCGGTGAGGACGGCTGCGGCACCGGCCGCGGGACGTGCGTAGGACATGTGGTTCCCCCTGGTCGTGGAGCGGGCCGCCGCGGTGCTCCGCGGCGGCCCGGCTCGGCTGCAGGCAGCGTATGGCTCAGTGACGAGCTGCGCTGTCGAGTCGTGACTTCTCGTCGTCGGTGAGCTCGACGTCGGCCGCCTCGGCGGAGGCCTTCGCGGTCTCGGGGCGCGACGACCCCGGGATCGGGACGACGACCGGCGACGTGGCGAGCATCCAGGCCAGCGTCACCTGCTGCGGCGAGACGCCCTTGGCGTCGGCGACCTGCTGGAAGACGTCGTACGTCGACCCGAGGTCGCTCGCCTTCGAGATGCCGCCGAGCGGCGACCACGGCAGGAACGCGATGCCCATCTCGGTGCACAGGTCGAGCTCGGGGCGCGAGGAGAGGAAGGCGGGGGAGTACTGGTTCTGCACGGAGACGAGGCGGCCGCCGAGGACGTCGTTCGCCTGGCGGATCTGGTCCGGGTCGGCGTTGGAGATGCCGGCCATCGCGATGACGCCCTCGTCGAGCAGGTCGCGGATCGCGCCGATCGACTCCTCGTAGGGCACGTCGGGGTCCGGGCGGTGGAACTGGTAGAGCCCGATGGCGTCGACGCCGAGCCGCTGCGCGGACGCCTTGGCCGCCTCCTTGAGGTGCTCGGGGCGGCCGTCCTTCTCCCAGCTGTCCTTGTTCGAGCGGGTGTGCCCGCCCTTGGTCGCGACGAGGACGGCGTCGCGGTCGCCGCCCCAGGAGCGCAGCGCCTCGGCGATGAGCTTCTCGTTGTGACCCACCTCGTCGTCGTCCTTGTGCCCGGAGAGGTGGTAGGCGTCGGCGGTGTCGATGAACGTCACGCCGGCGTCCAGCGAGGCGTGGATGGCGGCGATGCTCTGGCTGCGGTCCTCGGGGCGCCCCTCGATGGACATCGGCATGCCGCCGAGGCCGATCGCGGAGACGGTGCGGGACCCGATCTGTCGTGTCTTCACGGCTTGTCCCCTACCCCCGGAGGCGGCCTCGCACGCCGCCGTACGGCGTCGAGCGGTGCGACTGTCGGTGGCGTCGCCCATGATGAGGAACGGCGACCTGCCTCGCGGCCGGCGCCTCGCCGCCGACAGCCCCGGCGGGCCCCGTGCTCCCCCTGCCCAGGAGACCGAGATGACCTCGCTGACCCGCCGATCCTTCCTCGCCGGCGCCGGACTCGCAGGTGCCGGCCTCGCCGTCGCCGCCTGCTCCTCCTCCGGGAGCGAGGGCGACACCGCCGCCGCCGTCCCCTCCACCGGCAAGCTGACCGGGTCGGTCACGCTGACCACCTGGGGCAGCGACCAGGAGGTGGCCGCCTTCAAGCAGCTGGCCTCCTCGTTCCAGCAGGAGCGCGGGGCGACCGTCAACATCGAGGTCCTGCCCTACGACCAGATCCGCACCGTCGTCGACCGCCGCCTCCAGGCGAACCAGGCCCCGGACCTGTTCCGCGTGTCCTACACCGACGTGGCCGGCTACGCGCAGAACGGCGCGCTCGCCGACCTCACCGACGCGTTCGGGGAGGGGTTCGGCGACGCCTTCTTCCCCGGGTTGTGGAGCTCGGTGACCCTCGACGGCGCCCCGGTCGGCGTGCCGCACCACACCGACACGTCGGCGCTGGTCTACAACAAGGCCCACTTCGCCAAGGCCGGCATCACCTCGGTGCCGACGACGCTCGAGACGGCGTGGACGTGGGACGAGCTCGTCGAGGTGCTGAAGCGGCTCAAGTCCGCCGACCTCGGCGCCGCGCCCTTCGCCTTCAACTACCAGCTGTACGGCGCCTACCGCTGGTTCAACACCCTCTTCCAGGCCGGCGGCACCGTGCTCGACGGGTCGCAGAAGACCCCGACGCTCGACACCGACCAGGCCAAGAAGGCGCTGACCTGGACGCAGAGCCTCTACACCGACAAGCTCCACGCGGAGAGCGTCCTGGTCAAGCGCCCGACCTACCCCGACGAGATCTTCCCGACCCAGAAGATCTCGATGATCCAGGCCGGCGACTTCCTCGTGCCGTCCCTGGAGGCGGCGATCGGCTCGAAGTTCGAGTGGGGCGTGACCTACCTGCCGCGCGACACCGCCGCCGCGACCGACCTGGGCGGCAACGCCGTCGTCGTCACCGACGGGTCGAAGAACAAGACCGTCGCCGCGGAGTTCGCCAAGTACCTCGTCACCAAGGACAACATGCAGCTGTTCTGCGAGAAGACGACCGTGCTGCCGGTGCGCAAGGACCTGGTCGACGCGAAGCTGTCCTACGCCACCCGCCCCGACCTGCTGCCGGTCTTCCAGAAGCAGGCGACGACGATGCCCGACGCGCTGGTGAAGACGACGACGCTGCCCGCCTTCCCGGGCATCAACCAGGCGCTGGTCGACTCGATGGACCAGTTCCTCTCCTCGCCCTCGGCGAGCGTCGACTCGGTCGTGGGGTCGCTGACCTCCGGGATCGAGAAGGCGCTGAAGGGCTAGCCGGTGACCGCCACAACCACCGGGCGCCGGCCGACGTCCCGGGTGGTGCTCAGCGCGCGGCGGGCCGAGCAGTGGGCCGGCGTGGTCCTCGCCTCACCGGCGCTGCTCGTCTTCACCGTCTTCATGTTCGTTCCGCTGGCGATGACCGTCTGGTACTCGCTCAACCGCTACTCCGGCTTCGGGCGGATGCGCTTCCTGGGGCTGGACAACTACCGGCACATCGCGGGTGACCCGACGTTCTGGCAGTCGCTGCTCAACACCGTCGTGCTGACCGTCATCACCGTCCCGCTCGGCATCGTGCTCGGGCTCGGCGCAGCGCTCCTGCTCAACCGCGCCCTGCCGGCCCGGGGGCTGTTCCGCGCCCTGGTCTACGTGCCCGTCGTCATCTCCGGCGTGGCCGCCGGCATCATCTGGCTGCGGCTCTTCGACCCGCTCATCGGGCTGCTCAACCAGCTCCTGTCGTCGCTGTCGCTGCCCACCGTCGACTGGCAGGGCAACGGCCTGGCCGCGATGGTCTCGGTCATCGTCGTGACGACCTGGCAGGGCGTCGGCTTCGGGATGGTCGTCTACCTCGCCGGGCTGCAGGCGATCCCGGGCGAGCTGTACGAGGCCGGGGCCGTCGACGGTGCGGTGGGGTGGCGCCGGTTCCGGCACATCACCTGGCCGCTGCTGCGCCCGACGACGTTCTTCCTCGTCGTCTACTCGATCATCGGCAGCTTCCAGGTCTTCGACGTCGTCTACGTCCTCACCCGCGGCGGACCGGGCACGTCGACGACCTTCCTCGTGCAGTACGCCTACGACCAGGGCTTCAACCAGCGACGCCAGGGGTACGCCGCCGCGATCGGCGTCATCCTCTACGTCATCGTCCTCGCCTTCACCGTCCTGCAGTGGAGGCTCGACCGCCGGAGGGACGAGGCATGAGCCAGGTCGTCACCGCCGCCGCCGCGACCGGAGCCCCCGGATCCGAGCCCGGATCCGGACCCGACGAGGAGGGCGTGCGCCCGATCCGGCACGAGCCGCCGCAGCCGCCCCGGGTCGTGCGGACCCGGCTCGTCCTCGCGGTCGTCGTCGTCGTGCTCATGATGTTCCCGGTCTACTGGATGCTGCGGACCTCGTTCGCCAGCACCGACGAGCTGAGCCGGCTCCCGGTCGCGCTGTGGCCGCAGGAGTGGCTGTGGCGCAACTACGTCGACCCGTGGTCGCAGTACCCCTTCGCGCGCTGGCTGCTGAACTCGGTCGTCATCGCCGTGCTCTCGGTGACCCTCACGCTGGCCATCAACCTCAGCGCGGGCTACGCCTTCGCCAAGCTGCGGTTCCCGCTGCGCAACCTGTTCTTCCTCGCCATCATCAGCACGCTCATGGTGCCGGTGCAGGTCATCATGGTCCCGCAGTTCCAGATCGTCATCGACCTCGGGCTGCTCAACAGCACGTGGGGCGTCGTGCTGCCGCGGCTCGCGGAGGCGTTCGGGTTGTTCATGGCCCGGCAGTTCTTCCTCGGCGTCCCCGACGAGCTCATCGAGGCCGCGCGCATCGACGGGGCGAGCCACCTGCGGATCTTCCGGTCGATCGTCCTGCCGCTGTCCAAGCCGCTCATCGCGGCGCTGGTGATCTTCACCTTCATGTGGCGCTGGAACGAGTTCGTCTGGCCGCTCATCGTGCTCACCGACCCCAACGCCTACACGCTGCCGGTCGGGCTGCAGTTCCTCATCAGCCAGTTCAGCACCAACTTCGGGCCGCTGCTGGCCATGTCGTTCCTGTCCATCCTGCCGATGCTCGTCGTCTTCGCGATCTTCCAGAAGTACTTCGTGCAGGGCGTGGCGCGGACGGGGCTGAAGTGAGCGGGGACGACCTGGGAGCCGACCTCGCGCGGCCCGCGGCGGCGGACCCGCTCGCGGCGCTGCAGGAGGTGCGCGGCCTCGAGCTGGAGCGGGAGGGGATCGCCATGGTCCTCGCCGTCGCCGACCTGCGCCCCGGGCGCCGGCTCGTCGTCGAGGACGACGCGGCGCGGGCCGAGGGCGCTCGGCTCGCAGAGCTCTTCGACGGCTACTGGGCCGGGCTCGAGGCGGCCGGCTTCCCCCCGGCCGACGAGTGGCCGGACGAGACCGGCGCCCCGCACGTCATCGACGCGCTCGTCGTGCTGTCCGACCGGCACCTCAGCCGCCGACGCGTGCCCGGTGACGAGACGACGGGGGAGCGGGCCGATGGCTGACCCCGACCGCCTCGGCGTCCTCGGGCGCGACTTCCACCGCGACGCCCTCGCGGCGGGCGCGTTCGTGCGGGTCGTCAACTGGCACAACACCCCCGAGGCCCGGCGGGACGACCTGCGCGCCCAGCTCGCGGCCTACCTCGATCACTACGACCCGCTGCTGCCGGAGGACCTCGACCGGTTCGTCGAGACCGGCCGGTGGCACCGCGACCGCCCGGGGTTCGTGCCGGCGTTCTACGACTCCTACCGCAACAACGTCACCGTCGCCGCGCCGGTCTGCGAGGAGCTCGGGATCAGCGCCTGGTTCTACCCGCCGACCGCGCTGCTCGAGGTCGAGCCCGAGCAGCAGCGCGCCTTCGCGCTCGAGCACGACGTGACCATCCTCGACGAGGAGCCGGAGGGACCCTGGTTCATGACCTGGGACGACCTCGCCCGGCTCGCCGAGCGGCACGTCGTCGCCGCCCACACGGCCTCGCACGCGGCCGCGCGGATGATCACCACGCCGGAGGACGTCGAGCGCGAGATCCACGCTCCCGTACGACGCCTCACCGAGGTCACCGGTCGGGTGCCACCCGCGTTCGCCTTCCTCTACGGGACGCCGCCGGTGCCCGGCACGCCCGCCGGCGACGCGGTGCTGGGCAGCGGGGTGCGGTGGGCGACGACGAACACCTCGATGCTGCGGATCGCCGACTGACCGTCCTCCCCTCGCGCCTACCGATCGCGCTCGGCCAGCCGCTGCTGCGCGGTGTGCCGGCTGGGCTCGCGGTAGAGCGGCAACAGCGGCGCGCTGAGGTGGTCCAGGCCGTCGACGTCGAGCCACGCCCGGCCGCCGAGCCGCTCGACCGCCTCGTCGGTGAGGTGGACCGGGGCCCACCCGTCGGGGCCGCGGTCGCCGACGACGACGAGGTCGTGCCGCGGGTCGTCGAGCAGACGTCGCACGTTGCGCTCGCCGATCCGGTGGTAGGCGACCGTCTCGACCTCGAGCCCGGGGACGAGGACCTTGACCGCGTGCACCCCGGCCGCGTCGTCGCCGGCGGGCGAGAGGTCGCGGTACAGGACGTCGTACCCCTGGGCTGTGAGGCGACCGGTGACGTCGGCGAGGTGGGCGGCGGCGTCGCCGTCGGCGGTCGTCGTCGGGAGGCCGGTGAAGGGGACGACGGCGTCGGTGCGCAGCACGCTCGCGTCGACCAGCGGGCGCCACTGCTCGCGCGCGAGGCTCAGCCACCCGACCATGGCGTCGAGGACCCGCTGCTCCTCGCCCGCCGGGTCCATCGCGGTGATGACGCCCTCGTAGTGCGCCGGGGCGATGGCCCGGACGGCGTCGAGCGGACCGTGCATCAGCTGCTTGCGAGGGCGGGCGTTGGCGAACTCGAGGACGGCCTTGCGCAGCGCCACCTCGCGGTCGGGGTGGACGGCTTCGCCGCACGCGGTCGCGGACAGGACGTCGTCGTCCGGGGCGGCGCCGACGACGTCGATGTTGGCCATGCCGAAGTCGGTCGAGGCGATCTTGGCCAGCACCTGCACCCCGGCGGCCCGAAGCCGGTCCAGGGCCCAGCGGGTGACCGGGTCGGTGACGCCGTCGAGGTCGAGCACCTGCCCGGTGTCGAACGCGCGGAAGGACAGGCCGTTGCCGTCGCGCTGGACGATCTCGAGGACGGCGTGGGCGAGGGCCTGCTCGAGGCTCGACCCGGCGCCCAGGCCGTTCGAGACCGGCGTGGTGAGCCACCCGCCCGGCGGGCGCGTCGCCGGCAGCTCCGACCCCGCGCTCGCGACGAGCTCGGCCGGGGCGAGCACCGTCGCGCCGTCGGCGAGCCGGGTCATCGGCCACCAGACGAGCGGGGTGTCGTCGTCGAAGGCGACACCGGCCGGCAGGCCCAGCAGCCGCGGGTCGACCACACCCTCCCGCCCGTGGCGGCGGCGCAGCTCGGCGAGCGAGCCCTCCTCGGTCGGGGCGCCGTCGAGGGCGCGACCGGCGCAGACGTGCTCGACGCACTCGCCGAGCGCGCCGACGCGGGCGCGCTGCTCGCTGGGGCCGTAGCCGATCCCCCCGGTCCCGCTCCGACCGTCGCTCCACCAGGAGGACCACACCGGGACCCCCACCGTGTCGAGCGGGGTGAGCGCGAACTCGAGGAGCGACTCGCGCCCGAGGGTGGCCTCGAACCGCGCGGCCGCGGTGGCCAGCGCGGGGTCGTCGGCGGGCACGGCGGGGGCGGTGGGCACGGCGTCGGCGCTCATGGTCCCAGCCGAGCAGACCGCGGCGGCGCCGTCCACCGACAGCGCCGCCCCAGTTCAGTCCCGGTGGCCGCTGCCCGGTCCGTAGAGCCGGGCGATGTCCTTCGAGCCCTCCCAGCCCTCGTACGCCGGCGTGCGCGGCCAGCCCTCGGGGGAGTCCTGCCACTCCTCCATCCGGCCCCACGGCAGGATGTCCAGGAGGGGGAAGAAGTGGCTCAGCTGCTCCGTTCCGCGGCCGTCGGTGTGCCACGTCCGGTAGACGGTGTCCCCGTCGCGGAGGAAGACGTTGACGGCGAAGCCCTCACCGGGACCCGCGCCCATGTCCTGGCCGAACGGGCTGTCGGCGGTCGAGTACCAGGTCATCCGGTTGCCCACCTTCTCGCGGTAGGCGAGGGCCTCGTCGATCGGGCCCTGGGTCACGACGACGAAACGGGCGTCGTACGGCTGGAGGAAGTCGAGCCGGGTGAACTGCGAGGTGAAGCCGGTGCAGCCGCCGCACTGCCACTCCTCGCCGGGGAACCACATGTGGTGGTAGGTGACGAGCTGGTGCTTGCCGTCGAAGAGGTCGACGAGACGCACCGGTCCGTCGGCCCCGACCAGCGTGTAGTCGGGCAGCTGCACCATCGGCAGCCGCCGGCGTTGGGCGGCGATGGCGTCCAGCTCGCGGGTCGCGGCCTTCTCGCGGACCCGGAGGTCGGCGAGGGCCTGCCGCCACTGCGCCTCGTCGGTGACCGGGGGCAGGGCGGTGGGCTGGGGAGCGGTGCTGGTCACGGGGTCTCCTCGTCGAGTGGCGTGCCGTGGGCGGTGAGTGTGGACGCCGTCCACATCAGCTATGTTCACACCGTACACACGAGCGGCCCCAGGTCAACCCCGGAGGTGAGTGGCATGTCGGCTCCGGCCCGGGCGACGTACCACCACGGGAACCTGCGCGAGGCCCTCGTCGAGGCGGGGCTGGAGCTCACGCGCGCCGGGGGTCCGTCCGCGCTCGTGCTGCGCGACGTGACCCGGCGCGTCGGGGTGTCGCCGAACGCGGCCTACCGGCACTTCGCCGACCGGGACGCGCTGCTCGCCGCCGTCGCCGCGGCGATCCAGGAGGGCATGGTCGCGCGGATGCAGTCGGCGCGCGGCGGCCGTCGCGCGCCGCCCGACCCGGTGCGTGCCCTGCGCGCCGTCGGGCTCGGGTACGTCGACTTCGCCCTCGCCGAGCCGGGGTGGTTCGAGACGGCGTTCGGGATGAGCAGCGCCCTGCCGGGCGGTCCCGCGCCGCAGGACGTCGACGCCCTGCCGCCCGCCGACCGGCTGCCGGCGCCGCTGGCCCGGCTCGTCGAGGCCCTCGACGGCCTCGTCGAGGCGGGCCTGCTCAGCCCCCGCCGGCGGCGGGGCGCCGAGTGGCCGTGCTGGTCCGCCGTGCACGGCTACGCCCTGCTCGCCCTCGGCGGCCCGCTGCGCGGCCAGCCGCCGCGGGTGCTGCGCCGCGAGGCCGAGCGGACCGTCGACGCGATCATCGCCGGGCTGCTGGCCTGAGGCCGACCGGTCGGAGGTTGCCTGTCGGTGGTGGGGGGCATGGTGGCGGCATGACCGACGAGCACACCCCCGACACCACCGACCGCCGTGAGGGCGAGACCCTCGGCGCGACCGCCGACGCCCAGACGCCCGACCCGGCCCTCGAGCGCGACCCCAGCGAGTGGGTGAGCGGCGACGACCCGATCACGGAGGCGCAGAAGAGCTACCTGGACAACCTCGCCCGGCAGGCCGGCGAGGAGCTGCCCGCCGACATGAGCAAGGCCGAGGCCTCGCAGCACATCGACCGGCTGAAGAAGCAGCTCGACCTCTGAGACGTGGCGGCGACGTCCCGCCCCGGGCCTCAGCCCGGGTCGGCGGGGGCCGGACGGGCCCGCAGCACGAGCTCGAGCTCGAAGCGCACCTGCGGGTCCTCGAGGTCGTCGCCGAAGAGCTCGCGCAGCTGGGCGACGCGGTAGCCGACGGTCTGGGGGTGGATCCCCAGCTCGTCGGCCACCGGCGCCCGCTGGCCCCAGTGCCGCAGCCAGGCCAGCAGCGTCTGCTCGAGCTTGGCCCGGGCGCCGGGGCGCAGCGTCGAGAAGGGGGCCAGCCGACGCGCGCCGAGGTCGGCCAGGGCGCCGGCCTCGGCGCCGAGGACGATGTCGGTGAGGTGGTCCTGCACCCACAGGGGGTCGCCGGGGCGTCGTACGGGCGCTCCCTCGGGGAGCAGCACGGCGCTCGCGGAGACCGCCAGCCGCAGCGACTCCGGCACCCGGGACCAGTCGCGCGGCGGCCCGACCACCGCGCCGCGGTCGTGCAGCGCGATCTCGAGCGCCCGACGGTCCCGCCCCGAGCCGGGCGCCGGCGCGAGGGCCACGGCGTCCGCCTCGCGGGCGGCGACGATCGCGCGCGGTCCGAGCGCGAGCCGCCCGCCCGCCGCCTCCTCCGGCGGCAGCAGGACCGCGACCATGGTCGCCGGCACCGCCCAGCCCGCCGCGGCCGCGGCCTGCTGCACCGCGACCTCGTCGGCCTGGCCGCGCAGGATGAGCTCGAGCACCTCGACCCGTCGCCGGTCGGTCTCCCCGGCCCGCTCGGACTGCTCGAAGGCGAAGCCCTGCGCGCTCGCCGAGGACACCTCCTCGATGTAGGCGAGGACGCTCTCCGAGAGGGCGACGATGACCGTGGCGTCGTACCCGGCGCGCATGGCCGCTTCGGAGAAGCGCCGCAGCGTCACCCGGGTCCCGACCCGGTAGGCCGCCAGGAGGGAGTCGAGCGTGCGGCCCTGGCGCACCTCCCCCCGACCGAGTGTCGTGTAGACGTCGCGGGCCTCGTCCGTGAGCGGCGGCCGCGAGGTGCCGACGAGGCCGAGGAAGCTGCTCAGGGCGACCTCCGTGCCCCGCCGCACGGCCTGCCCGAAGCGCCCCTCGAAGGGCCGGGCGTAGGCGGGCACCCCCTCGCGGATCGCCCGGATGATCTCCTCCACGAGGTCCGGGAGAGTGGGGCGGATCACAGGCACGATTTCAGCCGGGAGGGACAGCCATGGTTGGTCGATGGAACCTGTGGCCACGCTGGAACCTCCGGAAACTATCGCGTGGAGACAATTGAGGGTGCGCACACTGTATGCCCGGGCACGAGAGCCGCGGGGCCCTCGGATGGGACCATGGACTGTATGACCCGCCTCAACCCTCTCGCGCGCCTCGCGTCCGTCTTCACGACGCCGCACGCGCCCGAGGACTTCCTGCGGCTGGTCAACCCGCTGTCGTCCGCGCGCCAGCTGCGCGGCATCGTCACCCGCGTCGACCGCGAGACGCCGGACTCGGCGACGATCCACTTCCGGCCCGGCCGCGGCTGGCACGCGCACGAGGCCGGCCAGTGGGCCCGGATCGGCGTCGACATCGACGGCGTCCGCCAGTGGCGCTCGTACTCGCTGACCACCGCGGGCGGCGAGGACCCGGCCATCACCGTGACGGCGATCGGCGCGATCTCCGAGGCTCTGGTGCACCGCACCGAGCCGGGCGACGTGCTCTTCCTCAGCCCGCCGCAGGGCGACTTCGTGCTCCCCGAGCACCCGCGCCCGCTGCTCATGCTCACCGCCGGCAGCGGCCTCACCCCGGTGATGTCGATGGTGCGCACGCTCGTCCGGCGGCGCAGCGACGCCGACGTCGAGCTGGTCCACTCGGCCCGCACCCGGGAGACCGCGCTGTTCCGCGACGAGCTCGAGGAGCTCGCCGGCCTCGACCACGGCCTCACCGTCCACCACTGGATCACCGGTGAGCGCGGCCGCCGCTTCGACCTCACCTCCACCGACGACCTCGACGCCACCGTGCCCGACTGGCGCGAGCGGGCGACGTACGTCTGCGGTCCGACCGAGATGATCGACGACGCCGAGGCGCTGTGGAGGGCCGCCGAGGTCGAGTCGCGGCTGGTCATCGAGCGCTTCGCCCCCATCACGCTGCCGGGGTCCGGCGGCGACGGCGGGCGCGTCGTCTTCGAGAAGTCCGACAAGGAGGTCGACGCCGACGGCGCGACCACCCTGCTCGACGCCGGCGAGGACGCCGGCGTCATCATGCCCAGCGGCTGCCGCATGGGCATCTGCCAGAGCTGCCTCGTCCCGCTGCAGGCCGGCCGGGTGCGCGACCTGCGCACCGGTGAGGTCCACGGCGACGAGGGCCAGCTCATCCAGACCTGCGTGTCCACCGCCGCCGGCGACGTCTACCTCGACGTCTAGGCCCCGCGCCGCCGTACGGCGCCCCCATCCCGCACTTCCCTCGTCCAGCAGGACACCCGAAGGAGAACCCATGACCGCCACCGCAGAGCGGGTCGAGACGACCGCCACCACCGCCCCGGCGCGCCCGCGCCGCTTCATGTTCGAGACCGAGGGCCACCCCCTCGTGCGTCCCGAGGCGGCCCGGCACCTGACCGACGAGCAGGTGGCCGAGCTCGGCCGCGAGCTCGACGCGATCAAGGACTCCGTGCTCGCCGACCGCGGGGCCAAGGACGCGGCGTACATCCACCGCGTCATCCGCGCCCAGCGCACCCTCGAGCTCGCCGGCCGCGCGAGCCTCGTCTTCGCCAAGCACCCCGTCATGTGGGTCGCCGGCGTCGGCATGCTCTCGGTCGCGAAGATCATCGAGAACATGGAGATCGGGCACAACGTCCTGCACGGCCAGTGGGACTGGATGCGCGACCCCGACATCCACTCGACCACCTGGGAGTGGGACTTCGTCACCCCGGCCGCGTCGTGGAAGCACACCCACAACGACCTGCACCACGTGTGGACCAACGTCGTCGGCAAGGACCGCGACGTGGGCTACAACATCCTGCGGATGAGCGAGGACCAGGAGTGGCAGCCGTGGAACCTCGGCAACCCGCTCTACAACGCGATGCTCGCGCCGATCTTCGAGTGGGGCATCGCCGTCTACGACCTCGAGCTCGACGAGGTCCAGGCCGGCAACAAGTCCAAGACCGAGCTGCGGCGCGACCTGCGCGCCATGGGCAAGAAGGTCGCCCGGCAGTTCGGCAAGGACTACCTCGCCACCCCGGCCGTCGCCGCGCTCACCGGCTCGTTCGGCCCGGCGCTCGCCGGCACCCTCACGGCCAACGCGATCCGCAACGTCTGGGCGCACGCGGTGATCTTCTGCGGGCACTTCCCCGACGGGGCCGACACCTTCACCGAGGAGATGATCGAGGGCGAGACCCGCGGTGACTGGTACGTCCGGCAGATGATCGGCTCGGCCAACATCTCCGGCAGCCGGGCCATGCACTTCATGACCGGCAACCTCAGCCACCAGATCGAGCACCACCTCTTCCCCGACCTGCCGTCCAACCGGTACATCGAGGTCGCTCCGAAGGTGCGCGAGATCTGCGAGCGCTACGGCCTGCCCTACAACACGGGTCCGCTCTACAAGCAGCTCGGCTCCACCTGGGGCAAGATCTTCCGGCTCGCCCTGCCGCCCAAGGGTCGCCTGCGTCGTCGCTGACGCCGCGTTGGTTAGCCTGCGGGGGTGAGTGAGGCGGCAGGTCGGACCGGTCCGGACGAGCAGGCCGGTCCGGTCGAGCAGCCGCCGGCCGGGCCGCCGCCGTCGCCGACGTCCGCCCCGGACGGGGGGCAGGTCGCGCCGGAGCCACGGGACGCCGTACGGCGGTGGCAGCAGGCGCTCGCCGACGTCGCCGGCCGGAACACGCTGCTGTGGTTCGACCCCGCGCACGTCCACGCGGGCAGCTTCCTCGACCTGACGATGGCCCACCCGGGCGGGATCTCGAAGCTCGTCACGGGTCGGGCCACGGCCATCGGCGACCTCGTGCGCGAGCCGGCCGCCCTCGTCGTCGCCCGCCGCCGGGCGCAGGCCATCGCCGAGCACTGCGACCTCGTCCTGCAGCAGCGCGGGCTGCTCGTCGGGTTCGCGGCGATGGGCCTGGCCACGTGGGGCGTCGGCACCGGGCGCCGGCCGATCGCGCCGGTGCTGTTGCGCCCGGTCCGGCTGCGGCCCACCTCGCACGATCTCGAGCTCCAGCTCGGTCCCGAGGTCGAGGTCAACCCGGTCCTGGTCCGGGCGCTGGCCGAGCAGGCCGGCATCCGCCTCGACGAGCAGGCGCTCACGGCCAGCGCCGCCGTCGCCGGCGGCTTCGACCCGACCCCGGCCTATCGCGTCCTCGAGCGGGCCTGCGCCGGGCTCACCGGGTTCGCCGTCAGCTCGCGGCTGCTCGTCGGCACCTTCCCGCACAGCAAGCTCGACCTCGTCGCCGACCTCGCGGACCACGCGGACGCCCTCCTCGTGCACCCGGTCGTCGCCGGGCTCGCCGGCGACGAGGCCGCCCGAACGGCGCTGCGTCGACTGCCGGACCCGGCGCCCGTCGCCGACCGCGACCCCGCCGACGAGCAGCACGTCCTGCCGCTCGACGCCGGGCAGGCCGACGTCGTCGCCGCCGTCGTCGCCGGTGCCAGCCTCGCCGTCACCGCGCCGGACGGCAGCGGGGCGACGCAGACCGTCGCCGCCCTCGGGGCGGCGCTCGCCGCCCGCGGCCGCTCGGTGCTCGTCGTCTCGCCCCGCCGGCGCGACGTCACCGACCTGCTCGTGCGTCTCGACGGCGTCGGGCTGCGCGACCTCGTCCTCGACGGCGTCGTCGCCGCGACCGACCGGCGGGTCACGCTCCAGCAGGTCGTCGACACCTTCCAGGCCGTCGTCGACCGCGGGGAGCAGCAGCGGCCCGAGGACGACGTCCGACCGCTGGCCCGGGCCCGCGAGCTCCTGCGCGGTCACGTCGCCGCGCTGCACGACCCGAGGGCGCCCTGGGGCGTCAGCGCCGACGAGGCCCAGGCCGCCGTCGCCGAGCTGGCGCAGCGCCACGACGCCCCCGCCTCGCGGGTCCGGCTCGTCGGACCCGCCCTGCGCGGCCTCACCCGCGACCGGCTCGACGCCGTCGCGGCGCGGCTCACCGAGGCGGCGCGGGTCGGGGCGTGGGGGTACGACGGCGACGGCGCCCCGGTGGTGACCGAGGTCGCCGTACCTGCGGTCGAGGAACCGGTCGAGGAGGAGCCGGTCGAGCTGCTCGAGACCGACGAGGCCGACGAGGTCACGGAGGACACGGAGGACACGGAGGACGCTCACGGTGGCGACGACCTCGACGACGACCTCGACGACGACCTCGACGACGTCGTCGTGGCGACCGCGGAGGACGACGCGGTCCCGGGCGGGGCGGTCGACGCGACGGACCCCTGGTACGGCGCCCACGTGCTCACCGACGCCGAGGTCGAGCGGGCCCGCGAGATCGTCACCCGGCTCGGCGGCGGCGGGCTGGACCGCGCGACGGCGCTCCTCGACGTCATCCTCGAGGAGTCGTCGCTGCCGCGGGCCGCGACCGTGGATGACTGGGGCCACGCGCTGACGACGATGGCCGGCGTCCGCCAGACCCTCGAGGTCTTCCGGCCCGAGGTCTTCGACACCCCGCTCGACGAGCACGTCGCCGCGACGGCCTCCGCGGCCGAGCGCCGCGCCGAGGGCTCGGACCTCGGGACCGTCACGCGGATGCGGGTGCGCCAGCAGGCGCGACGGCTGCTGCGCCCCGGGCGTCCGCCGGCCGACCTGCACGCCGAGCTCGTCGCCGCGCGCCGGCACCGCCGCGCCTGGCAGGACCTCGTCGGTGCCGGTGGACGGCCGGAGATCTCGCCCCGGCTCGAGGAGGCCGTCGCTGCCCACGACACGCTGCGTCGCGACCTCGACTGGCTGGGGGCCCGGCTGGCGACGACCGCGGCCGGCGGGGGGCTGAGCGCCGTCCCGCTCGCCGACCTCGGGGACCGGTTGGCCGCGCTGGCCGCCCGGACCGACCGGCTCGCCGTCCTCCCGCAGGTCGTGCCCGTGCTCGAGGAGCTGCGGGCCGGCGGTCTCGGCGACCTCGTCGACGACCTCGCCGCCCGCCGCGTCCCGCCGCAGCACGTGGACGCCGAGCTCCAGCTCGTCTGGTGGACGTCGGTCCTGCGCCACGTGCGCGCCGACGACCCCCGCTACTCCGGCCACGACGGCGAGCAGCTGCGGGCCGCGGCGTCGTCGTACCGGGCCGCCGACCGCGCCCGGGAGACGACGACCGCCGCCGTGGTCCGGGCCGGGGTCGACCGCGCCGTCCGCGCGGCCGTCTCGGCCGACCGGGCCGCCGCGGCGTCGCTGCTGGCCGAGGTCGACGGCGCGAGGCGCCCGCAGGCGCTCTCCACCCTCCTCGGTCGGTGCGGACCGCTCCTGCACGCGACGAAGCCGATCTGGGCGCTCAGCCCGTACGCCGTCGCCGAGACCCTCCCGCCCGGGGTGGGCTTCGACGTGGTCGTCGTCCAGTCGGCCGGGGCGCTCACGGTCCCCGAGGCGGTCGCGGCGCTCAGCCGCGGTCGCCAGGTGGTCGTCGTCGGCGACCCCGACGGCGCACCGCCCACCCCCTTCACCGTCACGCCGGAGGGCGCGGCCCGCGACGAGCAGGCCGCCCCGCGCACCGTCCCCGCTCCGGGGTCGGTGCTCGAGGCGCTGACCGGTCTGCTGCCCGCCCGCCGGCTGCACTGGGACCACCTGCGTCGCGACGAGCGGCTGACCGGGCTGGTCCGGGGCCGGGACGGCCTGGCCGACCTCGTCACCGTGCCCGGCGCCGACCAGGCCTCACCGGTCCGGGTCGAGCGGGTCGAGGGTGCCGGGCGGGTGACCGCCGGCGCCAAGTCGGCCATCGAGTCCACCGAGGTCGAGGCCTCCCGCGTCGTCGAGCTCGTCGTCGAGCACCTGCGCGACCGCCCCCACGAGCGACTGGGCGTCGTCGGGGTCACCCGGGCGCACGCCGACCGCCTGCGCGAGGTCCTCGACCACGAGCTGCGCGAGCTGCCCCGCGAGCTCGCCGACACGCTGGCCCGCCTGGGGCCGGACGGCGTCCCCGTGCACCACCTCGACAGCCTCGGCGGTCGCCGCTGCGACGCGCTGCTGCTGTCGGTCGGGTACGGCAAGACCCCGCACGGCCGGGTGCTGCACCGCTTCCCGGACCTCGCCGGGCCGGGGGCCGGGCGGCTGCTGCGGGCGGCCGTCGCCTCGGCCCGCCGCCGCGTCACGGTCGTCACCGCCCTGGCGCCCGAGGACCTGGACGCGACGCGGCTCACCGAACCGGGGCCGCTGGCGCTGCGGGCGCTGCTCGTCGACGCCGAACGGGTCGCCGGGCTCGGGTGGGCCACCGACGGCCGCGACGTCGGCCCGCTCCTCGGGCACCTCGCCACGCGACTGCGCTGGGAGGGCCTGGAGGTCCGCGAGGGCGTCGGCACCGGCCGCCGCGTCGACCTCGCCGTCGTCGACCCCGCCGCGCCCGAGCACCCGCTCGCCATCGGCGGCGACGGGGCGCCGTACGTCGGCCTCACCGGCACCCGCGAGCGGGACCGGCTCTGGGAGGAGCACCTCGTCGCCGCCGGCTGGCGGGTGACGCGGGTGTGGTCGACCGACCTCTACCGCGACCCGGCCCGCGAGGTGGCCCGCGTCGTCAGCGCCGTCCGGGCCGGGTCGGCCCCGGGTCGCCCGACCGCGTCGCTGGACGAGGACACGTGGCGGTGAGCGACGGGTCGTCCGGCCCCGACGGCGCCGGGCGACGGCGTCGGCACCGCCGGGTGACCCGCCCCGCGACCGGGGGCACGCCTCCGCGTCCGGACGACGGCGGGCTGGACCAGACCCGCGACGACACGGACGCCGGCTGGGGTGAGGCGCCGGAGCCCGGCGACGCCCGCGACCGCTGGTACGTCGAGCAGCGCCCCCCGCACTGGGGCTGACCGCCGCTCGGAGTGCACGCGCCAAGGGACCTCTCCTTGCTGCGGATGTGCCCTTCCTGGACCGGGATCCGGTGCGGACGGGCACGTCCGGAGCAAGAAGACGTCCCTCGGGCCCGGGGGGCTCAGTACTGGGACGGCGGGGCGGGCGGGGCCGGCGGCAGGTCCTGGCGGTGCTCGAGGCTCTGGCCGCGCAGGAGGTCGCGGATCTCCTGAAGGAGCAAGACGTCCTCGGAGGGAGCGGCGGGCTCGGGCTCGTCGCCCGTCTTGCGCAGAGCCATCAGGCGGTTCATGGGGGTGACGATGACGAAGTACACCGCGGCGGCCACGAAGAGGAAGTTGAGGATCGCCTGCAGGACGGCCCCGATGGAGAAGGCGGCGCCGTTGATGGCGAACGTCCCCACTCCGCTGATGTCGGGCTTCCCGAAGATCGCGGCGATGAGTGGGTTGATGATGTTGTCGACGAGCGCCTTGACGATGGCCCCGAACGCGGCGCCGATGACCACCGCGACGGCGAGGTCGATGACGTTCCCTCGCATGAGGAAGTCCTTGAAGCCCTTGATCACGATGGTCCTGCCTTCCTCGGGTCGTCCCGCGCCCGAGCCGGGGGATGGTGGCTCAGCACCCTAGCCCCCGCCTGTGTCGCCGCGGTGAACGCGCGGGTCCTGACGGCGCGGCCGTCAGGGACCGTGGACGACGAGCAGGGGAGGGCCGCCGGACGTGGCCCCGAGCGCACCGGCGACGGCGCCGGCCTGCGCGGGCGTGACGGCCAGGACGACGCTCCACGTCGGGCCACCGCCCAGGGCGTCGTCGCCTCCGGTGCGCGGGAGGGAGAGGACGAGGGCGTGGTCGGCGAGCACCGCGCCGGTGCCGGTCGCGAGCAGGTCGACGGTGCCGCCCGCGACGACCCCGACCGTGCCGGGATCGGTGGGCAGCGGGACGGCGACCGCGACGCGACCGGTGGTCCCGGCCAGCAGGCCCGGCCCGGCCAGCCGCCCGGGCGTCCAGACCTCGCCGGCGTCGACCGTGCCGGCGGCGACCCGGCCGACGACGTCGGCCGTGGTGGTGAGGGCGGTGACCGGGTGCTGGCCCACCGGGCGCCGCTCGAGCCGGACGTCGCCGTCGGCGAGGCGCGTCCCGGCGGTCACGTCGCGCGCCGCGACGACGACGAGGTCGCCGACCGGCGCCGGGTGCGGGCGGATCTGCTCGACGACGACCCCCGCGGCCACCGCGACGAGCAGGGCGGCGAGGACCCGACGGGCCCGGTCGCGCCGCCACCGACCCTCGCGCCCGCGCGCGGTCAGGACCGGCGGCAGCCGTCGACGCAGCATGGCGGACCGCGAGGGGGGCGGGGGAGGGCGGTCGAGGTCGTCCAGCCCCGAGAGCAGCTCGGCCGTGAGGTCGGGCGCGCCGGGCGACACCTCGGGGCTCACGTCGGGCCCACGTCAGGGCAGGTCGACGGGCAGGGTGAGGCCGTCGAGCACCCGGCGGCAGCCGCAGGTCGCGGCCGCGTCGTCCTCGGCCTCCGGCAGGCGCGGCACCGTCGCCCGCAGCACGGCCTTGAGCCGCTCGATGTTGGCCGCGAAGACCTCCATGACCTCGGCGTGGGTGACCCCCGCGTCGCCCTCCACCCCGGCGTCGAGGTCGGTGACGAGCGCGACGGTGGTGAAGCACAGCGCCAGCTCGCGGGCCACCGACGCCTCCGGCATCCCGGTCATGCCGACGACGCTCCAGCCCGCGGCCTGGTGCCAGCGGCTCTCCGCGCGGGAGGAGAAGCGGGGGCCGTTGACCACGACGAGCGTGCCGTCGGCGGCGTGCGGCAGACCCGCCTCCTCGGCCGCGCCGACGACCGCCGCCCGGCCCCGGGGGCAGTAGGGGTCGGCGAACGGGACGTGCACGACGGGGCCGGGCTCGTCGTACACCGTGTGGGCGCGGCCCCAGGTGCGGTCGACCACCTGGTCGGGGACGACGAGGGTGCCGGGCCCGAGCTCGGGGCGCAGCGACCCGACGGCGCACGGGGCGAGGACCTGCCGGACGCCGAGCGCCCGCAGCGCCCAGAGGTTGGCCCGGTAGTTGACCCGGTGCGGCGGGAAGCGGTGGCCCTGCCCGTGCCGGGCGAGGAAGGCGACCCGACGGCCGTCGACCTCGCCGACGACGACGTCGTCGCTCGGCTCCCCGAACGGCGTCGCCACCGACACCCGCTCGGCGTCGGTGAAGAACTCGTAGAAACCCGAGCCGCCGATGAGGCCGATCTCGGCCAGTGGCTCGGACCCGGTGACCCGGCGGGCGGTGGGCGTCGTCGTCGTCATGGTCCCGACCCTAGGCCGACCCGTCCCGCGACCCGGCCCTCCGGCCGCCGGGCTGTGGACGGCCCGGCCCCGCGGAGGGGGTTGTGGACGACGGCTCAGAAGTAGTCGCGCACGTGGACCGGTGCCCGACCGGCCAGCCCGTCGACGAACGCGTCGACGGCGTCGTCGCCGGGTCCGGACACCAGCCCGTCCTCGCGCAGCGTCCGCGCCGCGGCCACCCCGGCGAAGGCCAGGGCCAGCCCGCGCGGGTGGACGACCACGTCCGCCGGGCCGTCGGTGCGCTCGGCGCCCCCGGCGGTGACGACGTACGTCCCGTCCTGCCCGGCCGGGTCGCCCGTCACGGCCAGCCGGGCCCGACCCGACCACCCGGACGCGCGCGCGGCGAGCGTGAGTGCCGCGGCCACGTCGCTCACCCGCAGCATGTAGGGCCGGCTGTCCACGAGCCGCCCGGGGCTGCCGGGCAGCACGCGCCGCACGGGGTCGCTCGCGAGCGACCCCGACGTGCGCAGCCGCACCGCCCCGGAGACCGAGGCGAACGAGCCCGCGACCCGCCAGAGCGCGGCCGCGGCCTCGGGGGTCAGCGCCACGAGGTCGCGCACGGTGAGACCGACGGCGGCGGCGTCGTACCCCGCGCCGCGCTGCCAGAGCGCGAACCCGACCGGCTCGTCGCCGTCGAGCGCCAGCGAGAGGCCGGTGGCGGAGGCGAGCAGCTCCTCGTCGGTGGCGGGGAAGGACGGCCCGGAGCGCCGCAGCGGTCCGTGCTGACAGGCGGCCCAGGCGTCGTACAGGCGACGCACCGTGGGCACGTCGGCGAGGGTCGCGCGCCGTACGGCGACCCCGGCGGGAGCCGGCACCCGCGCGAGCGACGCGACCGACAGCTCGACCTCGTCGAGGCTGGTCACGGTCTCGTAGCCGAAGCGCCGGTAGATGCCCGGTGCGGTGGGGTAGAGCGTCGAGAGCACCTCGCCGTGCTCGGCCGCCTCGGCGAGCACCGCCGCGAAGAGCGCGTCGAGCAGCCCGCCGCCGCGGGCCTCGGCGGCCACGGCGACACCGGCGATGCCCGTCGTCGCGACCGGGGTGCCGTGCCACCACGACTCGTACGGCCGGGCGGTGGCCTTGGCCAGCAGGACGTCGCCGTCGAAGGCGCCCCACGGACGCCGGCCGTCGGCGTCGACGACGGGGGTGGCGGTGCCGGCCGGCCACGGGCCGAAGGCCTCCTGCCCGAGCGCGCCGGCCCGGTCCGCGTCGTCGGCGGTGAGCCGGCGGACGACGGGGGTCACGTTCAGGAGGCGGTGCTCGAGGAGGAGCTCGACGACGAGCCGGAGGACGCGCTCGACGAGGACGAGGTGCTCGAGGACCCGGTGGACCCGGAGGACGAGCCCGTGGACGACGTGCCCGAGGAGTCCTTCTTGCCGGCGTCGGACGAGCCGGAGGACGGCTTGTCGCCGCCGGGCTTCCCGTTCGAGCCCGAGCTGCGCGAGTCGGTCCGGTAGAACCCGGACCCCTTGAAGGTGACCCCGATCGAGCCGTAGACCTTGCGCAGCCGGCCGCCGCACTCCGGGCACGTCGTGAGGGCGTCGTCGGTGAAGGACTGCACGGCGTCGAAGGCGTGGCCGCACTCGGTGCAGGAGTAGGCGTAGGTGGGCACGGCCGGAGTCTACGGCCCGCTCAGGCCCACCCCGCGAGCCGGCCTCCGCGGTCGACGGCCCGCACCCGCGCCTCGGTCGCGGCACGGGCCGCCGCGGTGGTGACGATGAGCAGCTGGTCGCCGCGCCGCAGCGTGGTGCGCGGCGTCGGCGCCAGCGCCTCACCGTCGCGGACGACGAGGGTCACCGTCGCCCCGCGCGGCAGCCGCAGCTCGAAGACCTCGACCCCGTGCATCCGCGAGGCCTCGCCCACCGTCACCTGGACGACGTCGGCGTGCATCCGCTCCAGCGGTGTCGTCTCCACCTGGAGCGCGACCTGCTGGACCGACTCGGCGACGTCGAGCCGCCGGGCCAGCCACGGCAGGGTCGGCGCCTGCAGCAGGGTGAAGATGACGACGAGGACGAAGACGAGGTCGAAGACCCACCCCGTCCCGGGGGTGCCGACCGTCGTCGGGACGGTCGCGAGCACGACCGGTACGGCGCCCCGCAGCCCCGCCCACGAGAGGAACACCTGGTCGCGCCACGGCACCCGGAACGGCGTGAGCGAGACGAGCACCGACAGCGGCCGGGCGACGAGCAGCAGGACGAGGCCGATGACGATCGCCGTCGGCACCCGCTCGAGCAGGGCGGACGGCGAGGCGAGCAGCCCGAGCAGCACGAAGAGCCCGATCTGGGCGATGGTGCCGAGCGCGGAGGCGAAGCCGTGCACGGCCGCGCGGTGCGGCAGGTCGACGTTGCCGAGGACGAGGGCGCACAGGTAGGCCGCGATGAACCCGCTCGTGTGGACGGAGTCGGCGACGGCGTACGCGAGCACCGCGGTGGCGAGCACCCCGATCGCGAACAGGCCGCTGGAGGCCCCCGCCGCCCGCCGCAGGAATGACGCGCCGCCCCAGCCGAGCAGCAGCCCCACGGCGGCCCCGCCGACCAGCTCGCCCACGGCCTCGAGCAGGAGGAACCACCACGGGTGGTGCGCCGCGGTCGGGACGGTGAGCCCGGCGAGCGAGACGACGAGGATGACGACCGGGGCGTCGTTGAACCCGGACTCGGCCTCGAGCAGCCCCGAGAGCCGCCGCGGCAGCGGCACCGTGCGCAGCACCGAGAAGACGGCGGCGGCGTCGGTCGAGGACAGGATGGCGCCGACGAGGAACGCGACCGACCAGTCCAGGTGCAGGACGTAGTGCGCGGCGACGCCCACCACGCCGACCGAGACGACCACCCCCACGGTGGAGAGGACCGCGGCGGGCGCGACGGAGCGTCGTACCCCCGACCAGCGGGTCGTCACCCCGCCCTCGGCGAGGATGAGGACGAGCGCGGCGTACCCGAGGACCTGGGTGAGGGCGTCGTCGTCGAAGCGGATGCCGAGGCCGCTCTCGCCGATGCCGAGACCGATGGCGAGGAAGAGCAGGAGGGCGGGCACGCCGGAGCGCACCGACAGCCGGACGGCGACGACGGCGACGAGCAGGACGACCGATCCGATGAGCAGCGAGCGGGTGAGGTCGTCGAGGGAGAAGACGGTCGTGGTCACGGCAGGCCTCCTCACCGGGTCGTCGTGCCGCGGTTAGTCTCGCAGGGTGCAGCGCTCGCAAGTCCTCCGGAGGGTCGGGGTCGGTGTCGCGGTGCTGCTCGTCCTGCTCCTCGGGCTGGTCGCGGTCGTCGGCACGGCGCTGCTGCGCCAGTCGCTCCCGCAGACCTCCGGGCGGATCCAGCTCGACGGCCTGGGCGGCGACGTCACCGTCTACCGCGACGGGCGCGGCGTCCCGCAGATCTACGCCGACTCCGCCGACGACCTCTTCCGCGCGCAGGGGTACGTCGCCGCGCAGGACCGGTTCTTCGAGATGGACTTCCGCCGGCACGTGACCGCCGGGCGGCTCGCGGAGCTCGTGGGGTCCGCCGGCGTGGCGACCGACCGGGTCGTGCGCACCCTCGGCTGGCGGCGGGTGGCCGAGCAGGAGCTGCCCAAGCTCGCGCCGTCGACCCGTGCCTACCTCTCCGCCTACGCCGACGGCGTCAACGACTACCTGGCCCGGTCCGGCGGCGACAACGCCAACGTCTCGCTCGAGTACCCCGTGCTCGCGCAGAGGCTGCCCGGCTACACCATCGAGCGCTGGTCGGCGCTCGACTCGCTCACCTGGCTCAAGGCGATGGCGTGGGACCTGCGGGCCAACTACGACGACGAGCTCGCCCGGGCGCGGCTCGGGACGTCGTACAGCCAGGCGCAGCTGAAGCTCATCTACCCCGACTACGCCTCGACGGGGCACCCGTCGATCCTCTCGCCCCAGGACTGGTCGCCGCGCACGACGTCGGCCGGGTCCGCGCTGCCGTCGGCGCTGCTCGCCGCGCCCGCCGCGGTCACCACCGGCGACCCCGCGGTGGCCGCCGGGGCGTCGGACCTGTACGCCGGCGTGCAGCAGGCCCTCGACGCGCTGCCCACCCTCGTCGGCCACGGCGAGGGCATCGGCTCGAACTCGTGGGTCGTCGGCGGCGCGCACACGACCACGGGGAAGCCGTTGCTGGCCAACGACCCGCACCTGGCCGTGACGATGCCGGGGATCTGGTACCAGACCGGGCTGCACTGCCGGACCGTCTCGGCGACCTGCCCGTTCGACGTCTCCGGCTTCACCTTCGCGGGGCTGCCGGGCGTCGTCATCGGGCACAACCAGAAGATCTCCTGGGGCTTCACCAACCTCGGCGCCGACGTCTCCGACTTCTACCTCGAGAAGGTCACCGACGGCTCGTACCTGCGCGACGGCAAGCAGGTGCCGCTGACCACGCGCACGGAGACGATCAAGGTCGCGGGCGGGCAGGACGTGCCGATCACCGTCCGCAGCACCGTGCACGGTCCGGTGGTCAGCGACGTCGTCGACTCGGCCGCCGCGGTGGGGCGCAAGGCGCTGGTGCGGCTCACGCCGCAGCAGGACACGTACGCCGTCTCGCTGGCCTGGACCGGGCTGGTCCCGTCGACGACGGCCGACGCGATCTTCGCCCTCGACCGCGCCACCGACTTCCCGTCGTTCCAGGCCGCGGCCAAGCTCTTCGCCGTCCCGGCGCAGAACCTCGTCTACGCCGACACCGCCGGCCACATCGGCTACCAGACACCGGGACTCATCCCGGTCCGCGCGACGTCGGTGCCCAACACGGTGCCGGGCTACTGGCCGGCGCCGGGCTGGGACAGCGCCTACGACTGGAAGGGGTACGTCGCCTTCGACCGGCTGCCGTACGCGTACGACCCGCCGGCGGGGTACGTCGTCACGGCCAACAACCAGGTGACGACCGCCCGCGGCGGGCCGTTCCTCACCACCGACTGGGACCTGGGCTACCGCGCCGACCGGATCACGACGATGGTCACGGCCAGGATCGCCGGCGGCGGCAAGGTCTCGCCCGACGACATGCGCTCGATGCAGCTCGACACGACGAACGAGTTCGCGCCGGTCCTGGTCAAGGCCCTGCTCTCCGTCGACCTCAGCAGCACGGTCGAGGAGGATCCGACGACCGACGTCGCGCTCGCGCAGTTCACCGAGCAGGGCCGCCAGCTGCTCGCCGACTGGGACTGGACGCAGCCGGCGGACAAGTCCAAGGCGGGCATCCGGGCGGCGTACTTCAACGCGGTGTGGGTGCGGCTGCTGCAGTACACCTTCAACGACGAGCTCCCGACCGACCTGCAGGCCAACGGGAGCTCGCGGTGGATGGCCGCGGTGACGGCGCTGCTGCAGCAGCCGAACAACCCGTGGTGGGACGACAAGCAGACCCCCGGCGTCGTCGAGAGCCGTGACGAGATCCTCAAGAAGGCGCTCGTCGGGGCGCGCCTCGACCTGACCCGGCACCTCGGCAAGGACCCCGTGACGTGGTCGTGGGGCGAGCTGCACCAGGTGACCTTCCGCTCGCAGGTCCTCGGCGGCGACGCGGTGCCGTGGTACGTCCGGGCGATCTTCAACCGCGGCCCCATCGGCCTGCCCGGCGGCTCGTCGATCGTCGACGCGAACGGCTACAACGCGGCCGGGAAGTCCGGCACCCGCGCGGGCGCCTTCGACTCCTCGACCTTCGACGTCACCAGCGCCCCGTCGATGCGGATGGTCGTCGACCTGGGCGACCTCGACGCCTCGACGTGGGTCAACCAGAGCGGCAACAGCGGTCACGCCGGCAGCCCGCACTACGTCGACCAGGCCGACGCGTGGGCCGAGGGCCGCCAGTACCCCTGGCCGTCCTCCGAGGCCGCCGTCAAGGCCGCGGCGGACCAGACCCTGACCCTCAGCTCCTCCCGCACCCCCTGAAGCGGCTCCGGACATTATCGGGTCGCCCGATAACGTCAGCCTCTGCCGGACAACCGTTCTCCTGCGGGGCCCGACATTCTCGGGCGACCCGATAATGTCCAGGGCCCTCAGCGGGAGCGGCGCCAGCGCAGGAGCTGCTCCGGCGTGAGACCCGGCGGCGGGCGCAGGTCGAGGAACCCCGCGGCGGGGGTGACCACCCCGTCGACCGGCTCGTCGTGCTCCTCGGCGGGGAGGGTGCCGACGGGGCGGACCTCACCGTCGTGCAGGAGCGTGAGCACGAGCGCGTCCCGCCGCCGCCGGCGCAGCGCCCGGTCGTACGACCCGCCGCCCTGCCCCAGCCGCACCCCGGCCCGGTCGACCGCCAGCCCCGGCGTCAGCACCACCGACGCGAGCGAGATCCCGTCCGCGCCGAGCTCCTCGCCGCCCACGGTCACCCACTCCAGCGACCGGTCGGCCAGCATCCGCGGCAGCACGACCTCGTGCCCGGCCGCGCCCAGCGCCGCGACGAGCGCGCTGGTGGGCGGCTCGACGCCGTACGCCTCGTAGAGCGCCACCCGCGCCCGACCGCCCGCGTGCAGCGCGACGAGCGGCACGACCCAGCGGGCCAGCGCCTCCCCGTCCGCGGCCAGGTCGCGGACCGCGACGAGCTCGCGTCGGCGCTCCCGCGCAGCGCGTCGCGCGTCGCGCTTGGCCGTCGCGGCGTCCTCCACGTCGGTCATCGTAGGGTGAGGGTCATGAGTGCGGAGGGTCTGGCGCAGGCCGAGAAGCGCATGGCGGAGCACGGCGAGGACGACCTGTCGGTGCGGGCGTTCGCGTCGTCGTACGGGCAGCTGGAGCAGATCCTGCAGACCGGCTCCGGCGGCGTCGTCCCCGAGGACACGATCGAGCCGCTGACCGACGTGCCGACCCCCGACGACGTCGACCTCGACGAGGCCGCGCTCGCCGAGGCGCTCGGGCAGGTCGCCGTCGTCAAGCTCAACGGCGGCCTCGGCACCTCGATGGGCATCACCGGCCCCAAGAGCGCCCTGCCGGTCAAGGACGGCCTGAGCTTCCTCGACGTCATCTGCCGCCAGGTCCTCGCGCTCCGCGAGCGGTACGGCGTCGCGCTGCCGCTCGTCCTCATGGACTCCTTCCGCACCCGCGAGGAGTCCCTGGAGATCCTGCACCGCTACCCCGACCTCGAGGTCGAGGGCCTGCCGCTGGACTTCCTGCAGTCCGCCGAGCCCAAGCTGCGCGCCGACGACCTCACCCCCGTCGACCACCCGGCCGACCCGGCGCTCGAGTGGTGCCCGCCCGGCCACGGCGACGTCTACGTCTCGCTGCAGCGCACCGGCATCCTCGACACCCTGCTCGAGCGCGGCATCCGCTACGTCTTCCTCTCCAACGCCGACAACCTCGGTGCGACCTGCGACCCGAGGATCGCCGCCTGGATCGTCGCGAACGACGTCCCCTACGTCGCCGAGGTGTGCGAGCGGACCGTCAACGACCGCAAGGGCGGCCACCTCGCCGTCCGGAAGGCCGACGGCCGGCTCGTGCTGCGCGACAGCGCGATGGTCGCTCCGGGCGAGGACCACTTCTTCCAGGACACCTCGCGCCACACGACGTTCCACGCCAACAACCTCTGGGTCGACCTGCGCGTGGTCAAGGCGCTGCTCGACGACGCGCAGGAGCGCGGCGAGGTCGGGCTCGGCCTGCCGGTCATCGTCAACCGCAAGACCGTCGACCCGTCCGACGCGTCCTCGACCGAGGTCATCCAGATCGAGACGGCGATGGGCGCCGCCATCGAGAAGATCGAGGGCGCCCGCGCGCTGTTCGTCCCGCGCGACCGCTTCCGCCCGGTCAAGACCACCAACGAGCTGCTGCTCGTCCGCTCCGACATCTTCGAGCTCGACGAGCACTCCAGCGTGGTCAGCACCATCGACCACCCGGACCCGTACGTCGACCTCGACAAGCCGTTCAAGCTCGTCCCCGCCTTCGAGGAGCGCTTCGCGCACGGGGTGCCGAGCCTGAAGCAGGCGACCCGCTTCGTCGTCGAGGGCGACGTGCACTTCGGCGCCGACGTCGTCGTCGTCGGGGACGTCACCGTCGACGGCGCGGACACCCCGCGGGTCGCCGACGGCACCCGTCTGCAGGGCTGACGTGCGCAGCGTCGCCGAGCACCTCCGGGCCGTCCTCGACACCGTCCGTACGGCGCCCCCGGTGCGGCTCCCGCTGCCCGAGGCCCTCGGCCTCGTCCTCGCCGAGGACCTCGTGGCCCGCGTCGACCTGCCCGGCTTCGACAACTCGGCCATGGACGGCTACGCCGTGCGCGCGGCCGACGTCGTCGCGGCGGCCGCCGGGTCCCCGGTGACGCTGCCCGTCGTCGGCGAGGTCGCGGCGGGCGCGACGGCCGACCGCGAGGTCGGCCCCGGTGAGGCCGTCCGGATCATGACCGGCGCGATGATGCCGCCCGGCGCCGACACGGTCGTCAAGGTCGAGGACACCGACGGCGGCACCGAGCAGGTCCGCATCGACGCCTCCGCCCCCGCCGGGCTGTCGGTCCGCCCGGCCGGTGAGGACGTGCGCGCCGGCACGGTCGTGCTCGCCGCCGGCACGGTGCTCGACGCCCGCCGCCTCGCGCTCGCCGCCGCGACGGGGTACGGCGTCGTCCCCGTCCACCCCCGCCCCCGGGTCGCCGTCGTGTCGACCGGCGCCGAGCTCGTCCCGCCGGGGGAGCCGCTCTCGCCCGGGCAGATCCACGACTCCAACTCGCACATGCTCGCCGCCGCCGTCGTCGAGACCGGCTGCACCGTCGCCCGCCGGGTCACCGTCGGCGACACCGTCGAGGAGGTCCTCGCCGTCGTCGAGGAGCTCGCCGGTGACGTCGACGCGATCGTCACCAGCGGCGGCGTGAGCATGGGCGCGTACGACGTCGTCAAGGAGGCCTTGCGGGACCGCGGTGTCGAGTTCGTCCAGGTCGCCATGCAGCCGGGCAAGCCGCAGGGCTTCGGCCCGGTGGGGGAGCGCGGGGTGCCGCTCTTCGGGCTCCCGGGCAACCCGGTGTCGTCGTACGTGAGCTTCGAGGTGTTCGTGCGGCCGGCGCTGCGCACGATGATGGGGTTGCAGCCCGCGACCCGGCCGGTGCTCACCGCCCGGCTGACCCAGGCGCTGCGCTCGCCCGCCGGACGGACCCAGATCGCGCGGGCCGTCGCGACCCGCACGGCGACCGGGTGGGAGGCCGACCCGGTGTGGGGGCAGGCGTCGCACTTCGTCGCCGACCTCTCGCGGGCCAACGCGTTCGTCGTCGTGCCCCCCGACGTCACGCAGGTCGACGCCGGCGCCGACGTCGAGCTGTGGCTGCTGGGCGGCGACGAGAGCCGGGTCGGGTGAGCGACCAGTCGCCCTCGGGCCTGACCCACGTCCGCGCCGACGGCACCGCGCACATGGTCGACGTGTCGGCCAAGCCCGTGACCGCGCGCGAGGCGTCCGCCGCCGGTCGGGTGCTGCTCTCCCCGGCTGCCGTCGCCGCGCTGCGCGACGGCACCGTCCCCAAGGGCGACGCGCTGGCGGTCGCGCGCATCGCCGGGATCCAGGCCGTCAAACGGACCCCCGAGCTGGTCCCGCTCGCCCACCCGGTCGCGGTCCACGCGGTCACTGTCGACCTCACGGTCACCGACGACGGGGTGGACCTCGTGGCGACGGTGCGCACCGCCGACCGCACCGGCATCGAGATGGAGGCGCTGACGGCGGTCGCCGTCGGGGCGCTCGCGCTGGTCGACATGGTCAAGGCCGTCGACAAGCACGCCCGGATCACCGACGTGCGGGTCACGGCGAAGTCCGGGGGTCGCAGCGGCGACTGGCGCGAGGCAGGATGGGCCGGGTGAGCTCACCCCGGGAGGCCGCCGTCGTCGTCGCGTCCAACCGCGCGTCCGCCGGCGTCTACGAGGACCGCACCGGCCCGCTCATCGTCGAGGCGCTGCGCGCCTGGGGGTACGCCGTCGCCGAGCCCACCGTCGTCCCCGACGGCGACCCCGTCGAGCAGGCGCTGCGGGAGGCCGTCGCCTCCGGCGCGGCCGTCGTCGTGACGACCGGTGGCACCGGGATCTCCCCGACCGACGCCACCCCCGAGATGACGCGCCGCGTCGTCGAGCGCGAGGTCCCCGGCCTGGCCGAGGCGATCCGCGCGGCCGGCGTCGCCAAGGGTGTGCCGACAGCGGTGCTGTCGCGCGGGATCGCCGGCACCGTCGGCACCACCCTCGTCGTCAACCTCCCGGGGTCCACCGGCGGGGTCAAGGACGCCCTCACCGTGCTCGAGCCCGTGCTCGACCACGCCGTCGACCAGCTCCGCGGCGGCGACCACCGGTGAGCAACTGGCCGGTCACCCTCGTCAGCCAGGACGGGCTGCGACCGGTCGTCGTCCTCCGACCGCTGACCCGGCGCGACCGCCGCTCCTGGGAGGAGGTGCGGGGGCGCAACCTCGACCACGTCGGTCAGTGGGAGCCGACGATGCCCGACGGGCGAGCCCAGCGGATGACGTTCCGGCAGTATGTGCGCAACCTCGACCACGAGGGCCGCGCCGGCCGGATGCTGCCCTTCGCCATCGACGTCGAGGGACGCCTGGCCGGCCAGATGCACCTGTTCGGGATCGTCGACGGCTCCCTGCTGTCCGGGGCCGCGGGCTACTGGGTGGCGCGCGAGGTCGGCGGGCAGGGCGTCGCGACCCGCGCGCTCGCGATGCTGTGCGACCACGCCTTCGGCCTCGGCGGTCTGCACCGGGTCGAGGTCAACATCCGTCCCGAGAACCGGCCCTCGCTCAAGGTCGTCGAGCACCTGCGCTTCCGCGACGAGGGGCTGCGCGAGCGCTACCTGCACATCAACGGCGAGTGGCGCGACCACCGGACCTTCGCGCTGACCCGCGAGGAGGTGGGCACCTCGCTCGTCGCCCAGCGCTGGATGGAGCGGTTCCCGCCGTCGGCCCCGCCGTGGGACGGCGTGGAGCGCCGGGCGCCCCGGTCCTGACGGCCTCGTCGCCGTCCCAGGAAGGCACTTCCTGGTCCGGGGGCATGATCTCCGACGATTTCCCAGGTATCGACAGCGACACACCGACGCGCGTCCACGGAGCGTCCGCCGCGACGTCATACCGTCGAGTCCGTGCAGCCGGGCAGCCTGATCTTCCTCGTCATCGTGGCGGTGTGGGCGGTCTATCTGGTCCAGCACTGGATCCGCCGCCGCGAGCACGTCGCCACCGCCCGGTCGGTCGACCGCTTCAGCGAGGCGATGCGGATCCTCGAGCGCCGCGAGCCCGTGGGCGTCCTGCACCAGCAGGCCTCGCCCCGCCCGTCGCTCACCCGCCCGTCCCGGTCCGCGGGCCGGCCCCAGGTCACGGTGTCGGCGACCTCCGCGGCGGGGGCCCGCATCGTCGACGGTGCCCGTACGGCGCTCCGTACCGGCCCCAGCCGCCCGGCCTCCCGCCGTCCGGGGCTGCTCGCCCGCCGGGTCCGCGGCATCGCCTTCCTCGCGACCCTCGTCGCGATCCCGGTCACCGCGCTCCTGTCGCTCGTCGGCGTCCTGCTGTGGGTGTCGGTGGCCGTGGCCGTCGGCTGCTTCGTCGTGACCCTGGCCTGGCTGCGGGCCTCGGTCCGCCGCGAGCAGGCCGTGCGCCGCGCCGCCCGGCTGGCCCGGCGCCCGCGGACCCGCGCTGCGCGCCCCGCCGCGACGCCCCAGGACGCTCCCGTCGCGGCGCCCGCCGCCGAGTCGGTCGTCGAGGCCGTCGTCGTCGCCCAGGCCACGACCGAGGCGACCACCGAGGCCGTCGACCAGCCCGAGATCTACGACATCACCGCGGTCGTCGCCGCCGAGCGCGCCGACGAGGTCGCGCGCGAGATGGCCCGGGAGTGGAGCCCCGTCCCGGTGCCGCGGCCGACGTACATGCTCAAGGACTGCGCCGGTCCGCGCCCCGCCCCGGAGCCGGTCGTCGAGGACGACTCGGTCCCCGTGCCGATCGAGGTCGAGGACGACGACCTCGAGCGCCTCATGGCCGCCCGCACCCGCCGCATCGGCTGACCCCACCCCCGGACTGCTGCGGGACCGGGACGTCGACGTCCCTTTTGAGATCCGAACTGCTGCGGGAACGGGACCTCGACGTCCCTCCTGAGACCCGGACTGCTGCGGGAGGGAGATGTCGACGTCTCGCCCTCCGACGAGCTCGTGGCCGTCCCGGACGTCCCTCGTCCGCAGCAGTGAGGATCGGGGGGTGGCGGGTCAGTCGGCGAGGGGCGCGCCGGGGGCCCCCGCGGCCACCGCGTCGCCGTCCACCGGGTCGCCCTCGGCGCCCGCCGGGTCGTCGTCGTCTCCCGACAGCAGGTGTTGTCCGACCGCGTTGAGGACGGCGGCGACCGGCACGGCCAGCAGCGTCCCGACGATGCCGCCGAGGATCGAGCCGGTCGCGATGGCGAGGATGACGGCCAACGGGTGCACCCGCACCGACCGGCCGAGGATGAACGGCTGGAGCACGTGCGACTCGAGCTGCTGCACGGCGACGACGACACCGAGCATGATGAGCGCGATCACCGGCCCGTGCTCGACGAGCGCGAGCAGGACGGCGACCGCCCCGCTCAGCAGCGCCCCGACGATGGGGATGAAGGACAGCAGGAAGACGAGCACCCCGATGGCGAAGGGGAACGGCACCCGCAGGATGAGCGCGCCGATGGTGATGCCGACCGCGTCGGTGGCGGCCACGAGCACGACGCCGTGCGTGTACGCCGTCAGCTGCCCCCAGGCGACCTGCCCCGAGGAGTCGACTCGCGAGCGTGCCGTCCGGGGGAAGAGGCCGACGAGCCACGACCAGATGCGCGGGCCGTCGTACAGGAAGAAGAAGAGCGAGAAGAGCGCGATGAACAGGCCGGCGACCGCGTGCGTCGCGGTGACGCCGAACCTCGTCGCGTACTGCCGCACGTCGCTGCTGCTCTCCAGCCACGTGCGCAGCTGCCCGACGTACTGCGAGACCTGGTCGTCCGAGAGCCCGAAGCTGGTCCGGGCCCAGCCGCGGATCTGGTCCAGCCCGGCGCCGGCCTGGGTCGCCATGTCGGAGAAGCCGTTGCTGATCTGGGTGCCGACGAGGGTCATCAGCCCGACGATGACGAGGATCGTGCCGAGCAGCGTCAGCCCGGCGGCCGGTCCGCGCCCCATGAAGCGGCACAGCCAGCCGTGCACCCCGCCGAGCAACGCGCTGAGCAGCGTCGCGACGGCGATCGGGATGGCCACCTCGGACAGGTGCCCGACCGCGAGGGCCAGCACGACGACGCCCGCCGCGATGATGAGCAGCCGCCACGCCCACTCGCTGGCGGCGCGCACCCCACGCGGTACGGCGCTGGTCGTCCCCTGCTCGTCCATACCTCCACCGTAGGCCGTACGACGCCGCCGGGCGGGGACCCCGCGGACGGCCCCCGGGGCCGCCGCCGCCGGTTTCATCGCCTCGCGGGCCCGATGCTAGAGTTTCCGACGCACCACGGGGCTGTAGCGCAGTTGGTAGCGCACTTCGTTCGCAATGAAGGGGTCAGGGGTTCGAATCCCCTCAGCTCCACCGGGTGAGAAGGCTCCCGACCTGATCCGTCAGGTCGGGAGCCTTGGTCGTGCGGGCTCGAGCCGGCTCAGGCCGGGACCGTCGCGCAGACGACCGACGGGTGCAGGGACGACGCGCCGTCGCTCGAGCTCGCCACCTCGACCCGCCAACGGTCGTCCTGCGGGAAGGTGCCGCTCACGGTGACGTCGGGCGAGGCCGGCCAGACCCGGACGCCCCCGGCGAGGTAGCCCAGGCCCGCGGGGCAGCGGATGGCCCCGAGGGTCGACGACCCGGCGGGGGCGACCTGCCGTGGTCCCTGCACGACGACGTACCCGCTCGGTGCCTCGCCGCAGACGGCGACGGCCCGCGCCTGCGGGTGCGGCACGGCGCGGTTGGTCACCACCGCGCGCCAGCCGCCGTCGACGGGGAAGATGCCGCCCAACGACGCGCCCGCCTCGCTCGACCGCGTCTCGCCACCCCCGCCGAGCGGGACCGTGCCGGCCGGGCAGGTCGCGGTGAGCACCGTCCGCGTGCCCGCCCGGTTGAGGACGGAGTTCGAGGAGAGCCGGTAGCCGCGGATCCCGCTCGCGCAGATCGCGAAGACGGCGAACTCCCAGCCGCCGCCGGTGCGGTTGGACACCCGGGCCTGCCAGCCCGCACCCCCGGGCAGCGGGACCGACCCGGCGAGGTCGAGCGAGAGGTCGGAGAGGCTGAGCACCGCGCCGCCGCCGAGGACGTGGGTGCCGGCGGGGCAGGCGACGGACCCGGTCGTCTGCGCGAAGGGCGCGGCGACCAGCGGGACCGACGCCACGGAGGCGTACCGCGTGATCGGCGCGCCCCCCGACGGCGTGGCGGGGGCCGCGACGGCCGGCCCGGCGGACACGGCGAGCGGGACGACCGCGAGCAGGACTGCGGACACCCGGGCCGCACGACGGAAACGGGTCATGGCAGGGCTCCCGATCAAGGACGACGGCGTGCGCGGAGACCTGGCATCCTGTCGTGCCACGGCAGACCCGGCAACGGTGCGGCACCGGGACGGGCACCGCGCAACACGGGTCTTGAGCCGCGCCACCTCGCGGGCCGACGATGGGCCATGACCGAGGCACCCCCTGCCGCCCCTACTGCCCCCGCCGAGCCGGTGATGGGCACCAGCCGGCTGGAGGCGTTCAGCGACGGCATCATCGCCATCGCCGCCACCCTGCTCGTCATCGAGCTCGCCGCGCCCGAGCCCGGCGCCGACGTGTGGGAGCACCTGCACCACGAGCTCCCGTCGATCGCCGCCTACGCGGTGAGCTTCGTGACCATCCTCATCTACTGGGTCAACCACCACGCGCTGCTCGCCGACGTCGCGACCGTCGACCGGGCGCTGCTGTTCCTCAACGGGTTCCTGCTGCTGTGCATCTCGTCCATCAGCTTCCCCACCGCCGTGCTGGGCCGCGCCCTCCAGGCCGGCGGCCGGCCGGCCATCGAGGCCGCCGTGTTCTACACCGCCGTGCTCACCCTCGCCGCGGTCTCGTTCCTCGCGCTGTGGGTCTACCTCGGACGGCACCCCCACCTGCTGCACCCGCACGCCCGCGGCATCACCCTCGCCGCCAGCCGGCGCGGCGCGTTCGGCGCCTGCTGCTACGCCGTCTCGGTCGGCGTCGCCTTCCTCAACGGGACGGCGGCGCTCGTCGTCGTCGCGCTCCTCGCCCTCTTCTTCGCGCTGCCTCCCCGCCGACGCCGTACGACGCCCCGCCCTACGGATTAGCGGACCCGGACCAACCGCCCCTCGTCGAGGTGCAGCTCGGCCCCCGCGGCCTCGGCGCACGCGGCGTCGTGCGTCGCGAGCAGCACGGTCGCGCCGGCCGCCGCCTCGGCGGCCAGCAGCGCCACGACGACGTCGCGGGTCCCGGCGTCGAGCTCGCTCGTCGGCTCGTCGGCGAGCAGCACCGCGGGCCGCAGGGCGAGGGTCCGCGCGAGCGTGACCCGTTGCTGCTGTCCGCCGGACAGCTCCTCGACGAGGTGGTCGGACTGCTCCTCCAGCCGCACCGCGTGCAGCGCCGCGTCGGCGCGCGGACCAGCCTCCCCCGCGGGCACCCGGTGCACGAGCTGCGGGACGACGACGTTCTCCCGCGCGGTGAGCGGCGCCGCGAGCGTCGCCCCCTGCGGCACGAGGAGCACCCCGCGCGCCGCCGCGGCGACCTCGTCACCGACCGGCTCGTCGCCGACGGACACCGACCCCGACGTCGGTCGCAGCGCCCCGCCGAGCACCCACAGCAGCGTCGACTTGCCCGCCCCCGACGGCCCGGTCAGCGCGGAGAACGACCCCGGCTCGAGCGCGAGGGACACCGCGTCGAGCACCCGCCGACCGCCGAGCTCGACGACGACGTCGTCGGCGCGCACCGCGAGACCCCGCCGCACCGGCTCCACGGTCACCGACACCTCCTCAGGACGCCCGCGACCGCACGCTAGCAGCGCGCCGTACGGCGGTATCGTGCGCGGGAGGGCGCCGGGGCCACCCGCCCCGGGAGGTCTCATGCTGGCAGCGCTGCGGTACCGACGGGCCCAGGCCGTCGTCGTCACCGTGCTCTCCGCGCTCGTCTGCACCGGGCTCGTCCTCGCCCCGCTCTACGCCCGCGCGCTCGAGCAGGCCACCGCCCGCACCCTGCTGCAGGGCGCCGGCCCGGCCACCGCGGGCCTGCGGCTCGCCGCGACCAGCGCGACGCAGCCGGCCCTCGCGCCGACGTCCGACCAGCTCGTCGGGCTCGTCGCGCCCGACCTGCGGCGCTGGTACGGCGCCCCCGTCACCAGCACCGCCGTCGGGGTCCGCCGGATGCCGCTCGCCGGCCAGCCGGCCGGCCGGTTGCTGTCCCGGGACGGCATGTGCGACCACGTGACCTTCGCGACCGGGCGCTGCCCGACCGCCGCCGGCGAGGTCGCCGTCTCGACCGACCAGGCGACGGCGTACGGGCAGCCCGTCGGGACCAGCATCCTGCTCGGCGAGTACGACGGGTTCGTCAGCCTGCCCGACTCCGCGCCGCGCACCACGGTGCGGGTCGTCGGCACCTACCGGCAGGTCGACTCTCCGTACTGGTTCGGCGACCGGCTCACCGGCTCCGCCGCCACCAAGACCGGGTACGACGACCTGCTCACCCCGCTCGCGACGCTCACCGGACCGGTCACCGCGCCCGACGGCGGTCGCGGCCAGTGGTTCCAGCCGCAGTACGGCGCCGATCTGCCGCTGTCGACGCAGGCGCTCGGTGTCGACGAGGTCCTCGACCTCGGGCCACGGGTCGCCGCGCTCGTCGCGGCGCCGTACGGCGTCGAGCGCACCGGCAGCCAGCAGGCCGCCACCGTCTCGGCGAGCAGCGGCCTGCCCGCCCTCTCCGACCAGGTCCGCACCGGCGCCACGCAGGCGGCCGTCACCGTGCCGCTGCTCACCGCGCAGCTCGAGCTCATCCTCGGCTGCGTGCTGTGGCTCGTGCTCGTCGCCGCCGCCAACCAGCGCCGGGGCGAGGTCGCGATCGCGCGGCTGCGTGGCCGCGGGACCCGTGGCGCGCAGAGGCTCCTGCTCGCCGAGACCCTGCCGCAGGTCGCCGTCGGCGTGCCGCTCGGGGGGCTGCTCGGGGTCGGGGCGACCACCCTGGCGCGCCGCACCGTCCTCACCGGCGACCCGCCGTTCGAGGTGCCGGCCGCCGCGGTCGCCGTCCTGGTCATCGGTGTCCTGGGAATGCTCGGCCTCGTCGTGCTCTCGGTCCGCCGGGTCTGCCGCGAGCCGGTCGCGGACCTCGTGCGCAGCGTGCCGCCGCGGCGGCGCACCTTCCGCCTCGGGGTCCTCGAGGCGATGCTCGTCGCCGCGGCGGCCGCCGCCTTCGTCGCCCTCGTCACGGGGTCGGTCAGCGGGCCGGTCGGGCAGGTCGCCCCGACGCTGCTCGCGCTCGCCGTCGGCGTCGTCGCCGCGCGCCTGCTCGCCCTCGGGCTGCCCGCGGCCGGGCGGCTGCTGCTGCGCCGCGGACGCGCCGCCGCCGGGACCGCGCTCCTCACCGCCGGCCGGCGACCGACCACCCGGTGGCTCGTGCCCGTCATCACCGTGGCCCTGAGCATCGTCGTCGTCGGGGTCGACCTGCTCGCCGTCGGGCAGCGCAACTGGGCCGGCCGGGCCGACGCCGAGGTCGGCGCGTCGAGCGTGCTGACCCTCGGCAGCCGCGACCTGCAGGCGGTCGCGGCGGCCGTGCACCGGCTCGACCCGCAGGCCCGGCACGCCACCCCCGTCGTCCTCGTCGGCCCGTCGAGCGACCAGGGGGGTGACGGCGTGACGACGATGGGCGTCGTACCGGAGGAGTTCGCCCGGCTGGCGCGGTTCCCCGGCGTCCCCGCGGGGTCGCTCGCGTGGGACCGGCTCACCGCGCCGACCGTCGCGCCGCTCGTGCTCACCGGCACCCGCGCGACGTACCACGTCAGCGCCCCCGCCTTCCGCCCCGTGCCGCCGGTCATCCGGCAGGCACCGACCACCCTCGTCCTCGCCCTGCGCGTCGTCCGAGCGGACGGCGTCACCGACACCGTCGCCCTCGGTCCCGTCCCCGCCGCCGGCCTCGACACCGACGTGTCGGTCGCCGTCGACTGCGGATCCGGTTGCCGCGTCACGGGAATCGGCCTGCTCACCCCGCGTGGGGCCGCACCCGTCGCCGGCACGGTCATGGTCACCGACCTCGCCCTCGACGGCCGCGGCGTCGACCTCGGCGGGCAGGGGGACTGGCGCCCCACCGACGCGGGCGACACCGTCGTCACGGGCGCCTTCCCCGGTCCCGCGTCTGTGGCGCTCACCTACTCCGACAACGGTTACGACCCCGCGTTCCTCTCGCACGCCTCGCTCCCCGGCGTCGTCCCCGCCCTCACCACCGCCGCGGCGACGGCCACCTCGAGCGGGGTGACCGTCGCCGGGTCGCAGGTCGACGGCACGCCGCTGCTGCTGCGGTCCGCGGGCACCCTGCCCTTCGCGCCGGGCGGGCCACGGGCCACCGCCGTCGTCGCCGTCGGCAACCTGCTCGCGCAGGGCTGGACCGGCCGCGGCTCGGCGACCCTGGCCGCGTACGTCGACACCGACGACCCGACCGTCGTCGCCGGCCTGCGCGACGGGCTCGAACGGGCCGGGGTCCCGGTGCTGCGCACGACGCGCGCCGCCGACGTCAGGGCGTCGTACGGCGCCTCGGCCGCCGCCTGGAGCCTGCAGCTC
The DNA here is from genome assembly GCF_006715055.1 of Lapillicoccus jejuensis. Classification (NCBI taxonomy): domain Bacteria; kingdom Bacillati; phylum Actinomycetota; class Actinomycetes; order Micrococcales; family Intrasporangiaceae; genus Lapillicoccus; species Lapillicoccus jejuensis. The sequence continues at coordinate 2,300,663 of NZ_VFMN01000001.1, forward strand.
GCCCTCGCCGTCGCGGCCCTCAGCCTGCTCGTCGCGGCGGCGGCGGTCGTCGTCCTCGTCACGACGTCCGCGCGGTCGCGCACCCGCGACTGGGCCGGGCTGCGGCTGCTCGGCCTGTCCCCGCGCGGGGTGGCGGCGCTCGCCCAGCTCGAGACGACGCCGGTCGTCCTCGCCTGCGCCGTCCTCGGGGCCGCCGTCGGCCTGTGGGCCGCGCCGGCCGCGGTCACCCTCGTTCCGCTGTTCACGACCCCGCCCGGCACCTACCCGCTCGACCTCGCGCCGGCCTGGGGGCCGTCGCTGCTCGCCGCCGGGGTGGGGCTGCTCGTCGTCGTCGCCGTCACCGCGCTCACCGTCCAGCGCGTCGCCCGACGCGCGGTCCCCAGCCGGCTCCGGGAGCCCGGATGAGCACGGGTCGCGCGATCCGCACCCTGGGGCTGGTCCACCTCTACCGCACGGAGGGGTACGACGTCGCCGCCCTCTCCGGGGTCGACCTCGTCGTCGGGGCGGGCGAGGTCGTCGGGCTGCTCGGGCCGTCGGGGTCGGGCAAGTCGACCCTGCTCGCCCTGCTCGGCGGGCTCTTCCGGCCCAGCGCGGGCAAGATCTTCGTCGGCGACCACGAGCTGTCGGCGCTCGGCCCGGCCGCCCTCGACGCCTTCCTGGCCCGCGAGACCTCGCTCATGCTCCAGGGTGCGCAGCGCAACCTCGTGCCCTACCTGTCGGTGCGCGAGAACGTCGTCTTCGCCCAGGAGGCGGCGCGCCGGCTCGGTGCCGACGTCGTGGGGGTGGGGGACACCCTGGCCCTGGTGGGGGCGACCGGGTTCGCCGACGAGCGGCCCGCGCACCTGTCCCAGGGGCAGCTGCAGCGGGCGGCGCTGGCCGTCGCCATGGCGCCGCGGCCGGGCGTGCTCCTCGCGGACGAACCGACCAGCGCGCTGGACCGCAGCGCCCGGGACCAGGTCCTCGACGCAGTGCTGCGGGTCAACGCCGAGCTGGGGACGACCGTCGTCCTCGTCACCCACGACCCCGACGTCGCCCGGCGGCTGCCGAGGACGGTGACCATCCGCGACGGCCGGATCGGCGGCGAGGGTCGCAGCGGCGAGGAGTACGCCGTCGTCACGGCCGACGGGTTCGTCCCGCTGCCGGCGGCGGTGCGCGAGTCGCTGCCCCCCGGCACCCTCCTGCACTTCGAGCAGGACGGCGGCCGGTGGGTCGTCGTCCCCGAGGTCAGGGGCGAGGAGCCGGGTCCGGGCTGAGGTCGGCCCCGCTCTTCGCCCGGCGCCGGTTCACGACGAACGCGGGGGCGAGGAGCGCGACGAGGACGATGACGGCGGGCAGCCAGCCGAACGGGTCCTCGGGGACGGCGGCGTCGAACTTCACCGGAGCAGGGTTCTGCCAGGTGGAGGCGTCGCTGCCGCCGAGCGCGACGACGGGGGCCCCGCCGCCCTGACCTGCGACCGCCGCGACCTTGCCCCCGGACGTCGCTGCAGCGCCTCCGGCGGAGGTGGCCCCGGGGGCCCCGGTGGCGCCCTTGGCCGCGGACGCCGCCCCGCCGGTGGTGTTGCCGCCGGCCGTCGTCCCCCCGGCCGTCCTCCCGCCGCTCGTGCCCCCGGTCGTGCCGCCCTGGGTCGTCGAACCCGCACCGGAGGTGCCGGTGCCGCGGGTCCCGCCCCCGCCCCCCGTCGAGGACCCGGCCCCCGCGCCGCAGACGAACGGGTCGCACGGGCTCGTGGACCCGGCGCCGAGCGAGCCCCGGAACCGCGGGTTGGTGCAGTTGGCCGCCGACAGCGTGGTCGGGGCCGTGCCGGTGAGGCGCGCCACCGAGTTGGCCATCTCCTGGCTGAGGTTGGGCGGCAGCGGCGAGTACCCGAGCTGCGCCATGCTCACCTGTCCGTCGCAGGCGATGTAGCTCATCCACTTCGCGAGGGTCTGGCTCTTGCCGGCGTCGGAGTAGGCGCCCTTGCAGGTCGGTCGGCTGCTCGCCGGGGCGCACTGCGTGACGATGTACGAGTAGGCCGAGATGGGGTAGGCCTGCGGGTTGGTGCTGCCGTAGACGCCCGACAGGTCCTGGCTGAGGTCGGGCCGCAGCCGCGCCGACTCCAGTGCCGCCGAGATGTTCTGCGCGTAGGGCAGGACGTACGTGCCGCCGGCGTTCTGGACCCACGCGGTCGACGTGCCGTAGACCTTGGCGTAGCCGAACTCGTCGAAGCCGATCGACCACTTGCCGCTGTCGGTCGCGAGGTAGTTGGCGATCTGGTCCGAGTCGTTGAACTGCACGACGTTGGAGATGAAGCCGGTGTTGCACTGGATGAGCACGGGTCGTCCCTGCACGCCCTGGCAGCCGTACTGCGCCCAGCGCGCGGCGTACTCGGCGCCGAGGGTCGTGGAGATGAAGTCGTAGAACAGCGCCGTCGTCCCCGAGGGGTTGCCGCGCAGGACGACGCGGATCGGCTGCGAGGGGAAGTGGATGTTGCGGTTCGTCGCGACGATCGCCGGGTCGTCCCACTTCGTGATCTCGCCGATGAAGATCCGCGCCACGGTGCGTCGGTCGAGGTGCAGGTAGTCGACCTTGCGCCCCGAGCTCTCGTTGATGTTGTACATGATCGCCACCGCCCCGGCGACGTCCGGCACGTACTGGTAGCCGCGGGTCGGGGCCGCCATCCCGATCGACGCGAACTCGGCCTCGGTGCCGGCGAAGTCGACCGACGACTGGTTGAAGAGGCTGAGCCCGGTGGGGGACCCGGACGGGGTGTAGTTGACCGACATGCCGAGGGTCTGGCCGTCGGCCACCCACTTGCGCATGGCCACGCCGACGTACGTCGACCCGGAGCCGGAGACGGGGGAGAGGGCCTGGGCGCCGGTGCTCCCGACGAGGACGGCGAGGGCCGCGGCCAGCGCGGCGAGCAGGGCACGACGCAGTCGCGTGGTCACGGGAAGAGGTCTCCTGGGAAGCGTTGAATGGCTCAGCCGAAGCGGCCGTTGACGTAGTCCTCGGTCCGCCGGTCGACCGGCCGCTCGAAGACGTCGGACGTCCAGCCGTGCTCGATGACCCGGCCGGGCTCGTTCTCGGCGGCCAGGAAGAAGGCGCAGAAGTCCGAGACGCGCTGGGCCTGCTGCATGTTGTGGGTGACGATGATGACGGTGACGTCCTGGGACAGCTGCTGGATGGTGTCCTCGATCCGGCGGGTGGAGGTCGGGTCGAGCGCCGAGCAGGGTTCGTCCATGAGCAGCACGTTGGGACGCACGGCCAGCGACCGGGCGATGCACAGACGCTGCTGCTGACCGCCGGAGAGCGCGCCACCCGGTGCGTCGAGCCGGTCACGCACCTCGCGCCACAGCCCCGCCCGCTCGAGGCTCTGCTCGACCAGCGCGTCCTTGTCCGAGCAGCCCAGGCCGCCGAGCTTGAGACCGGACAGCACGTTGTCGCGGATGCTCATGGCGGGGAACGGGTTCGGCTTCTGGAAGACCATGCCGACCCGGGCGCGCACCTGTTGCGCCCGCATCGTCCGGGCGTAGATGTCCTCGCCGTCGAGCAGCACCTCGCCCGAGAGCGTGGCGCTCGGTACGAGCTCGTGCATCCGGTTGAGGATGCGCAGGAAGGTCGACTTGCCGCAGCCGGACGGGCCGATGAGGGCGGTGACCCTGTTCTCCGGCATGACGAGGTCGACGCCCTCGAGGACGAGCCGGTCGCCGAACCAGGCGCAGACGTCGACCGCCTCGACGGCGGCGGCGCCGGGGGGCGGACCCCCGGTCACGCGGATGGCGTCGAAGCGGGTCGCCGGCAGGACGGCGGTGTCGGGCTCGGTCGCGGTGGCGCTCACGGGCGTCCTTTCGGTGCTGTCGGTGGAGGAGGCGCCCCGGCCCGGCAGCGCGAGGGCCGGCCGCGGCAGCCGCGGCCGGCTCGGGAGCCGCAGGACCCCGCGGCCCAGGGCTCGGGCGAGGACGAAGAGGGCGAGGACGACGACGATGAGGACGAGCGCGCCGACGTACCCGCGGTCGGCCTCGTTCTGCGACGGGGACTTGACCAGGCGGAAGACGAACAGCGGCAGGCTCTCCTGCTGCCCCGAGAAGGGGTTGGTGTTGAGGATGGTCGTCCCGAACGCGGTGAAGAGCAGCGGCGCGGTCTCGCCGACGATGCGGGCCAGGCCGAGCACGACCGCGGTCGTCACGCCGGTGCGCGCGGTCGGCAGGACGACCGAGAACACGGTCCGGCCACGGCTGGCGCCGAGGGCGAGCGAGGCCTCGCGCAGCCCGTCGGGCACGAGGCGCAGGACGACCTCGACGGTGCGGGTGACCGTCGGCAGCATGACGAGCGAGAGGGCGAGTGAGGCCATGAAGCCGTCGAACCCGAAGACGCTCCACCCGAAGGGGCGGGTGACGATGAGGGCCGAGTAGATGAACAGGCCGGCGACGATGGAGGGCAGTCCGCTCATCGCGTCGACGATGATCCGCACCCAGCGGCGCATCCGGCTGCGGGTCTCGTTGAGGAAGACCGCGGTGACGACACCGAGCGGCAGCACCATGAGCAGCGCCACCCCGGCCTGCTCCAGGGTGCCGACGATGGCGTGCAGACCGCCGCCCTGCTCGGCCGGCTGGTCGGGGCCGACCTTGGTCAGGTCGTGGGTGAAGAAGCCGGGGGTCAGGTGCGGCAGGCCGCGGCCCACGACGTACAGCAGCAGGCTGACGAGCGGGACGAGCAGCAGGACGGCCGCGGTCGTCAGCGCCATGGTCGCCATCCGGTCGCGGGCGGCGAGCACGCCCTGCTGGTCGCGGGTGACGGCGTACGTCATCCCCATCATCAGCAGGTACCAGACCACGAGGTCGGCCAGCCAGCCCGGCGAGCTGACGAGGACGTGCAGGAGGAGCACGGTCAGGAGCAGGGCGGAGGCGGCGCAGCCGGCCACGAGAGCGATGTCGGCGCCGGTCCAGCGCGCCGGCCGGACCCGCTCGCGCGGCGGCGCGGTGCGGGAGGGGGCGCTGAGGATGGGGGTGCCGGGCTGCTCGGGCGGGGCGCTGAGGGTGGTCACGCGTCCACCCCCGCACCCGAGCGGCTGCGCGAGATGATGAGGCTCGCGACGAAGTTCGTCGTCAGGGTGAACGCGAAGAGCACGAGGCCCGCCGCCAGCAGACCGGACAGGGCGAGCCCGCTGGCGCCGGTGTTGACGGCGATGAACCCGGCGATGGTCGAGCCGCCGTACTGGAAGACGTGGACCACCGAGATCGGCGACTGCGGCAGCAGGAGCGAGACGGCGATCGTCTCCCCGAGCGCGCGGCCCAGGCCCAGCATCGAGCCGCCGATGATCCCGCCGCGGCCGAACGGCACGACGACCGTGCGCAGCATGTCCCACCGGGTCGAGCCGAGCGCGAGGGCCGCCTCCTTCTCGCCCGGCGGCACCTGCATGAAGACCTCGCGGACGACCGAGGTGATGATCGGCAGGACCATGAGCGAGACGACCAGCCCGGCGAAGAAGTAGGACGAGATCAACGGCTTGTCGGCCTCGACCCGGAAGAGCGGGATGAAGCCCAGGTGCGTCGAGAGGAAGCGCGCGACGGGCTCGAGGTACGGCGTGAGGAACGCGAAGCCCCACAGGCCGTAGAGGAGCGAGGGCAGCGCGGCCAGCAGGTCGAGCAGGCCCATCATCGTCGAGCGGACCCGGCCCTGCGCGACGTCGGTGATGAACAGGGCGGTGCACACGCTGACCGGCACCGCGATGAGGACGGCGATGAGGGCGACGACGACGGTGCCGACGAGCAGCCCGAGGACGCCGAGGACCGGGGGGTTCCCCACGACGCTGAACTCGACCGTCGTGAAGAAGCTCCAGCCGCGCGCCTCGAGCGCCGGCCACGCCTCACGGACGAGGAAGACCGCGATGAGGGTGAGCAGGAGCAGGACGACGAGCCCCGACGTCGTCGTCGCGCCCGTGAAGGCGCGGTCGACCGCGGACGGGGTGTCGGTCGGGCGCCGGCCCCGCAGGGGTCGGCGTTCGGGCGCGCTGGAGCGCAGCGGAGTGGCGGCCACGGGCAGCGAGTGTCTGGACGTCCCGTGTACGTCCGGTCGGGCGGGAGGTGAACGCCAGACGACGCGGATCCGTCCGCGCGGCAACGACGTTCGGCATTGTCCGTTCTGTGACGATGACCGGCCGTGGATCGGCTTGACCCCGCCTGAGAGCGGGCCGCACGATGTCCGCGGTCACCCGGTCCGTGGGGACGTCACCGGCCCTGACCCTGACTCCTGGAAGGGATCCCATGTCGTCTCGCGGTGCCCTCCGTCGCGCGCGCCCGCGCACGCCCCGCACCATCGCCGGTGTCCTCGTCACCCTCCTGCTCGGGGCGGTCGTCGCCGCGACCGGCGCGCCGGTCGCCGCGGCGCCGGCTGCCGCCGCACCGGCCGCGACCTCCGCCACGACGCTCACGCTGAAGGACCCGAACAGCGCGGTCACCCTCGAGGTCACCCCCGGTGACCCGACGGCCTACCGCCAGGGCGACGTCGTCCACCTGCGGTTCGCCGGCATCCCGGCGGGCGGCTACGTCAACGCGCTCGGGACCTGCCCGGCCTCCGGGCTCCCGGGGGTCAGCGTCAAGGAGCTCGACCGCAAGGGCAAGACCCTGCTCAACCCCGGTCGGCTGTTCAACCTGTGCAACAAGCACCTGCCGACCAACCTGCCGGGGAGCACGGACCCGACCGGGGGCGAGAGCCCCGGGCTGTCGACCGCGCTGGCCAACGTGTACCCGCGCACCGACGGCACCCTCGACGTCGACTTCCGGGTCGGGTCCGGCGACCAGGTGGAGGCCGACGCCCCGATCGGTTACCTCAACAACTACCTGCAGGTGGAGCCGGCGCTGCCCAAGCTGGTCTGCGACGCGACCCACGGGTGCGTCATCGGCTTCTCCGTCAACGTCTCGGGCGCGACCACCCACTGGTCGGACCTGACCAGCCTGACCATCGCGCCCGGCAAGCCCGCGGGCACGGACACTGGTGCCTGCACCGGGCTGGACCCGAAGCGCACCCTGTCCGCGTCGGGCCCGGAGCGGCTGCAGGACCCCCTCGCCGCGCTCGACCGCGGCTACTGCGCGGCCGGGGCCTCGCCGATCCCGGTGTCCTACGTCGCCTCCGCCGTCGGCGAGGGGCCGACCGGCCCGGTCGGCAACGGCGCGGACCTCGCCTTCGCCGGCTCGCCCGCCCTGAGCGCGACGCCGCTCAAGGCCGGGCAGGTCGCCGTCCCCATCGCCCTCAACGGCGTGAGCGTCGCGCAGGTGGGTGGCATCTCGACGCCGTCGACGACGCCGGGCAAGTTCGCCTACAACCCGCAGGTCGTGGGGTCCCTGGCCCTCACCCCGGCCGACGTCGCGGGGATCGTCCTGCACGCGCAGCCCACGTCGGCCCCCGACTGGCAGTCCGGTGACCTCACCGGCTACAACCCGCTCGGCCGGGCCATCGCCTCGCGGCCGGGCAACGCGGCCCAGCTCGGTGGGTTCGACGCCTCGTACTACGGGCTGCCGTTCGTCATCGCCCCCACACCGGTCTACGGGGTCGGGACCAGCTCGCTGGCCACCGCCCTGTCCGACTACGTCGCCGGGGCGGCGAAGGACTCCTGGGTCTACCCGAGCAACGCCATCAACACCACGCTCGGCCGGTCGGGCAAGCCGGTCGGGCCGCTCACCTCGTTCGACCCGCTCGTCGACCACGGCGCCGACGGCACCTTCCTCACCTACGAGCTGTCGTCGATCAACGGGATCTTCTCCGTGCTGCTGTCCAAGGACAACCCGTCGTACCGTGTCCCCGACGGGCAGCTGACGGTCTGCCCGCCGACCAGCGCCGACGTCACCCCGGAGATCAAGGCCCTGACCAAGGGGTGTCAGCGGTTCGCCGTGCTCGACACGGCGAGCACCGTGGCGCAGGAGCTGACCAGCGCCTCACTCGGGTCCGGGTCCTCGGCCGCCGACTTCGTCGCGCCGTCGACGGCCACCCTGCAGAAGGCGGCGGCCGGCGCGCTCAACGCCAAGGGCTACTTCCCCTCGTCCGCCGGTGCCTACCCGCTCACCTACGTCGAGTACGCCGTCGTCCCGACCGCCCCACTGCTCGACGAGGCGTGCCACCCGCGCACCGCGCAGCAGGCGATGCTCAAGGACTTCCTCACCTGGGCCACCGGCGAGGGCCAGCAGGCCCTGCCCGCCGGCCTGGCCCCGCTGACCCCGGCGCTCGCCGCGCAGGCCAGGGCCGCCCTGGCCAGGATCGGCTCCACCGCGCCCACCGGGGCCTGCGCACCGAAGACCCCGACGCCCACCCCGACCCCCACCCCGACGGCACCCGCCCCGACCGCCGACCCCGGCGTCACCGGCGGCGGCAGCACGACGGGCGGCTCCTCCGTCGGGGTCGGCACGACCGGCGGCACCATCTCGGGCGGCACCTCCGGGGGCGGCGTCCCGTCGGGCACGGGCGCGGCCGCCGCCGGCTCCAGCCCGCCCGGCGCCGTCGCCGAGGCGAAGGAGCGGCAGGCCGCGGGAGTGACCCCGGTGGCCTACGAGCCACCGACGTTCTCCGGCGCGTTGCGCACCTCGCCGGTGTCGTCCGTGGTCGGGCTGCTGCTCCTCCTGCTCCTGGTCGGGGTCGGTGCGGCCTGGGGGGCGGGAGCGCTCGCCCTGCCGGGCCTCGGCCGCCGCGGCGCGGGTGGGCGGGCGGCATGACCACGTCCACGCCGCCGCGTCCCGTCGTGCGCACCGGCCCGAGCCCCACGTCCGGGCGCGGTGAGCGCCGTGCGGCCGAGGGGTCGTTCCACCTGCCGCCCGACCAGGCCGCCCACGTGCCGCCCTCGGGTCCGGAACACGCCGTCCCTGTCGACCCGCGGGCCTGGGCCGTCCGCATCGGTGGTCTGGTCCTCTTCGCGGTGCTGGCCATGCTCATGGTCGCCTACCCGATGGGACCGGTCTTCTCGGCCAAGGCCCAGGTCGACCTCACCCGGCAGCTGCAGTCCGACGTGAGCGAGGCGTACGGCGCCGCGAACGACAGCCTCGACGGCGCGAGCGCCCCCACGCGGGCGCTTCCGGTCGGGTCACCGGTCGCGCTGCTGCAGGTCTCGCGGCTCGGTGAGCAGCAGGCCGTCGTCGAGGGTGCCGGCCCCGCGCAGACCCGCGACGGCGTGGCGCACGTGGCGGGCACCCCCGCCCCCGGCCAGCCCGGCAACGCCGTCCTCGTGGGACGCCGTACGGCGTTCGGCGGCCCGTTCGGCGACCTGACCAGCCTGCGCCCGGGTGACCCGGTCCTCGTCCTCACCGCCCAAGGGCGCAGCGTCTACCAGGTCACGACCGTGACCCACGGACGCGTCGACGACACCGTCTACGACCCGTCCGACGACGACCGCCTCACGCTGCTCTCCTCCGACAGCGCGCTACCGTGGAGCGGCACCCAGGGCGTCACCGTCGTGGCGACCCTCAAGGGCAAGCCCTTCGTCCCGACCCCGCAGAACGGCTTCTCCCCGGAGCTCGACGGGCGGCACGCGGACCCGACCGCGTGGCCGCTGCTGCTGCTCGAGGTGCTGGCCCTCGCCGGCGGAGTCGTGGGGGCCGTCGTGGCCTACCGGCGCTGGTCCCGGCCGATGGCCTACCTCGTGACGACCCCGCCGCTCGTCGCCCTCGTCGTGTTCACCGCCCTCACCGCGACGCGTCTGCTCCCCGGGTGGGCATGAGCGTCGTGGCGGAGCCGGGCTGTGTCACGACCGGGAGCGCGCTGCCGACGCCGCCCCCGCTGGTCACCGAGCCGGTCGTCCCGAGGGCTCGCTTCCAGGTCTACGTCAGCTCGAGCCGCTGCTTCTGGCGGCTGCTCGGGCGCAACAACCGCGCGTACGCACGGTCCCCGCAGGTGACCGTCACGGTGGAGGAGTCGCGCGAGCTCGCCGCGCTCGCCGCGCGCGGGGCGCTGCTCGGCACGGTCGACCTCACGAGCACCAACGGGCGCGAGTGGTCCTGGGTCCTCACCTTCGAGGGCCTGGCCGTGGCCCGTTCCGACGGCTCCTACGGCCGCCGCGTCGAGTGCCTGGCCAGCGTCGAGCGGTTCCGCTCGGTCGCGCCGACGGCGACGACGACGTACGTGCGGCTCATCCCGCGCGACCTCGGGCGGCCGGCGCCCGTCGGGCCGATCGCCGGGATCGTCCGGTCTCGTCCGCGATCGTCCGGGGCCACCGGTTGAGCAGCGCACCGAAGCGGTGCCTGGGAAACCTGTCGGTCGTCGTGCGTTCACCTGAGAACTTGCTTCGCGTTCACCGGACGCTGGCGGACTACTCCGGGCGGCCGACGGGGTCGCTCAACCCGCTCTCACGCAGAGGACACCACATGCGTTCCCTCCGGATGACGCTGCTCACGGTCGCGGTCGCCGCGACCGCCTTGGGCACCGTGGGCGTCGCGCCCGCCCTCGCCCTGCCGAAGTCGGACAAGACCGCCGACACGCTCACCTTCGTCGGGTCCGACACGATCCAGTACGTCGACGACGCGCTCTGCGCGGCCATCAACAACAACACCTTCCTCGACAACCCCAAGCCGAGCACCGGCGCCAAGGACGTCTGCGTCAACGTGCACGCGTTCGCCGGCCCCGGCGAGGCCCAGACCATCACCGCCCCGGCCGACGCCTACGCGGGCGCCTGCACCTGGTCGATCACCCCGAGCGCGGCCCCCGCCGGCTCGACCTGCTCGGGGGCCGGCAAGGAGACCGCCCCCGTCGGCTCCGGCGCGGGCGCCGGCCGCCTCGAGGCCAACCCGGGTGGTGACGCCTCCGTCGACGTGAGCCGCGCGTCGTCGTACCAGTGCAACTCGTCCACGCGCCCGAACCTCGAGTGCTACGACTTCGCCCGCGACGCCGTCGGCTTCGCCACCAACAAGCCCGGCCTGACCCTGACCGTGGCCCAGATCCAGGGCATCTACAACTGCTCCATCACCAGCTGGAGCCAGATCAAGTCCTCGCTGAGCGGCACCATCGAGCGCTTCTTCCCGCAGACGGGCTCGGGCACCGGCTCGTTCTTCGTCTCGAACTTCCTCGGTGGCGTCGACCCGCGCCTGTCCACCACCTGCCCGGCCACCCAGGTCGCGGAGAACGACGGCCGCCCCGTCACCGCCAACGGCATCGTCCCCTTCTCGGCCGGCTCGTGGATCGCCCAGGGCAACGGGGTCACCCCCGACGTCCGCAGCACGGTGACCATCGGCAAGGTCCAGGTCGGCACGACCGCCTTCGCCCCCGTCTCCGGCACCGCCGGCGCGTTCAAGCCCAACACCGCGGCCTTCAACGAGGGCTCGGCCTACCCGGGCGCGCGCTACGTCTTCCACAACATCGACACCCGCTCGCCCTCCTACGCCGCCGCCCTGCGCTTCGTCGGGTTCGACGCCGCCGGCAAGAGCGCGCTGTGCTCCGGCAAGCTGTCCACGACCTTGAAGAAGTACGGCTTCCTGCCGCTCGCCAAGGTCGGCACCGGCGGCGCCTGCCGCCTCAACGTCGCCGCCTGAGCGACACCACGCACGGCCCGTACGACGCCCGTACGACGCCCCCCGCCCTCAGCCGAGGGCGGGGGGCGCCTCGTCGTGCGGCACGTCGTCGGGGTCGCGCCAGTCGGGGGTGTCGGCGGCGCTCAGCGCCGGGTCGTCGGCGCGGAACGTGCGCACCGGTCCCGGCCCCGTGCGCGGTCCCTCGAAGCGGACGGTGACCAGCCCGCGGCCCGACCCCCAGACCCACCCGACGCCCTGCTCGTCGTGGTGGACGTCCTGGCCCGCACGCCAGCGCCGGTCGGCCACGGGACCGAAGAGCGTGACGGCCTCGGTCGGCTCCGTCGGCTCGGTCGGCTCGGTCGGCTCGGTCGGCTCCGTCGGCTCGGTGGGCTCGGTGGGCTCGGTGGGCTCGGTCGGCTCGGCCTCCTCGATGTCCAGAGCGGGCTGGTCGTCGGCCGATGCCTCGTCGAGGGCCAGCTCGGTCTGGACGAAGTCGCTGAGCCCGGACACCCCGACGCCGAGCAGCCGCACCCCGCCGTCGGTCGGGGCGAGCGCGAGCAGGCGGCGCGCGGTGGCGGCGATGACGGCGTCGTCGTCCACCGGCTGGGGGAGGGTGGCCGAGCGGGTCGCGGTCGAGAAGTCGTGACGGCGCACCTTGAGCGTGACGGTCCGTCCGGCGGTCGCGCCGGACCGCAGCCGCTCGCCCACCCGGGCGGCGAGCCGGTCGATCTCGGCGTGCAGCGCCGGCACCGACGTCAGGTCGGTCGGGAAGGTGTCCTCGGCGGAGACCGACTTCGCGTCCCGGGACGAGACGACCGGCCGGTCGTCGAGGGCGCGCGCGAGCCGGTGCAGCCCGCTGCCGTGGGCGGAGCCGAACATCCGCACCAGCGTGGCCTCCTCGACGGCGTACAGGTCGCCGACGGTGTGCACGCCGAGGGTCCGCAGCTTCTGCTCGGTCGCGGGGCCGACGCCGCCGAGCTTGGTCACCGCCAGCGGGTGCAGCAGGTCGAGCTCCTCCCCGGCGGGGACGACGACGACCGCGTCGGGCTTGCGCAGGTCGGAGGCGATCTTGGCCACGAGCTTGCTCGTCCCGATGCCGACCGACGCGGTGAGACCGCCGGTGCCGGTGACGACGTCGGCGCGCAGCGCCTGCGCGAGCTCCTCCACCGCGGCGGGCGAGGTGTCGTGCCCGCCGGCGGCGAGGTCGACGTACGCCTCGTCGATGCTCACCCGCTCCACGAGGGGGGACAGCCGCGCGAGCAGGCCCATGACGACGTCCGAGCTGCGGCGGTAGGCCTCGAAGCGGGGGACGAGGTACGCGGTCCCGGCGGGCAGCAGGCGGCGCGCGTACGCCGTCGCCATGGCCGAGTGCACGCCGAACCGGCGGGCCTCGTACGACGCCGTCGCGACGACCCCGCGGCCGTCGATCCCGCCGACGACGACGGGCCGGCCGCGCAGCGACGGCTTGTCGCGCTGCTCGACCGCGGCGAAGAACGCGTCGAGGTCGAGGTGGAGCACGCACGGGGACGGTCGCGCGCTCACCCGGCCATCATCCCCGCCGGCGCCGTCAAGATCGCGTCAGGGGCCCGGCCACGGCTCGCGGGAGGCGGTGTGATGGCGGTATGGAGAACCTCGCCGCCCGGCTGCGCGTCCTCGGCGCTCCCGGTCCCGCCCTGCGCACCGTCGCCGTGCTCGCGCCGGTGCTCGTCACCGCCCTGCTCGCGCTCGTGCGCGACCAGGTCAGCGCCGCCCCGGCGGCGCTCGTGCTCGTCCTCGTCGTCACCGCCGTCGCCAGCACGGGCGACCGGGTGGCAGCCGTCCTGTCCGCCGTGGTCGGCGGGCTGTCCTTCGACTTCTTCCTCACGGCGCCGTACGAGACCCTCGCGATCAGCAACCGCGACGACGTCGAGGCGTTCGTCCTGGTCGTCCTCGTCGGGCTCGCGGTGACCGAGCTCGCGCTGTGGGGCCGGCGCCGGCAGGCCGAGGCGAGCCGGACGAGCGGGTACCTCGACGGGGCGCTCGCCGCCGCCGAGGTCGTGGCGTCCGCCCCCAGCCGCCCCGGCGAGGGGCCGGCCGACGGCTCGGCCGACCCGCTGGTGCGGGTCGTGACCTGCGAGCTCACCGCGCTGCTGCGGCTCGACGCGTGCCGCTGGGAGCCGGGGCGCACGGCGTCCGGGCGCACGGTCGTCCAGCCCGACGGCAGCCTGCTGCGCGGCGGCCGCACCCTCGACCCCGGCCGCGCGGGCCTGCCCACCGACGACGAGACCTCGCTCCCGGTCCGCCACGGCGGCCAGACCGTCGGCACCCTCGTCCTCACCACCGCCACCGCCGTCCGGCGCCCCTCGCGCGAGCAGCTGCGCGTCGCCGTCCTGCTGGCCGACCAGCTCGGCCGTCGCGTGACGGCACCGGACATTATCGGGTGACCCGATAAACGGGACCTTCGCCGGACGACCGTTCTCCGGCAGAGCCCGACATTATCGGGCGACCCGATAATGTCCGGTGCCGCTCAGACCCAGGAGGGGAACCACATGTGGGCGCGCCAGAAGTCCTGGGGGACGACCTCGGCGACGTAGATCGGGTAGAAGAAGGCGAAGAGGCCGACGGTCAGGGCGCAGAAGAGACCGGTGACGAGCAGGCCGACCTGGCGGCGGCTCCGGGTCGCGGACGGGCCGCCGAGGCACAGGCCGAGGACGTAGGTGCAGGCCAGCACGACGTACGGCACGAAGGCCACGGCGTAGAACGTGAAAATGGTCCGGTCCTGGTAGAGGAACCACGGCAACCACCCGCCGGCGAGGCCGGCGAGGATCGCCCCGGCGCGCCAGTCGCGGCGCAGCGCCCACATGAACAGCAGGACGACGATCGCGATCAGCCCGCCCCACCAGACCGACACGGTCCCGATGGACGTGATCGCCTTCGAGCAGACGGCGACGGTGCAGCCGTCCTGCCCCTTGGTCGGCCCCTCGTAGAAGAACGACGTCGGCCGCCCCTGCAGCATCCAGCTCCACGGGTTGCTCATGTAGGGGTGCGGCGAGTGCAGGTTGATCGAGAAGTCGTACATCTGCCGGTGGTAGTCGGCCAGCGACCGCAGCGGCCCCGGCACCCAGCCGAAGTGCGCCGACGGGTGGGTGTCGGCCCACTGCCGGTTGTAGCCCTGGGTGCTGCGGAACCAGCCCGTCCAGCTCGCGACGTAGACGACCACGGTCGTCACGACGAGCTGCACGAAGGCGTACGGCGCGTCGCGCACCAGCCACGCCCAGCGCCACCCCGGCACCCCCGCGGCCCGCCGGGCGCCCAGGTCCCACAGCACGGTCATCAGCCCGAAGGCGACGACGAAGTACAGACCGGACCACTTGGTCGCGGTCGACAACCCGAGCATCAGCCCGGCCGCCCAGCGCCACGGCCGCCAGCCGAGCGACGGCCCCGTCCGGGTCATCCCCCCACGAGGCAGCGCGGCCACCCGGCGCGCCAGCACCTCCCGGCCGTGGTCGCGGTCGATGAGCAGGAAGCAGAATCCCGCGAAGGCGAAGAACATGACGACGAGGTCGAGCAGCCCGGTGCGCGAGTGCACGAAGTGGTGCCCGTCGAAGGCGAGCAGGATCGCGGCGACCGTCCCCAGCAGCGACGAGCCGAACATCCGCCGCGCCGCGCGACCGACCATGAGGATCGACAGCGTCCCGAGCAGCGCGACCGAGAAGCGCCAGCCGAAGCTGTTGGTGATGCCGAAGAGCCACTCGCCGAGACCGATGACCCACTTCCCGACGGGCGGGTGGACGACGAGGTCGCCGTTGGTGGCGTCGTACACCGTGCGCCAGTGGCCGGCGGTGAAGTTCTGGTCGATCTGCTTGGCGGCGTCCAGGGTGGGGTCGTTGCGCACCTCCACCCCGTACTGGATCATCGACCAGCCCTCCTTGACGTAGTACGTCTCGTCGAAGACCAGCTGGTGGGGGTTGCCGAGGTTCCAGAACCGCAGGAAGCCGCCGATGGCGGCGACGACGAGGGGGCCGAGCCAGCCGAAGAGCCGGTCGCTCGGCCGGACCCCGACCAGCCGGGTCCGCAGCCGTACGTAGCGCTCGCTCGCCAGGTCGCGCAGGTCGCCCGCGGCCTCCCCGGCGCGCTCGAGGGTCACCGCAGCCACGCGAGGTGGTCCTTGAGCAGGGTGTAGCCGACGAAGGCGACGACGTCGAGGATCGTGTGGGCGACGACGAGCGGCCCGACGCGCCGCCACCGCAGGTAGACCAGCGAGAAGACGACGCCCATGACGGCGTTGCCGACGAACGCGCCGAAGCCCTGGTAGAGGTGGTAGCTGCCGCGCAGCAGCGACGACGCCGCGACGGCCAGCGGCAGCCGCCAGTCGAGCTGACGCAACCGGGTCAGCAGGTAGCCGACGACGACGACCTCCTCGAGGACGGCGTTCTGCACGGCGGACAGGACGAGCACCGGCACGGTCCACCACTGGCCCGTGAGGTTGGCCGCCTGCACCTGGGTGTTGACGCCGAGGGCGCGCGCGACGACGTACAGGCCGAGACCCGGGATGCCGATGACGGCGGCGAGCAGGGCGCCCGTGCCGAGGTCGAAGCCCGGCCGCCGGCGGTCGAGCCCGAGGAACCGGCTCGGCGACCACCGCCCGTCGGCGACCGCGGCTGTGGGCGGCTCGACCCGCCGCAGCAGGTAGATCGCCGCCGCCACCGGCACCAGCGCGACGGCGTACCCGGTCAGCTGGTAGGCCAGGTCGAGCCAGGGGCGGTCCGGCGTGACCGAGTTGTTGAGCGAGCTGCTCTGCTGCGAGAGCGCGACCTTCTGGGTGAGCCGGTCGATGATCGCGAGGACCGCGTAGACCGCCGAGGAGCCGAGCGAGAGGCCGAGGACGACGAGCACCTCGCGGCGCAGCAGTCGGCGCCGCTCGGGCGGCACGACCGTCACGTCGCCCCGGTCGCCCATGGAGGGCTCGACGGCGACGGACATGGCGTGCACTCTAAGGGGCGGCTCTGGGTGGCGAGCGGAGCGTCGGTAGGACGCCGCTCCTCGCTCCTTCCCGCCGCGACATTGTCGTACGGCGGGAAGGTCAGATCACGTTCTTCCTCGCCGATAGAGCGGGCATGCCCACGTCCCCACCCGTCCACCGCGACCGCGACGCCGTCGTCGTCTCGCCGTTCGAGGTGGCGGTGCACGGCCAGCGAGCTCCGCTCTTGCGCACGATGGCGGACCTGCTGCGCTCGGCCCGGAGGGCCGAGGCCAAGGCGCGGCTCGCTACCCCGGGGGACGTCGTGCTGGTGTCGGTGGAGCACCGCCGCTTCTGGACGAGGTCGACCCGCGAGGTCTACGAGTCGGTCGCCGCCCGCGGGACGACGGTCGTCGTCTTCGGCGTGGGACTGCCGACCGACCTGTCCGGCGCGCTCGTCCGTCGTCCGGCGCTCGTCGGGATCGGCGAGGACGACCTCCTCGCCGACGAGTGGCTCGTAATCATCTGCCAGCCCCACCGTCGGTGGGGCTTCGTCTCACGTCTCGAGGCGGCCGGTCTGCCGGGAGCCCGCAGCGCACCCCGTGTCCCGCCGGACGACTCGGGCGGCGACGACCTGGCCCGGACCTTCCTGTACGCCGAGCTCAGCGACCCCGTCGGCCTGGAGCGGGCCGCCGCCGTCCTGCTGACCCGGGTCCCGCAGCTGGCGGTCGCCGTGCCGTGGCTGTCCGTCTCCGCCTGACCTGATGACCATGGACCCCGCTCCACCCAGGAGGACCCGATGAAGAGCTGGTTCACCCACCGCGCCGCCGACGACGTGGAGACCGCCACCGGTGTCGGGGAGCTCGACGCCCTGACCCGGGTGATGAGCGTCGTCCGGGGAGCGGCAGCGGCCGACGACGTGGTGCCGGCCGCGCTGCACGCCGTGCGTGAGGCCTTCGGCTGGGACTACGGATCCTCCTGGACCCTCGACGAGGCGGGTGCCCGGATGTGCTTCGCCGCGTCGAGCGGCACCGTGTCGCCGCAGTTCGAGGAGGTCACCCGACGGGCCACCTTCACCCGCGGGGTGGGCCTGGTCGGCCGTGCGTGGTCCACCGGCCGTCCGGTGGTCGTCGCCGATCTGGGTGAGGTCGCCGACTGCGTCCGCGCGCCCGCGGCCCGCGAGCACGGCATCACCTCCGGGGTGTGCCTGCCGATCCGGGTCGACGGGGTGGTGGTGGGGGTCGTCGACTTCCTCAGCTCGACGCGGATGCGGCTCACGCAGGCCCGCCACGACGCTCTGGCCGCTGTCGCCGAGCTGCTGTCCACCGCCCTCAGCGAGCGGCGCGCCACCGAGGTGCAGCGTCTGGCCACCCAGGAGCGGGACGCCGTCATCGGCGTCCTCCTGGCGCTGACCGGCGCGAGCAACGCCGAAGCAGCCGCCCTCGGGGCGTTGGACGCGGTCCGGTCCGAGTTCGGCTGGGCCTACGGCTCCTACTGGAAGGTCGACCCCCGGGACTGCGCCCTGCACTTCGCCGTCGAGAGCGGCACCGTCAGCGACGAGTTCCGTGCCGTCACCCTCTCCGCCTCCTTCCGGGAGGGGGTCGGGCTGTCGGGCCGGGCCTGGCGCACGAAGGACCTCGTCTTCGTCACCGACATCGCGGACGTGCACGACTGCGTCCGTGCGCCGGTGGCCGCTCGGGTAGGCGTCCGCTCGGGGATCTGCTTCCCGATCCTGGTCCGGGGGCACGTGGTCGGCACGATGGACTTCTTCGCCACCGAGGTCCTCACCCCCAGCGCGGAGCGCCTGGCCGTGCTGCGCCGGGTGGGACGCTACGTCTCCGAGGCCCTCGAGAGGATCACCGACCGCGACCTGGGGATCAAGGTGGCCAACCAGCTCACGGCGAGCGTCGCCGAGATCAGCCTGGCCGCGACCGAGGTGGGGGTGTACTCCACCCGGGCCGTCGACCGGGCGGGCCAGGTCACCGGGGTCGTGCGCAACCTCGACACGGCGACCGTGGAGGTGGGCGACGTCGCCTCGCTCATCAGGAACATCGCCGAGCAGACCAACCTGCTCGCTCTCAACGCCACCATCGAGGCCGCCCGGGCCGGCGACGCCGGCAAGGGGTTCGCGGTCGTGGCGTCGGAGGTCAAACAGCTCGCCCAGGCCACCGCCAAGGCCACCGCCGACGCCGCGCAGAAGATCGAGGCCATCCAGAACGGTGCGCGGGACGCAGCGGCTGCGGTGGGCGAGATCACGTCGGTCATCGACGCCCTGTCGGTCGCGCAGCAGAAGATCGAGCGGGTGATCGACGAGGTCGTCGAGCGCCAGGCCGCGCTCACCGAGGAGTTCCAGCGCCAGAACCCCTGACCGGCCGTACGACGAGAGGCGACCGCGGGCTCGGCCCGTGGTCGCCTCTCGTGCGTGGCGGTGGTGCTGATGGGTCAGTGGAAGCGGAAGCCGGCGACCTGGGTCTCGAGGTCGGTGGCGAGGCGGGCGAGCTCGTCGACGGCTTGGGTGGACTGGGTGACGGCGGTGGAGGTGGAGCCGGCGGCGTCGGCGACCCCCCCGATGTTCGCCGCGATCTCGCTCGTGCCGGTCGCGGCCTCCGAGACCGAGCGGCTCATCTCGCTCGTCGTCGCCGTCTGCTCCTCCACGGCGGACGCGATGGTGGTCTGGTAGTCGTCGATGGTGCCGATCACCGTCGAGATCGAGCTGATGGCGACGACGGCCTCCGTCGTCATCTGCTGGATGCTGGAGACACGGGTCGCGATGTCCTCCGTCGCTCGGGCGGTCTCGCGGGCGAGCTCCTTGACCTCACCGGCGACGACGGCGAAGCCCTTGCCGGCGTCGCCGGCGCGGGCGGCCTCGATGGTGGCGTTGAGGGCGAGGAGGTTGGTCTGCTCGGCGATGGAGGTGATGAGCTTGACCACGGCGCCGATCTCGGCCGACGCCGTTCCCAGCGCCGCGACCGTCTCGGTCGTCCGGGCGGCTTCGGCGACCGCCCGCTGCGCGACGGCTGCGGCCTCCGCCGCGTTCGCGGCGATCTCCTGGATCGACGCACCCATCTCCTCGGCGCCGGCGGCGACCGTGGAGACCGAGCGGGAGACCTGCTCGGCCGCCGTCGACACCACCCCGGAGCGGCTGCTGGTCTCCTGCGCCGCCGACGAGATCTGGGTGGTGGAGGCGGCGAGCTGCACCGAGGCGGCGGCGACCGCGGACGCGGACTGGGAGACCCCGGAGAGCAGGTCACGCAGACCGGACTGGGCGTTGGCCAGGGCCTGGGCCATCCGGCCGAGCTCGTCACGGCTCGTCACCCCGGACTCGACGGTGAGGTCGCCCCGGGCCAGGGCGTCCAGACTGCCCTGCACCTTGCGGGCGGTGCCGCGGATGCCGCGCACGACGACGACCGCGACGACGAGTCCGAGCAGCAGACCGACGGCGATCGTCGACAGCATCAACCGCACCGCCGTGTCCGCCGCGGTCGCTGCGGCGGCCTGGGTGCTCCGCGCCCGCTCCTCCTGTACCTTGCCGTCCTGCGCGAACCCGTTACGGGCCGCCGACCCGGCGGGGTTGAGACGGGCCGCGACGATCTTCTCCCCCTCGTCCGGCCTCCCGGCGTCGTACGCCGGGAAGAGCTCCGTCGACGCGATCTGGGCGTACTGCCGGGTGGCGGCGAGGGCGGCGTTGAAGGCCGCGGGGTCGGCCGCGTGGGGGCGGTAGCCCTTGACCCCGGTCTCGATGTCGTCCAGGGCCGCGGTCAGCTTCGTGCGCACCGCGGGGCGGGCGGCGGGGGCGGAGTCGCCGTACTTGAGTGCCGCGATGCGGATGTCGGCGAGGTCGAGCTCGATCTGCTGCAGCTGGCGCAGCGGCACGACCGTCGCCTCGGACAGCTGACGCGTCGCCTCCGTCGCCGAGCGGAGCTCCACGACGCCGACCACGCCGAGCGCGGCGACGACGGCGACGAGCACGCCGACGACGATGCCGATCTGGACGGCGACCGGTCGGTCCGCGAGGAACGTCCCGGGACCCCGCCGGAGGGTCGACGACGGTGAGGTGACGGGAGCGGACATGGGTACCTCCGTAGGCGACGTGGTGACGAGTAGGTCATCGACCGGTCAGCCTCGATATACGAGTAGTTCTCCCGACGTGCGATATGAGGCCGGTCAGGACCGCCGCGTCAGCGGCGGTGACACGACGCCGCCGGGCCCGAGCCGTGGCCCGGACCCGGCGGGTCCTGTTCGGTGGTGGCGGTGGGTCAGTGGAAGCGGAAGCCGGCGACCTGGGTCTCGAGGTCGGTGGCGAGGCGGGCGAGCTCGTCGACGGCTTGGGTGGACTGGGTGACGGCGGTGGAGGTGGAGCCGGCGGCGTCGGCGACGCCGCCGATGGTGGTGGCGATCTCGCTGGTGCCGGTGGCGGCCTCGGAGACGGAGCGGGACATCTCGGAGGTGGTGGCGGTCTGCTCCTCGACGGCGGAGGCGATGGTGGTCTGGTAGTCGTCGATGGTGCCGATGACGGACGAGATGGAGCTGATCGCGGTGACGGCGTCGGTCGTCATGGCCTGGATGCTCGTCACCCGCTGCGCGATGTCCTCGGTGGCGCGGGCGGTCTCGCGGGCGAGCTCCTTGACCTCGCCGGCGACGACGGCGAAGCCCTTGCCGGCGTCGCCGGCGCGGGCGGCCTCGATGGTGGCGTTGAGGGCGAGGAGGTTGGTCTGCTCGGCGATGGAGGTGATGAGCTTGACGACGGTGCCGATCTCGGCGGAGGCGGTGCCGAGGGCGGTGACGGTCTCGGTGGTCTGGGCGGCTTCGGCGACGGCGCGTTGGGCGACGGCGGCGGCTTCGGCGGCGTTGGCGGCGATCTCCTGGATGGAGGCGCCCATCTCCTCGGCGCCGGCGGCGACGGTGGAGACGGAGCGGGAGACCTGCTCGGCGGCGGCGGAGACGACGCCGGAGCGGTTGGAGGTCTCCTCGGCGGCCGAGGAGATCTGGGTGGTGGAGGCGGACAGCTGCACGGAGGCGGCGGCGACGGCGGACGCGGACTGCGAGACCCGTGAGAGCAGGCCGCTGAGGGCGCCCTGGGCGCGGCGCAGCGACTGCGCGAGCTGACCCAGCTCGTCCTTGCTGTCGATGCCGGCGTCCTGGGTCAGGTCGCCCTCGGCGAGGGCACCGAGGCTGTCCTGCAGACGCCGTACGGCGCCCCGGACCCGCGTGACGACGGCCACGGCCAGGCCGAGACCGGCCAACAGGGCCAGCAACAGAGTGGTGAGGATGATGGTTCGGGCGCTGGTGTACTGCGAGGACCCGCTCTGGGTGGTCGCCCTGGCCTGATCGGCTTCAGCCTGGTTCTCTTTGGCGAAACCAGCCTTCAGCTTGGTCATCAGGGGGTCGAGCTGGGTCCTGATCACCGTGATCGCCTGGTCGGTCTTACCGGCCTCGTTGAGAGGGATCACCTGGGTGGTGGCGATGTCGTGGTAGCTGGTGATCGCCTGGACCGCCGAGTCGAAGGCGGCGACGTCGGTGGCGTGCTGTCGGTAGTCGCCGGCCTTGGCCTGGATGTCAGCGAAACGCGCATCGATGGTCTGCTTGGCGGTGGCCTTCTGCTCGTCGTTGAGGTTGTCGAAGCGCAGGGTCGACGCCCGGATGTCGGAGACGTCGGCCTCCAGCTGCGAGAGCATGACGAGCGGGACGACGTTGTTGTTGTACATGGCGTCCTGTGTCGCGTTGATCTTCGCCAGCTGGACGATGCCCAAGCCGCCGACGACGAGGCCGGCAACGGCGAGCGCGGTCACCGCAGACCCGATCTGGACGGCCAGGGGACGGTCGGCGACGAAGGTGGAGAGGGAACGTCGTCGGGCGGGGTTGGCCGACGGAGAGGGGGACTGCACGGACATGGAAGTGCCTCCGGGGGAGGGGTGGTGGGGAACGTCTCTACAGTCGGACGAACCACTCGCAGTCTGAGCCGTTTCGTGGCCACCGAAAACCTTCAGGTGCGAGCGCACCGACCGATGTGTGGGGGGAAGCCCTATCCCCGTCCCGCGTCGTAGGAGGCCCCGATGGACGAGACCGACGAGATCGTCCAGGAGTTCGTCGTCGAGAGCCACGAGAACCTCGACCAGCTCGACCGCGACTTCGTCGAGCTGGAGCGTCAGCCCGGCTCCCGCGAGCTCCTGAGCAGTGTCTTCCGCACCATCCACACCATCAAGGGCACGAGCGGGTTCCTCGCGTTCGGCCGCCTGGAGTCGCTCACCCACGTGGGGGAGAACCTCCTGGCCCGGCTGCGCGACGGCAAGATGTCGATGACGCCGGCCATCGCCGACGGCATGCTCGCCATGGTCGACGGCGTCCGCGAGCTGCTCGCCGCCATCGAGACCGACGGCACCGAGGGGTCCGTCGACGTCACGGACGTCGTGGCCCGCCTCCAGGACCTGCTCGACGGGCGCGAGCCGGTCGCCGAGCCGGTCGCCGAGCCGGTCGCCGAGCCGGTGGCCGAGGCGCCGGCTCCTCCCGCGCCCGTCGTCGTCCCGGAGCCGGCGGCTGCCTCCGTCCCCGCTCCGACTCCCGCCCCCGCACCCGCCCCCGCACCCGCCCCCGCCACGCCCGCCGTCCCGAAGGTGGCCGCCGCGGTCACGGCGACCGAGGACCACCACGCGGACGGCCCCGGCCGCCGCGGGGCGGCCGACTCCTCGATCCGGGTCGACGTCGACCTGCTCGACTCGCTCATGCGCCAGGTCGGCGAGCTGGTCCTCAGCCGCAACCAGATCGTGCGCCAGGCCGGCCTGCTCGACGACGCCGACCTGCTGCGCGCGTCGCAGCGCCTCGGCCTCATCGCCTCCGAGCTGCAGGAGAGCGTCATGAAGACGCGCATGCAGCCCATCGACCACCTGTGGGCCAAGCTGCCGCGTGTCGTGCGCGACCTCGGCTCGCTGTGCCACAAGCAGGTCCGGCTGGAGATGGTCGGTCGCGAGACCGAGGTCGACCGCACCCTGCTCGAGGCGGTCAAGGACCCGCTCACGCACCTCGTGCGCAACGCCGTCGACCACGGCCTGGAGACCCCCGAGGTCCGCCGGGCGGCGGGCAAGTCGCCCGAGGGCGTCCTCACCCTCAAGGCGTTCCACGCCGGCGGCCAGGTCGTCGTCGAGGTCAGCGACGACGGCGCCGGCATCGACCCGGAGAAGATCCGGGCCAAGGCCGCCGACAAGGGCCTCATGCGTCCCGAGCAGCTCGAGGCCCTCAGCCCCAACGAGGTCCTCCAGCTCGTCTTCACCCCCGGCTTCTCGACCGCCGCCGCCGTCACCAACGTCTCCGGCCGCGGCGTCGGCATGGACGTCGTCAAGACGAACATCGAGGCGATCGGCGGCGCCATCGAGATCGAGTCCGCCGTCGGCGTCGGGACGACGTGCCGGCTGCGCATCCCGCTCACCCTCGCCATCGTCGCGTCGCTGACCGTGGAGTGCGCGGGCGACCGCTACGCCATCCCGCAGGTCAGCCTCCAGGAGCTCGTCACGCTCGACTCCGAGCGGGCCGGCTCGCAGATCGAGGACGTCGCCGGGGCCGAGGTCTACCGGCTGCGGGGCCAGCTGCTGCCGCTGGTCCGCCTCGCCGACGTGCTCAAGGTCGAGTCGGACCGCACCGACGGCCACCTCGTCATCGCCGTCCTGCAGGCCGAGGGCCACCGCTTCGGCCTCGTCGTCGACCGCGTGCTCAACGCCGAGGAGATCGTCGTCAAGCCGCTCTCGTCGCGGCTGAAGTCCATCGGCGTCTACTCCGGGGCGACGATCCTCGGTGACGGCCGCGTCGCGCTCATCCTCGACGTCCAGGCGCTGGCCAAGCGCGCCCTGCGCAGCACCGGCGCCGAGCGCGACGCCGTCCGCGCCGAGGTCGTCGAGACCAGCGACGACAGCGAGCGGGTGCTCATCGTCGGCGCCGGCGACGAGCGCGAGATCGCCATCCCGCTGTCGGCCGTCACCCGCCTCGAGCAGGTCCCCGTCGACCGCGTCGAGCGGGTCGGCTCGCGCGAGGTGGTCCAGTACCGCGGGGCGATCCTGCCGCTGCTGCGCCTGCCGCAGCACCTCGGCTCGTACGGCGACTCGGCCCGCACCCACCTGCCGCTCGTCGTCCACACCAGCGGCGGCCGCAGCGTCGCCCTCGTCGTCGACGAGGTCCGCGACATCGTCGACGGCGCCCGGGTCCGCAGCGACATCAACGACGCCGGCCTCACCGGCTCGGCCGTCATCCGCGACAAGGTGGTCGAGCTGCTCGACGTCCGCGCCGCGATCCTCGCCGCCGACCCGTACTTCTTCACCGACGACCAGCTCGGTCACCTCGGTGCCGACCTCTACCTCGACGGAGTCGCGTCATGATGGTCCAGCTCGCCACCTTCACGCTCGGCGACCACCTCTACGGCATCGAGGTGAGCCGTGTGCAGGAGGTGCTCCGCCACCAGTCCCGCACCCGGATCCCGTTGGCCCCCAACGCGGTCGCCGGCCTGGTCAACCTGCGCGGTCAGGTGCTCACGGCCATCGACCTGCGTTCCCGGCTCGGCCTGACGCCGCGCGAGGACCTCGACCCGATGATGGTCGTCGTCCGGATCAGCGGCGAGACCATCAGCCTCCTCGTCGACTCGATCGGCGACGTCGTCACCGTCGACGAGGAGACCTTCGAGGCGCCGCCGGACACCCTCGACGACGCCGGGCGCGAGCTGCTGCGCGGCGCCTACAAGCTGAGCGACCGGCTGCTGCTGGCCCTGGACACCGACCGCGCCGTCGCGGCCTGAGGTCGCCCACCCGACCCCGGCCCCGCATCGCACCCGCTGCCCCCGGATCCCGTCCACGGATTCCGGGGACAGCGGGCGCCGTCGTACGGCACGCTGGGCGAGGGAACGGTCTGGGGAGGCCGGGGGACGACGGAGGCAGGACATGCGGTACTCGTTGGTCAACGCGACGGCGTTGGGGTTCGACCTCGTGCGGATGCCGGGTGGGGCGCAGGTGGCCGAGGTGCTGCTGGCGGCGTGCGCCGCGACCCCCTCCGAGCTCGCGCTGCTCGGCCGGCACCACCCGGGCGCCGGGCGGACCGCCCGCTGGGAGGCCGCCCGCCGGCGCAGCCTCGACCTGCGTCCGACCCTGTCGACGACCGACGTCTCGGCCGACGCCGTCGCCCACGCCGCGAGCGACGCGGACGCCGCGTCCTCGCTCGTCACGCGCCTGGCCGAGGCGCCGCTGGGCAGCCTCGACGCGCTCGACCACTTCGTGCGCCACGACGCGCTCGAGGGCATCGCCCCCGGGACGGACCACGACCTGGCCGCCGACGTCCTCGTCGACGCAGCCACCGCCGGCTACTGCTCGACGCTCCTCGACGGCGTCGAGCGGCGTCGCCTCGCGGCCCCCTTCGTGCAGGGCCGGCGCGAGGGCCTGGTGCCGACCCCGGCGCCGACCGTCCCCGCCGTACGGCGTCTGCTCGAGGACCTGCGCGGGTGGGGCCCTGTCGAGTGGGCCGAGATGGACGGCGTGCTCGACGCCGTCCGCGCCAGCACGTCCGGCTGGTCCGAGGCGATGCACGAGGCGGGCTGGGCGGCGCACCTGTCCGGGCGGGTCCGCACCGCGGCGGTGTCGCAGCTGCAGGCCGTGTCGGCGTACGCCGCCTCGGGTCTCACCCCGACCCAGGCCGCCTTCGGCGCCTGGAACGCGCTCAGCGGCGTCGTGCAGGCCCTCGTCGTCGCCGACCTGCTCGGCGAGCCCGAGCTCGACCTGCTCGTGCGGCCCTGGCTGCTCGTGCGCGGCCACGACCCGCGGCCCCCCGCGGGGCAGGAGCCCCCGCGCCGGTGAGGTGAGCCGCGCCCGCCCGGGATCGACCGGGCGGGCACCGGTCCCGCTCAGGTCGCACGTGGCACGGCCGATATCGGGGACGGACGCAGACCCGCTGCGCCCGTCGTCGAGGTCGAGGAGCGGCCCGTGCCCCCCATCAGAGTGCTGGTCGTCGACGACTCCGTCGTCGTGCGACGCCTCGTGGCCAACGCCCTCTCCGGCGACCCCGACATCGAGGTGGTCGGCACCGCGGCCAACGGCCGCATCGCGCTGACCAAGATCGAGGCGCTGCGCCCGCAAGCGATCACGCTCGACATCGAGATGCCGGTGATGAACGGCATCGAGACCGTGAGGGCCCTGCGCCGCCTCGGCCACCGCATGCCCGTGGTCATGTTCTCCACGCTCACCGAGCGCGGCGCCACCGCCACCCTCGACGCCCTCGAGGCCGGCGCGAACGACTACGTCACCAAGCCGGCGAACGTCGGCAGCATCAGCGAGTCGCTGGAGCAGGTCCGCAGCTCGCTCATCCCCAAGCTCAAGGCGCTGTGCGCCCGCCCCGAACGCCGCTTCGCGGCCGGCCGCCCGGTGGTGCCCGACGCGCTGCGTCCCGGCTCGCCCCGTCCGGGCGAGGGGAGCCCCGGACGGTCCGAGACCGTCGCCGGTACGGCGCCCCGCCGCGCGTCCGACTCGCCGTACCGGATCCTCGCGATCGGGTGCTCCACCGGCGGGCCCGAGGCGCTGGGCAAGGTCCTCGCCGGGCTGCCGCGCGACCTCGCCGTCCCCGTCGTCGTCGTCCAGCACATGCCGCCGGTGTTCACCGCCCAGTTCGCCGCCCGGCTCGACCGGGCGCTGCCGCTGACGGTCGTCGAGGCCCGCGAGGGCATGCCGCTGCGCCCGGGCCACGTCTACATCGCCCCCGGCGACCACCACCTGCGCCTCGCGGGCACGCGCGCCGCCGTCCGCACCGCGCTCGACCAGGGGCCGCAGGAGAACTTCTGCCGCCCCGCCGTCGACGTCCTCTTCCGCTCCGTCGTCGCGCTCTACGGGCGCGACGTGCTCGCCGCCGTGCTGACCGGCATGGGCCAGGACGGGCGCGCGGGGTCCGTCGACATCGTCAAGGCGGGCGGCAGCGTCATCGCCCAGGACGAGGCGACCTCCGTCGTGTGGGGGATGCCCGGCTCCGTCGTCCAGGCCGGCGCCGCCGAGGAGATCGTCCCGCTCGGCCTCATCGGCCCGACCCTCGCGCGCCGGCTCGCCGGGTCCGCGACCGCTGGCGCGACCGCTGGTACGGCGCCCTACGCGGCCGCGGTCCCGCGGTGAGCCCGGCCCCGTTGACCTCAGGTCGAGGCCCCCTCGGCCGATGCTCCACCCGACACCCGCTCGCCCCCGGACAGGAGGACGCCATGACGCCGACGACGACCCGTCGCCCGCGCCGCGGCCCCGCCGTCCGAGCCACCCTCAGGAGCGGATCATGAGCCTGGTCACCGCCACCGCGCCACCCGGCCGTCCCGGACCCGCCGGGAACCAGTCGGCCACCGAGGCCGACTTCACCTTCTTCGCCGACTTCCTGCGCCGCCGGTCCGCCATCTCGCTGGCCCCGGGCAAGGAGTACCTCATGGAGGCGCGGCTGGCGCCGGTCGCGGCCCGCGCCGGCTTCGCCGGCGTCCGCGACCTCGTCACCGCGCTGCGCGCACCGGGCGTGCCCCGGCCGCTCGTCGACCAGGTCGTCGACGCCATGACGACGAACGAGACGTCGTTCTTCCGCGACGTCTCCTCGTTCGAGGCGCTGCGCACCGTCGTCGTCCCCCAGATGCTCGCCTCCCGGGCCGCGCAGCGACGGCTGTCCGTGTGGAGCGCCGCCAGCTCGACCGGCCAGGAGCTCTACACGATCGCCATGACGCTGGAGGACTCCTTCCCCCAGCTGTCCGGCTGGGACGTCAGGCTCGTCGGCACCGACCTGTCCAGCGAGGCCGTGGCCCGCGCCCGCGCCGGGCGCTTCAGCCACCTCGAGGTCAACCGGGGCCTGCCGGCCCAGCTGCTGGTCAAGTACTTCGAGCGGGAGGGCCGCGACTACGTCGTCGCCCCCCGGCTGCGTGAGCGCACCCGCTTCGACCGGATGAACCTCGCCGAGCCGTGGACCGCGCTGCCCCGCTTCGACATCGTGTTCTGCCGCAACGTGCTCATCTACTTCGACCCGCCGGTCCGCGAGCAGATCCTCGGCAGGATCCGCGGCCTGCTCAACCCGGGCGGCTTCCTCTTCCTCGGACCGGGGGAGACCTCCGCCTCGGTCATCCACGGCTACACCCAGGTGCGGGCGGCCGGCACCGTCGTCCACCAACTCCAAGGAGCTGCGACATGAAAGCCCTCATCGTCGACGACTCGCGGGCCATGCGGCTCGTGGTCGCTCGCATCGTGCAGCGTCTGGGCTTCGAGACGGTGCAGGCCGAGCACGGCCAGGCCGCGCTCGACGTCCTCGCCGGGTCCGACGAGCTGCCCGACGTGGCCCTGGTCGACTGGAACATGCCCGTCATGGACGGACTCGAGCTCATCAAGGCGGTGCGCGCGCAGCCCCGCTACCGCGGCATCACGCTGATGATGGTGACGACCGAGTCCGAGCAGTCGCGCATCGTCCAGGCCCTCGCGGCCGGCGCCCACGAGTACCTCATCAAGCCGTTCACGGAGGAGGCGCTGGAGGACAAGCTGTCCCTGCTCGGCCTCGTCCCCGCGACGGCGGACGCCGAGGCGGTGGCCTGGTGAGCGCCGCGACCCTGGACCTCGAGGACGTCGTGGGCGCCGCGACGCTGGTCGACATCGTCGCCGATCTGGCCGAGTCGCTCTTCCCCGGTGAGCCGCGGCCCGTCGCCGTCCCGCACCGCGACCCGCAGGAGCCGGTGGGCGCGCGGATCCGCATCACCGGCGGCTGGGACGGCGTCGTCGTCCTGCGGATGTCGTGGACGTTCGCCGAGCAGCTGGCCCACCGGCTGTTCCTCCTGCCCGACGGCACCGCCGTCGACGCCGACCTGCTCGACGTCCTCGGCGAGGTCGTCAACATCGTCGGCGGCAACGTCAAGGCGCTGCTGCCGGGCGACAACCAGCTCTCGCTGCCGCACCCGCGGCTCGCCGACGTCGTGCCGCCGGCCGGCGGGCTGCACGCCACCGTGCTGTGGGGCGTCGAGCCCGTCCAGATCTCGATCACCCCCGACCCCGCGCCCGAGGCGCACCACCACCCCGTGGAAGGACCCCACCGATGACCACCATCCTCGTGGTCGACGACAGCCGCGTCATGCGCCAGATCGTCACCCGCGCCCTGCGACAGGCGGGCTACGACCACGTCGACATCGTCGAGGCCGAGGACGGGCTGGACGGCATGAGCAAGGTCGTCCAGTGCGAGCCGGACGTCGTGCTCTCGGACTGGAACATGCCGCAGATGAGCGGTCTGGAGTTCCTCCAGGCGCTGCGCTCGCGCGGGGACGGGCGCCCCTTCGGCTTCGTCACCTCCGAGAGCTCGGAGCCGATGCGCGAGGCGGCCACCCAGGCCGGCGCGTCGTTCCTCATCGGCAAGCCCTTCAGCCCCGAGGACGTCCAGGCGGCCCTCGACCCGGTGCTGTCGTGACGGCCACGACCGGCCCCACCGGCCTCACCGAGGCCGTCCTGCCGCACCCCAAGGCCGTCCGCGACCTCCTCGAGGGGCTGCTCGGGCGCACCGTCGACCTCAAGCCGCAGGACTCGTGGACCCCCGGGCCCTACGAGCCGGTCTGCGTCGCGGAGATGCGGGCCGACGACGGGCACCTGCTCGCCGTCGTCGCCCTCGACCTCGCCCTCACCGTCTACGTCGGCGCGGCCATCGGCCTGGCCCCCGCAGGTGGTGCCCAGGACATGGTCAAGGGGCAGGACCCGTCGCCGATGATCCTCGCCAACACCGTCGAGGTCCTCAACGTCCTGTCAGCGGCGTGGAACGTCGGCGACAACCCGCACACCCGCCTCGGCCCGGTGCACCAGCCGGGTCAGGCGCTCCCGACCCGGCTCGAGGAGCTGCTCGCCGCCGTCGGCCGCCGCGAGGACCTGCGGGTCGACGTCGCCGGCTACGGCTCCGGAAGCCTCGCCCTCGTCGCCGTCTGAGCACCACCGCACCACCGCACCAGCGCACCACCGAACCACTCGACCACCGCCTCGCCCGCCCGACCCACCCGGGGTCGGACGGGCGACGCGTCGGTCGCCCCGACCGTCCATCCACCCGCGGTCGGGCCGTCGCGTCGTCACAGGGGAGTCGCGCATGTCCAGTCCGGTCGTCGTCGGGCGCCAGGCCGTCCAGGACCGGGAAGGGGTGACCGTCGGCTACGAGCTGCTCTTCCGCGCCGACCGCTCCGCCCAGGTCGCGGGCGGCGCGCTGAGCGGCGACGAGATGTCCGCCGCCGTCGCCCTCAGCACCCTCGAGATCGGTCTCGACGAGGTCGTCGGCGGGCGGCTCGCCTTCGTCAACGCCGACCGCGGCGTCCTGCTCGGGGACGTCCCCCTCGTGCTGCCGCCGGACCGGGCCGTCGTCGAGGTGCTGGAGACCGTCGTCGTCGACGTCGAGGTCCTCGCCGGCTGCCGGCGGCTGGCCGACCAGGGCTACGCCATCGCCCTCGACGACTTCGTCGGCTTCGAGGGCGACGAGGCGCTGCTCGACCTCGCCGACATCGTCAAGATCGACGTGCGCCAGACCCAGGGCGAGGAGCTCGTGCGCCTCGTCGAGCGCTGCCGCCGGCACGGGGTGCGGCTGCTCGCCGAGAAGGTCGAGACCGCGCACGAGTACGACGACCTCAGCGCGCTCGGTTTCGACCTCTTCCAGGGCTACTACGTCGACCGGCCGGTCGTCGTCGCCGGCCCGACCCTGCAGCCCGGGGACCTCTCGCAGCTGCGGATGGCGACCCTGCTGCTCGGGAGCGAGCTCGAGCTGGAGGAGCTGGTCGAGCTGCTCCACTTCGACCCCAGCCTCGCCGTCCAGGTCATCCGGCTCGCGGCCCTCGGCCGCGCCGGCGAGACCCGCCGCACGGTGACGACGATCCGCGACGCCGTCCTCAAGGCCGGCAGCCGGGCGATCCAGAGCTGGATGGCCCTGCTCGTCCTGCGCCCCGGACGGGGCGGCACGAACGAGGCACCGGGTGGCCAGGGGACCGAGCGCTTCGTTGACGTGCTCGTCCGCGCCCGCGCGGTGGAGCTGCTCTGCGCCCGGCACGACCGGCGCACCCAGGAGACCGCGTTCGCCGCCGGCATGCTGTCGGCGCTCGACCTCCTGCTCGGGGTGCCGGCCGCTCAGCTGCGCGACTCGCTCGAGCTCGACGAGGCCCTCGCGCAGGCCGCCTTCGGTGAGCCCGGCACGGGGGAGCCGACCGGCCCGCTCGGCCGGCTCGTGCGTGCGGCCACGGACTTCCAGCTCGGCCGGCCGGGCCTGCCCGGGGCGCCGGTCACGACCGCGGAGCTCGAGACGGCGTTCGCCGACGCGTTCGTGTGGACCGCGGCCGCCCTGGCCCGGATGTCGGACGCGGCGACCTCGGCGGCCTGACGAGCGCCCGGCTCAGCCCGCCGACGCGAGGACGAGGGGCAGCAGGTCGCGCACCTGCGCCGCCAGGCGCTCCACCGCGGCGTCGTCGCGTCCGTCCCACCCGAGCAACGCCTGCTGGAACAGCCCGTCGAGCAGCCCGTACGTCGCCCCGGGGTCGGTGAGCACGGCCCGGCCGGACAGGGCGCCGTACCGGCTGACGACGCGCCAGACCATCGCCTCGAGGGTGGCGTCGATCTCGCGCACCGCCTCGCGCAGCGCCGGCTCGAAGAGGCTCTGCGAGCGCAGGTCGTACCAGAGCCGGTGCATCGGCGCCTCGTCGCGCAGGGTCTGGGTCAGGGCGTCGGCGAACCCGTCGAGCAGCTGCGCGGGCGTCGTCGCGGCGTCGACGACGCCGTCGTACCGGTGCACGCACCGGGCCTTGTAGTGCCGCACGCAGAAGACGATGAGCTCGTGCTTGTCGCGGAAGTAGTAGTGCACGACGCCGTGGCTGAAGGGGGAGCGGGCCGCGATCTCACGCAGGCTGGACCGGGCGTAGCCGAGCTCCCCGAGGGTGGCGAGGGCCGACTCGGCCAGCTGCCCGCGGCGCTCGTCGGACGGCGACCCGACGGCGGTGCTGGCGGTGCTCACGCGGTCGATCTCCTTTCCCGGGAACGGGGTCTTGACAAGTGTCCAGAGCCTCTTGACACTCGTCAAGTCCGGCGCCGCCGTGGCGCCCGCTCGACAAGGGAGTCGACATGGGTGTGTTCGACCTGACCGGCCGCAAGGCGCTCGTCACCGGTGGGGCCCAGGGCCTCGGGGAGGGCATGGCGCGCGCGCTGGCCACCGCCGGGGCCCACGTCGTCGTCGCCGACGTGCAGGACGACCTCGCGAAGGAGGTCGCGACCTCGCTCGGCGAGGGACACGGGTCGGTCCACCTCGACGTCACCGACGACGCCGGCTGGGAGTCGGCGGTCGCCGACGCCGCCGGGCAGCTCGGCGGCCTCGACGTCCTGGTCAACAACGCGGGCGTCGAGATCACCAGCCTCGTCGTCGACCTCGACCCCGACGAGGTCCGCCGGATGCTCGAGGTCAACCTGCTCGGCACCGCACTCGGGCTCAAGCACGCCTTCCGCGCCATGCGACCCGGCGGGATCGCCGGCCAGGGCGGCGCGGTCGTCAACGTCGCGTCGGTCGCCGCGACGATCGCCTTCCCGGGCATCGCGGTCTACTCGGCGACGAAGTCCGGGGTCGACCGGCTCACTCGGGTCGCGGCGATGGAGTCGGGCAAGCTCGGCTACGGCGTGCGGGTCAACTGCATCTACCCGGGGCTCGTGCCGACCGCGATGGGGATGGGCCTGGCCCAGGACGTGACCCGGATCGGGCTCTTCCCCTCGGTCGAGGAGGCGGTCGGCGCCGTCGTCGGCCTCACCCCGGCCGGGCGGCTGGGCGAGGTGGCCGACATGGCCGACGCCGTCGTCTTCCTCGCCTCCGACGCCGCCCGCTTCGTCACCGGCGCCGGGCTGCCGGTCGACGGCGGCATGGGCATGTGAGCGGGCACCGGCCGTGAGCGGGATGCGCCTGGTCGACTGGCTCGACAAGGGGGCCTCGCTCGGGCCCGAGGCCCCCTGCCTCACCACTGACGGCGTCACGACGTCGTACGGCGGCGTGCGCGCGCTCGCCGGCCGGGTGGCCGGCGCGCTCGCCGCCCACGGGATCCGCCCGGGGGCGTCGGTGGCGATCCTCTCCGCCAACGACCCCGTCGCCTTCACCTGCGTCTTCGGCATCAGCCTGGCGGGCGCCGTCTGGTGCCCGATCAACCCCCGCAACGAGGCGGCCGAGAACCGGGAGCTGCTCGAGCTGTTCGAGTGCGAGGCCCTCGTGTTCCAGGCGAGGTTCTCCCCGCTCGTCGAGGCCATCCGGGGCGACCTGCCCCGGATGGCGACGCTGGTGCAGCTCGACGGGGACGAGGTCGCCGACGGTGTGCTGTCCTGGGAAGCCTTCCTCCAGGATGCCGGTGACCGGGTCGTCGACGAGCAGCCGGTCGACGACGTCGCGATGATCGTCGGCACCGGTGGGACGACGGGCCGGCCGAAGGGTGTCGTCCTCACGACGCGCAACCTCGAGGTGATGAGCGCGACGACCCTGCTGTCCTACCCGTTCGAGGGGCGGCCGACGTACCTCGCGCTGGCGCCGCTCACGCACGCCGCGGGCGTGCTGTGCTTCCCTGTGCTGTCGCTCGGCGGCGAGGTCGTCGTCATGCGCGCCCCGGACGTCGGGGTCTTCCTCGAGCACGTCCAGCGGCACCGGGTGACGCACACCTTCCTGCCCCCGACGCTGGTCTACATGGTCCTCGGCCACGAGCGGCTGGACGCCACGGACCTGACGTCGTTGCAGTGCTTCTGGTACGGCGCCGCGCCGATGTCGGCGGCCCGGCTCGAGGAGGCGCTGGAGCGGATCGGGCCGATGGCCCAGCTCTTCGGTCAGACCGAGGCGCCGATGATGATCTCGACGCTGTCGCCGGCCGAGCACCGGCTGCCCGACGGGTCGGTCGCCCACGCCCGGCTGGCGTCGGCGGGGCGGCCGACGCCGCTGGTCACCGTCGGGATCATGGACCCCGCCGGGACGCTGCTGCCGACCGGCGAGCGCGGCGAGATCGTCGTCCGCGGACCGCTCGTCATGAAGGGCTACCACCGCGACCCGGAGGCGACGGCGGTCGCGTCGGCGCACGGCTGGCACCACACCGGCGACATCGGCTACCTCGACGACGACGGCTTCCTCTTCATCGTCGACCGCGCCAAGGACATGGTCATCAGCGGCGGGTTCAACGTCTACTCGACCGAGGTCGAGCAGGCGCTGCTGGCCCACCCCGACGTGCAGGACTGCGCGGTCGTGGGCCTGCCCGACGACAAGTGGGGCGAGCGGGTGACGGCCGTCGTGCAGCCGCGACCCGGGCGCACGGTGACCCCCGACGAGGTCGTCGCCTTCGTCAAGGCCCGGATCGGCAGCGTCAAGGCGCCCAAGCAGGTCGAGGTCTGGGAGGACCTGCCGCGCTCGAAGGTCGGCAAGGTCCTCAAAGCGCAGATCAGGAGCGAGCTGCTGGCGCCGGGTCCTGCGGCGTCGGCGGCGTCCACGGGGTGAGCCACGGCGTGGCCGGCCACCCCTCGCGGCCGGCCAGCAGCTCGTACATCGTCGCGCCGTCGAGGTGCTCGCGGACGATGTCGGCGTGACCGGCGTGCCGGGCGACCTCCTCGATGACGTGGAACCACACCCAGCGCACCGACCACGCCTCGACGTCCTGGGGGAACCAGGGGGCGTCGCGGGGGACCGGCACGGCGGTGTCGAGGTCGAGCTCGTCGACGAGCGCCTCGCTGCGAGCGGTCATCGCGTCGAACCCCGGCCATCAGGTCGGCCAGCGTCTGCCCGGTCGGGTCCCAGTCGCTGCCGTAGTCGGCGGCGGCCTCCTCGAGCGGCCGGTCGTCGCGCGTCCAGGGCTGCGGGCCGGCGGCGGCGCGGTCGACCCAGCCCGCCTCCATGACGGTGAGGTGCTTGACGAGCCCGGCGAGGCTGATCGCGCTGGCCGTCGGACGCGCGTGCGCCTGCTCGTCGGTGAGGCCGAAGACGGCCCCGCGGATGCCGTCGTGCTGCTGGCGCAGGAAGAGGCGGATCGCGTCCTTCTCGGTCGAGACCGGGGGTGGCATGCCGGGCATGGTGTCTCCTCGTCGAGGTGCTCACAGGGGCGGGACGTCCCCGCCGTCACGACGAGCCTCCCGCACCATCAGGTCGGATCGCGTCCTGATGCGTGACCTCTTGCGGACCTGGCCGGACTAGCTGAGGACGTCCTTGCGGCGGAAGAGGGCGTAGCCCAGACCGATGAAGAGCACCGTCCAGAACAGGGACCACACGACACCGTGCCGGATGCCGGTCCAGTCGACGGTCGGGGCGAGCAGGTCGAACCAGGCCCGCTGGTAGTACATCGGCAGGCCGTTGCGGATGACCCCGAGGTTGTCGATCTGCCCGAGGATCGCGGTGACGATGGTGACCATCACGGCGCCGCCGACGGCGGCCAGCGGTGCGTCGGTGCGGGTGCCGAGCGCGAAGGCGATCGCGCCCACCTGCAGGAGGGTCACGACGACGTACGCCGCGACGCCGAGCAGGCGCCAGCCGAGCACGTCCCAGCCGAGCGTGCCGCCGGCGGGGTTGGTGAAGGCGCCCCACCCGTAGAAGACGCCGCCGACGAGCAGGGACCACCCGATGAGCAGGAAGACGGCGAACGCCATGCTGGTCAGCGCGACGACGAGCTTGCTCGTCAGCAGCCGGGTGCGGGGGACGGGCGCGACGAGCAGGTAGCGCAGGCTCGACCAGGACGCCTCGGACGGCAGCGCGTCGCCGACGAACAGCGCGGCGAGGACGACGAGGAGGAACGACGCCGCGGCCGAGGTGGTGAAGACGGCGAAGTTCGCGGCGTTGGCCGTCGCCAGGGAGACGAAGCTCGTGGCCGTCGTGGGCGAGGAGCCGTCGGAGCGGCCGATGGCGAAGGCCCCGACGACGACGAGCGGCAGGGCGAGTAGCAGCCCGAACGACCAGAGCGTACGGCGGCGCCGCAGCTGCCGGCCGAGCTCGGCGCGCCACGTGAGCGGGCGGCGCCGGTGCGCCGGGCGGCCCGGGCGGCCCGGTCGGCGCGGCTCGGTGGGCTGCTCGCGCGGGGTCGCGGTCGCCGTCATGGACCGAGCCTACGTGGCGGTCGTGCGCGCCGCGGCGGCGCGCAGCAGCTCGCTGGCCCGGCGCACCGCGGGGTGCTCGCGCAGCGACGGCCGGGTCCGCAGGACGAGCCGGCGCCGCGGGGCGGGTTCGGCGAGGGGGACCGCGACGACGCCGTCGGGCATCGTCACGGTCCCGAGCCGCGGCAGCACGGTGACGCCGACGCCGACCGCGACGAAGGCGAGCGCCGAGGGGTAGTCGTGCGCCTCGACGTGGAAGCCGGGGACGATGCCGGCGGCGGCGCACGCGTCGAGGACCACCTGACGGCACGGGCCCTGGACGACGTCGTTGTCGACCCAGCGCTCGCCGTCGAGCTCGGCGAGGGCGACCTCGTCGCGGCCGGCGAAGCGGTGGCCGGTGGGGACGGCGACGACGTACGGCTCCTCGAGGAGCACCTCGGTCTCCGCGTCGCGGGGGCCGACCGCCTGCTCGACGACGACCTCGAGGTCGGGGTCGAGCCGGCCGTCGTCGAGCTCGACGAGGCGCAGGTCGAGGCGCAGGTCGGGGAACTCGCGGTCGAGGGTCGCGACGACCGGCGGCACCCAGGCGGTGCCGGCCGAGGCGACGTACGCGAAGGTGAGCCGGCCGCTGCGCCCCGCGCGCAGGTCGGCCGCGACCGACTCGAGCTCGGCGAGGCGGTCGAGGACCGACTCGGACTCGTGGGCGAGCCGGCGGCCGGCGTCGGTCGGGACGATGCCGCGGCCGTGCTTCTCCAGCAGGGCGAGGCCGGTCTCGCGCTGGAGGGCCGTGACGTGCTGGCTGACCGCGGAGGGGGAGTAGCCGAGGGCGGTCGCGGCGCCGCCGACGGAGCCGGTCGCGACGACGGCGCGGAAGACGCGCAGGCGGTGGAGGTCGAGCACAGGACGAGCCTACGTCGTCGTTCAGTCGGACTGAAGGTTTCGTCAGGAATGCTCGCTGGTGCTGAGGCTTTGCCGTGCCCCATGCTGTGGGGCATGGCACAGTCCTCGCAGGTCACGACCCCCTCCGACGCCCCCGTGGCCGCGGCGACCCTGCCGCCGGTGGAGCCCGGGCGGACCGGGCGGGGACCGGCCCTGCGCGCGGCCCTCCCCGTGCTCACCGTCCTGCTGCTGTGGGCCTCGGCGTTCATCGCCATCCGCTTCGTCGCCGGGGCGTACGCGCCGGTGCCCCTCGCGCTCGGCCGGATCCTCGTCGGGACGGTGGCGCTCGCGGTGATCCTGGCCGTCGTGTCGCGGCGGCGCGGTGCCCGCCCGAGCCTGCCCCGCGGTCGCTCGCTCGGTCTCGTCGTCGGGTACGGCGTCGCGTGGTTCGCCGCCTACACGGTCGCTCTCAACGCCGCCGAGCACCACCTCGACGCCGGCACCGCGGCCATGGTCGTCAACGTCGCGCCGCTGCTCGTGGCGCTGACCGGCGGGCTGCTGCTCGGCGAGGGGTTCCCGAGGCGTCTGCTCGTCGGGCTGCTCGTCGGGTTCGCGGGTGTCGCGCTCATCGCCGCCGGGGGGCGCGGCGTCCACGCGGACGGCACGGGCATCGCACTCGGCCTGGTCGCCGCGGTGCTCTACGCCGGCGGGGTGCTGCTGCAGAAGGTGGCGCTGCGCACCGTCGACGCGGTGACCGGGACGTTCCTCGGGTGCCTCGCCGGCACGGTCGTCCTGCTGCCGTGGCTGCCGGAGCTGCTCCACCAGGTCGCGGCCGCACCGCTCGGCTCGACGCTCGCGGTGGTCTACCTCGGCGTCGGCCCGACCGCCGTCGCCTTCATCCTGTGGGCGCGGGCGCTGCGCGCCAGCGACGCCGGCCGGCTGACGACGACGACCCTCGCCGTCCCCGCCATCACCGTCCTGCTGTCGTGGGGCCTGCTCGGCGAGGTCCCCACCGCCTGGGCCATCGCCGGTGGCGCGCTCGCGCTCGGCGGCGTCGCCGTCAGCCGCACCCGTCCGCGCCGCCGCGCCTGAGGGCGTCGTACGGAGCGGGTGGCTGCGGTGGGGTCAGGACTCCACCGCAGCACCCCGGTAGCGCAGGT
Source organism: Lapillicoccus jejuensis (assembly GCF_006715055.1). Lineage (NCBI taxonomy): Bacteria > Bacillati > Actinomycetota > Actinomycetes > Micrococcales > Intrasporangiaceae > Lapillicoccus > Lapillicoccus jejuensis. The sequence continues at coordinate 2,339,146 of NZ_VFMN01000001.1, forward strand.
CCGGCTCAGCGGGCGCGGATGGTGCGCAGCCGCTCGTTCGGGTCGTCGGCCCCGTCGACCCCGTTCGCGGCCGCGCCGTCGGCGCCCGCGATGACCGAGAGGAAGACCTCCTCGAGGTGCTTGCGGCTGCTCACCCCGACGACGCGCAGCCCGGCCGCGGCGGCGAGCCGGACCACCTCGGCGCGGTGCAGCCGCGAGGTGACGACGAGCTTGACGACGTCCTCGTCGGCGCTCGGGCCGGCCCCGGAACCGTTGCGCCGCAACACCTCCGCCCCCTCGACGGGCTCGGGTGCCTCGACCGACACGACGCCCGGCGCCTGTCGCAGGTCGGCCAGCGCGGCGGCGTACGGCGTCCCCTCGGGCCCGCCGTCGCGGGTGTACGGGTCGTGGCGCTGCACCTCGAGGACGGTGGTGTCGCTGCTGTCGACGAGGTCGGCGACCGACCCGGTCGTGACGACGCGGCCGGCGTGCATGACGACGACGTGCGAGCAGGTCAGCTCGACCTCGGCGAGCAGGTGGCTCGACACGACGACGGTGCGGCCGCCCTCGGGGGTGCCGTCGCCGGCGGCGTACCGCTGCAGGATCGGGCGCAGGGCCGCGATCTGCGGCGGGTCCAGGCCGTTGGTCGGCTCGTCGAGGATGAGCAGCTCGGGCAGGCCGAGCATGGCCTGGGCGATGCCGAGCCGCTGGCGCATGCCCTGGCTGTAGGAGCGCACCGGCCGCTCGACGGCGCCGCCGAGCGCCGCGACGGCGAGCACCTCCTCCAGGTGCGCCTCCTCCAGAGGTCGTCCGGTCGCGGCCCAGTAGGCCTTGAGGTTGTCGATCCCGCTGAGGTGGGGCAGGAATCCCGGGCCCTCGACGAGCGCGCCGACCCGGTCGAGGACGGCGGCGCCCGCGTCGACGGGCGCACCCAGCAGGTGCACCTCGCCGGAGTCGGGGCGGATGAGACCGAGCACCATCCGCAGCGTCGTCGTCTTGCCGGCGCCGTTCGGCCCGAGCAGGCCGACGACCTGGCCGCGCTCGGCCCGCCACGTCACGTCGTCGACGGCGCGGTGCCCGTCCTTGTACGTCTTGACCAGGTGCTCCACGACGAGCGGGACCCCGGCGAGCTCGGGGCGCGGGGCGATCGACCGGCGCCGGCGACGACGCACCAGCGCCAGCCCCGTGAAGCCGAGCAGCAGCACGCCGGTCGCGGCGAGGACGCCCACGGTCTGGGTGTCGAGGCTGCTCCCGCTGGTGGCGAGCGGGGTCGCCGCGACGGTCGGCAGCCGCAGGTCGCTCAGCTCGACCCGGTCGGCCCGGGCGGCGCGCGGGGCGTCGTACGTCGAGTCGGTGCTCGTCACGAGGACGCGCAGGGCGCTGCCCGGCGGGACGACCCACGAGCCGCCGGCGAGGGTGACGTCGACCGTCGCCGGCGTCCCCGGGGTGGTCGGGACCATGACGGGCGCGACGACCCGGCGCACCAGGGTGGCCTGCCCGCCGGTGACCTGCCACAGGCTGAGGAACAGCGTGCTGCTGCTCGCGGTGCTCGTCACGGTCAGCCGCACGCGCGGGGCGCCGACCACGGTGCGGGTCGCGGTCACGGGTGCCGTGTCCCACGCGGCGGACTGGGCGGGGAGGGCGGCGAGGAGGTACGTCGGCAGCTGCGCCGTCAGCGCGCCGGCGCCGGGCACGAGGGTGATCGACGCCGGCTGCCCGCCGGGCGGGCCGGTGAGGGGCTTGGTGCCGCCGGTGAGGGGGACGACGTCGTACGTCGCCGCGCGGGCGTACGGCGCGTCGGCCGCCTCCAGCCGCGCGACGGTCTGCCGGCCGCTGAGCGGGTCGGCGAAGGTGAAGGACGGCAGCGGCAGCGGGCTACCGGGGGCGGGCTTGGTCGCCTGGCCGATGTAGTGGTCGAGCCAGGTGCGCTGGACGGCGAGGTCGTCGTCGGCGGTGCTGCTCGGCCCGTCGTGCCCGCCGTCCATCCAGCGCACCGCGACCGGCGTGCCCTGGGCGGCGAGGGTGCGGGCGGTCGCGTCGGCCTGGTCGACGCCGAAGAGGCTGTCGCCCATGCCCTGGATGAGCAGGGTCGGCGCGCGCAGGCCGGCGAGCCGCGGGGCGGGGCTGTGCTCGCGGAGCAGCTCCAGCAGCTGCGGGCTCGGAGCCCCGGTCGCCGAGGCCTGGAGGAAGAGCCGGCAGATGGTCGGGTCGAAGCGGCCGCACGTCGGGTCGCTCGTGCCGCCCGTGCCGCCCGTGCCGCCGGCCCGGGCGGTCGCGACCGACGAGACGAAGAAGCGCGAGGCCCACACCTGCTTGAACGGCCCGGTCGCCGGGCCGCGCTCGAGGACGGAGGCGGGGGCGCCCGCGCCGGCGGCGGCGACCTGCGAGCCGGGGGCGGTGGCGTGCTGCGGGAAGAACGCGTCGGCCAGGTCGTTCCAGGTGATCGACGCGACGACCGCGTCGACGCGGGCGTCCGTCGCGCCGAGCATGAGGGCGAGCGCGCCGCCGTACGAGCCGCCGACGACCGCGACGCGCGGGTCACCGTCGTGGTCCTTGAGCACCTCGGGGCGGGTGGCGAGGCGCGAGACGAGGACCCCGGCGTCGGCGACCTCGTACGTCGGGTCGTCGAGGTGGATCCGCCCGCCGGAGCGGCCGAAGCCGCGGGCGGACCAGGTGACCGCGACGTACCCGCGCTGGGCGAGGTCCTCGGCCTGCGCGGCGAGGTCGTCCTTGCTGCCGCCGAACCCGTGCGCGAGCAGCACCGCCGGGTGCGGTCCGTCGTCGGCCGGCTCGACGATGCTCGCGTCGAGCGAGACCGCGGTGCCGTCGTCCTCCGCGGCGACCGGGACCATCGCCGACTCCGTGCGGATCGCGCGGTCCGCCGCGTGCGCCGCGGGGGCGGGGGTGCCGAGGGCCGGCGCGAGCGCCGCCGTGGCGGCGGCGAGCGCGGCCAGCGCGAGCCGGGCGCGCCGCCGGAGGGGGGCGCGGTCGGTCATGGGCAACGGTAACCCGGCCACCGGGGGCGGCCGGGACCCGGTGTCGGCGTCAGAAGCCGACGGCGGCGTGCAGCCGGTGCGGACTGCGCAGCGCGGCGTCGAGGGCGGCGACGGCGCCGGGCTCGACCTCCTCGAGACGGCCCGCCTCGAGCAGCCGCGCGAGCGGCCGCCCCCCGAGGTACGACGCCCCGAGGTCGGCGACGTCGAGCCGCACCTGGGCGGGTTGGTCGGTGCGGGTCGCACGCCCCGTCCCGTCGGCGCCGACCCGCAGCCGCCACCGGCCGGCCTGGTCGGGCAGCCGGGTGTCGCTGACGTCGAGGACGACGTCGCACGGGGCGGCGTAGCCGCGCGCGGCGAGGGCGGTGGGCAGGTCGGCGAGCCGCAGCCACAGCGAGTCGACCGGGCTGCCGGCGACCCCGCGCTCGGGGGCCGTCCAGTCCAGGACGAGGTCGTCGGGGGAGGCGGTGCGCAGCCTGACCGTGCTCGTGAGGTCGAGGTCGACGAGGCGTCGCAGCAGCGCGAGCCGCACCGCCGGCGCGCCGTCGACGGTCCACACGAAGACGGTGCCCTTCGGCGCGTGCTCACCCCACTCGGGCTTGCGCTGCAGGACCGCGAAGCCGGCGTCCTCGCCGCCCTCGACGGCGAGCATCACCCGGGTCGGTTCCTGGTCACGGGTCGTGGCGGCGTTGTCGGAGAGGAACCGGCGCAGGGTGCGCTCGCCCAGCGCCACGGCGCCCAGCCGGTCGGCGGCGTGCGCCCGCATGAGGGTGGTGACCCGCGCGACGACGGCGGGATCGGCGGCGTCGTACAGGCGGGTGCGGACGCGACCGGCGGCGGTGTCGAGGTGGGGGGCGGTGAGCGTCGCGCCGCGGGAGAGGGTCGCGCGCAGCTCGAGCGAGGCGGCCCCCCAGCCGTGCCGGCCGTAGATCGCGGGCTCGCTCGCGTGCAGGGCGCTGAGCCCCGACCAGCCGCCGGTCCGGGCCTGCGCGAGGTGGTGGGCGAGCATCGCGGTGAGGACGCCGCGGCGGCGGGCGTCGGGGTGCACGCCGACCCAGGAGAGGCCGAGGACGGGCACCTGGCGCAGCGTCCCGAGCGGCCCGGGGACGGTGACCTGCAACGGGTACGTGCCGTAGATGCCCGCGTGCCGGTCCGGGTCGGCGTCCGCGTCGTCGGTGAGGTCGGCGGCCCAGCGGTCGGCCGGGTCGATCGAGGACAGGGTGGCGGCGACCGGCTCCGGCGGGGGCTCCTGGAACCACGCGAGGAGGTCGGTCGCGAGGAAGCGCTCGTCGTCGTCGGCGTGCTGCACGTGCACGTGCACGGTCGGGCGGGGCGGCGTCGTCTCGCTCATGCGCCCAGTCGAGCGGGTCGGCGGCGACGGCGCAAACGGGTTTGCCGGCGCGCGCCCGGGGCCGGGCGATGGGCGAGGATGGGCCGGTGAGCACCGAGCCGGACGGCGTCCTCGTCCTCGCCGCGACCCCGATCGGCGACCCGCGCGACGCAGCCCCGCGGCTGGCCCAGGAGCTGGCGGGGGCGGACGTCGTCGCCGCCGAGGACACCCGTCGGCTGCGGCGGCTGCTCGGCGAGCTGGGGGTCGAGCCGCGCGGGTCGGTGACGAGCTACCACGAGCACAACGAGGCGTCGCGGACCGCCGAGCTGCTGCAGCGGCTGCTCGCCGGCGACCGGGTCGTCGTCGTCACCGACGCCGGCATGCCGTCGGTGTCGGACCCGGGCTACCGGCTCGTCGCGGCCTGCGCCGACGCCGGCGTGCGGGTGACCTGCGTCCCCGGGCCGAGCGCGGTGCTCATGGCGCTCGCGGTGAGCGGCCTGCCGGTGGACCGGTTCTGCTTCGAGGGGTTCCTTCCCCGGAAGCAGGGCGAGCGGTCCCGCGTGCTGGCCGAGCTGTCCGCGGAGCGGCGCACGATGGTGTTCTTCGAGGCGCCGCACCGGCTCGACGCGACGTTGGCCGCGATGGCCTCGGCCTTCGGGCCGGAGCGGCCGGCGGCGGTGTGCCGGGAGCTGACCAAGACCTACGAGGAGGTCCGGCGCGGTGGGCTCGGCGAGCTCGCCGAGTGGGCGGCGGACGGGGTGCGCGGCGAGATCACCGTCGTCGTCGCCGGGGCGCCGACGACGGGCGGCAACCTCGATGACGCGGTCGCGGCGGTGCTCGCGCGGGTCGCGGCGGGCGAGCGGCTCAAGGACGTCAGCGGCGAGGTCGCGACGACCTGCGGGCTGTCGCGCAAGACGGTGTACGACGCCGCGGTGGCCGCGCGCCGCTGAGCCGGACGTCCGCAGCCGTGGGGCACCGGTGCCGCGTCGGTGCGGACACGGCGTGAGGGGTGAGCACGGCGGGGGTACGACGTCCCCGTGCCCGACCTGCCGACCAAGACCTGCGCCTCGTGCGGCCGGACGATCACGTGGCGCAAGAAGTGGGAGCGCAGCTGGGACGACGTGCGCTACTGCAGCGACGCGTGCCGGCGCCGGGGCGTGACCGACGTCGACCGCCGGCTGGAGGAGAGCATCCTCGACCTGCTGGGGCGTCGTACGGGCACCATCTGCCCGTCCGACGCCGCCCGCGCGGTCGGCGACGAGGACTCGTGGCGCGACCTCATGGAGCCCGCGCGCCGGGCGGCGCGGCGGCTCGTCGCGGCCGGGGAGGTCGAGGTCACCCAGGGTGGGAAGGTCGTCGACCCGTCGACGGCCAAGGGTCCGATCCGGATCCGGCGGGTCCGCCGGGGCTGATCCGACGGACCCGAATCGGATTCGCCCCGCTCGGCTCTGGTCGTGACCCGAGCCGAGCGGGGCGAATCCGATTCGCGGGGGTCAGGCCGTGGCGACCGACTCGGCGGCGCGGGCGAGCGCGTCGAGCGTGGCCGCGATGCCGGCGGCGTTGGTGGCCTCGCGGTCGCCGAGCACGAGGTCGGAGGCCCAGCCGACGGCGCGGGGCCGGCGGTTCGTCCACTCCTCGGTGACCGTGCAGGCGTCCGGGCCGTCCGGCTCGAGGACGTACCCCCACCGCGCCACCCGCACCGGCCCGACGGTCACCTCGAAGGCGAACCGCCGGCCGCGCTCGGCCTCGACGACCTCGCCCCAGGTGCACCAGCGCACCGCGCCGCTGCGGTTCCACCCGACGAACCGGGCCCCGACGGCCGGCCCGGTCGCGCCGCCCCGCCAGGTGACCCGCTCGCACTCCGGGGACCACTCGCCCATCCGGGGCAGGTCGCTGACGAGGTCGTAGACGAGCGCCGCGGGGGCGTCGACGTGGCGGCTGGCGCTGAGGTCGGGCACCGGACCAGCCCACCACACCGCGGCCGCGCCCCGCGGGCGCACGGTCCGGCCGGTCGGGTGACATGTCGCATACCGTGAGGCGCGTGAGCGACCTGCCCGCCGACGGCGGACCCGCGACGAGGCCATCGACCCCGCCCCGGCTGCGTGCCCCGGCGCACCTGGTCAGCCCGCGGGCCCGGCTGATGTGGACGGCGGTCGCGGCGCTCGAGGTCCTCGTCCTGCTCGCCCTCCAGGTCGGCTGGTGGTGGCTCGACGGCGACGGCTCGCGCACCCCGCACGTCGTCGTCGGCCTGCTGTGGCTCGTCTTCGCGGTCGCGTACGTCGGCGGCATGCCGCTCTGGCGCTACCGGGTCCACCGCTGGGAGACCACCCCGACCGCCGTCTACACCCAGCGCGGCTGGCTCTCGCAGGAACGACGCATCGCCCCCGTCTCGCGGATCCAGACCGTCGACCTCGCCCGCGGCCCCGTCCACCAGCTCTTCGGCCTCGCCAGCGTCACGGTGACGACCGCGTCGGCGGCCGGCCCGCTCACCATCGAGGGGCTCGACGCCGACGTCGCCCGCCGGCTCGTCGACGAGCTCACCGACGCGACGGTCGCCGAGACCGGCGACGCGACGTGAGCGAGCCGCCCACCGGGGCCCCGTACGACGACGCCCCGCCGCCCGCCGCACCGCCACCCGCCGCACCGCCGCCCGCCCCGGAGCTGGCCGACCTCGAGACGCCGTGGCGGCGCCTGGACCCGCGGATGCTGATGATCCACCCGGTCCAGGAGATCGTCCGCTTCCTGCCCGCGCTCATCGGTGCGGTCGTCGTCGGGCAGAGCAGCGACACCGGCGGCCGGTTCATCGAGCTGGCCGTGCTCGTGCTCGCCGTCGGGGTCGGCCTGCTGCGCTGGGCGACGACCCGCTTCCGCATCGAGCACGGCCAGATCGAGCTGCGCAAGGGCCTGCTCAACCGGCAGGTCATCGCGACCCCCGCCGACCGGGTCCGCACCGTCGACGTCACCGCGCCGCCCTTCCACCGCGTCCTCGGGCTGGCCAAGGTCGAGATCGGGACCGCCGGGCACACCAAGGAGCGGCTGGTCCTCGACTCGCTCCCGACCGCCGAGGCCCGCCACCTGCGCGAGGAGCTCATCCACCGGCGGCGGGTGGCCGCGGACCCGGCCTCGCCGGCGCCGTACGGCGAGCCCGTCCCCGGCCTGGCCCCGCCGCCCGCCGGTCCGGCCGACGAGCGGGGGTTCGCGCCGGTGTGGTCCGGCGACGACGTCCCCGGCACCGAGACCGAGCTGCTGCGCCTCGACCCGCGCTGGGTCGGTTTCGCCCCGCTGACCCTCACCGGCGTCTTCTCGGCGCTGGCCATCCTCGGTTTCGGCAACCAGTTCCTCCAGCGCTACCTCCAGCGCACCGACCTCGGCGGCGCGGTGAGCGGCCTGGGGGAGCACCCGCTGTGGGTCGACGTCGTCGTCGTCCTGGTCGGTCTCGTCGTGCTGGTGTCGCTGCTCGCCGTCGTCGGATACGCCCTGCAGTTCTGGGGGTTCCGCCTCACCCGGCACCGCGGCGGCACCCTGCACGTCACCCGCGGTCTGCTCACGACGCGCGAGACGAGCATCGAGGAGAAGCGGCTGCGGGGCGTCGAGCTCGGCCGCCCGCTGGGGCTGCGGCTGGCGAAGGGGGCGCGCCTCCAGGCGATCACGACCGGACTCAGCCGCAAGGAGCGCGACCGGGGCAGCGCCTGGCTCTCCCCGCCCGCGCCGTACGACGTCGTCGCCCGGGTCGGACGCGACGTCCTCGAGGACGACGAGGCGCTGGCCGGGCCGCTGCACGAGCACGGGCCCGCCGCCCGGCGGCGCCGCTACACGCGTGCGGCGGTCCCCGCGCTCGTCCTGGCCGTGGCCGGGTGGCTGCTCGTCGGGCTGGCCCAGTGGTGGGTCGGGGTGGGCGTCCTCGCGACCCTGCCGCTGCTGCTGTCGCCCGTCGTCGCGGGCGACCGGTACGCCGGTCTCGGCCACCGGCTCCTGCCGGCCCACCTCGTCGTCCAGCACGGCTCGTTCGTCCGGCGCCGCGACGTCCTCGAGCGCGACGGCGTCATCGGCTGGGTCGTGCAGCAGTCGTTCTTCCAGCGCCGCGTCGGCGTCGCGCACGTGCTCGCCACCACTGCCGCCGGCAAGCAGTCGTACGTCGTGCGCGACGTCCCCCTCGACACCGGTGTCGCCGTCGCCCTCGCCGTCGACCCCGACCTGCTCACGCCCTTCCTCGAGGAGCGCTGACCGTCAGTCGGTGATGTTGGCGGTGAGGGTGGCCATGTGGGCGGCGCGGTCCTCGCGGGACACCGGCCGTCCCGGCACGCCCGGGCGCTGCTGCCAGGGGAGCGGGCCGTCCTGCGGACGCGCCTCGACGCCCATCGCGACGAGCCGCTCGCGGTGCACGATCAGCCGCCGCTGGAAGTCCGCGAGGTCGCGGGGGCCGGCGACGTCGGCCGACCACAGCGCCTCGGCGAGCGCGGCCACCCGCGGGAAGAGCTGGTAGTCGGCCCGGCGCGCGTCGTCGACGTGCTCGGTCCACAGGTTGGCCTGGCCGCCGAGGACGTGCTCGGCCTCCTTCGGCGTCAGCTCCGGCGGCACCGGGTCGAAGGCGAGCACGTCGGCCACCGTCAGGGGTACGGCGATGGGGATCGGCTCGGTGGCCAGCTCGCTCTGCCGGTAGTCGAGGTACACCCGGTCGTCCGGCGTCGAGATCACGTCGTGCCCGCGACGGGCCGCGGTCACCGCGCCCTGCAGGCCGCGCCACGACATCACCGTCGTCGACCGCGGCACGGTGCCGCCCTCGAGGACCTCGTCCCAGCCGAACGGCCGCCGCCCCGCCGCCTCGACGTGCGCGGCCAGCCGGCCGACGAACCACCCCTGCAGCTCCTCCTCGTCGGCGAGCCCGAGCTCGCGGATCCGTTGCTGCGTGCGGGGATCGGCGCGCCACTGGGCCTTCGGGCACTCGTCGCCGCCGAGGCCGACGTACTCGGACGGGAAGAGCTCCATCACCTCGTCGAGGACGTCCTGGAAGAACCGGACCGTCGACTCCTCCGTGTTGAGGACGTCCTCGCAGACGCCCCACCGCGTCCACACCTCGAGCGCCTCGCCCGTCACCCCGAGCTCCGGGTACGCCGCCAGCGCCGCGCGCACGTGCCCCGGGGTCTCGACCTCGGGCACGACCGTGATGCCCCGCTCGGCGGCGTGGGCGACGATCTCGCGGACGTCGTCGTGCGTGTAGAACCCGCCGTGCGGCCGCCCGTCGAACGACGCCGTCACCCCACCCTCCGGCCCCACGACGTCCGCGCCGACCTGCGACTCGCGCCGCCACGCGCCCACCTGGGTCAGCCGCGGGTGCCGCCGGACCTCCAGCCGCCAGCCCTGGTCCTCGGTGAGGTGCAGGTGCAGCCGGTTGACCCGGTGCAGGACGAGCTGGTCGACGAGCCGCAGCACCTCGTGGACCGGGAAGAAGTGTCGTGCGACATCGAGCATGACCCCGCGCCACGCGAAGGCCGGCGCGTCCTCGACGACGCACGCGGCCGCCACCCACGGCCCGTCGCCGACCGGCGCGCGGCGCAGCACCGCCGGCGGCAGCAGCTGGAGCAGCGCGACGACGCCGTACGTCGCCCCGGCGGGGCCACCGGCGAGGACCGTCGCCCCCTGCGGCGTGACGGTGAGCCGGAACGACTCCGTACGGGAGCCGCGGGGCCCCGGCGGGAGGTCGGCGTCACCGTCGACCCGGACCTCGACGGTCACCCGCGCGGCGTCCACCGCCCCCGCCTCCACGACGGCGGGCGAGCGTCCCGTCCCGCCCGCCAGGACCCGGGCCAGGTGCTCGGCGGCCGGCCGTCCCGGCTCGTCGGTCGAGACGACGACCCGCTCGGGCAGGGTGAGCACCCCGTCACGCCGCACGAGCCGTCGGGGGCGGGGGAGCAGGGCGAGGGCGGGGTCGAGCGGGAGGTCGGGCGGGGGAGCCGAGGTCACCTCGCCATCCTGCTGAGGAAACCCGGTCGCGGCGACTCCTAGGATCGGACCATGACCAAGGTCCTGTCCGCCGTCGCCTGGCCGTACGCCAACGGCCCGCGCCACATCGGCCACGTCGCCGGTTTCGGCGTGCCCTCCGACGTGTTCAGCCGGTACATGCGGATGGCCGGTCACGACGTGCTCATGGTCTCCGGCACCGACGAGCACGGCACCCCGATCCTCGTCGCCGCCGACGAGCAGGGGGTCACGGCGCGCGAGCTGGCCGACCGCTACAACCGGGTCATCGCCGAGGACCTCACCGCGCTCGGCCTGTCCTACGACCTGTTCACCCGGACGACGACGCGCAACCACTACGCCGTCGCGCAGGAGCTGTTCACCGGGGACTGGCGCAACGGCTACATGGTCGAGCAGACGACCCGTGGCGCGATCAGCCCGTCGACCGGCCGCACCCTGCCCGACCGCTACATCGAGGGCACCTGCCCGATCTGCGGGTACGGACAGGCCCGCGGCGACCAGTGCGACAACTGCGGCAACCAGCTCGACGCGACCGAGCTCATCGACCCGCGCTCGAAGATCAACGGCGAGACCCCGCAGTTCGTGGAGACCCAGCACTTCTTCCTCGACCTGCCCGCGCTGGCGGGGGCCATCGGCGCGTGGCTCGACGAGCGCGAGCGCGAGGGCTCGTGGCGCCCGTCGGTCCTCAACTTCTCCAAGAACCTCCTCGAGGACGTGCGGCCGCGCGCGATGACCCGCGACCTCGACTGGGGCATCCCGGTCCCGATCGAGGGCTGGCGCGAGCAGCCGACCAAGCGCTTCTACGTGTGGTTCGACGCCGTCGTCGGCTACCTGTCGGCCTCGATCGAGTGGGCCCGCCGGGTGGGCGACCCGGAGCGCTGGCGCGACTGGTGGAACGACCCCGCCGCGGAGTCGTACTACTTCCAGGGCAAGGACAACATCACCTTCCACTCGCTCATCTGGCCCGCCGAGCTGCTCGCCTACGCGGGCAAGGGCGACAAGGGCGGCGAGCCCGGCCCGTACGGCGTCCTCAACCTCCCGACCGAGGTCGTCGCCTCGCAGTACCTGACGATGGGGGCGGAGCAGTTCTCCTCCTCGCGCGGCCACGTCGTCTACGTGCGCGACGTGCTCGCCGACTACGGCCCCGACCCGCTGCGCTACTTCATCTGCGCCGCCGGTCCGGAGACCCAGGACGCCGAGTTCACCTGGGACGCCTTCGTCCAGCGCAACAACAGCGAGCTCGTCGCCGGGTGGGGCAACCTCGTCAACCGCACCGCGTCGATGGTCCACAAGCAGTTCGGCGAGGTCCCGGCCGCCGGGCCGCTCGAGCCGGTCGACGAGGCGCTGCTCGACGCCGTACGGGGCGGGTTCGACACCGTCGGAGGGCTCCTGGCCCGTCAGCGGGTGCGCGCCGCGATCGCGGAGGTGATGCGCCTCGTCGGCGAGGCCAACGCCTACGTCAGCCGCACCGAGCCGTTCCGGCTCAAGGGGGAGGACGAGCGCGAGCGGCTCGGCACCGTCCTGCACGTCCTCGTGCAGGTCGTCACCGACCTCAACACGATGATGTCGCCGTTCCTGCCGCACAGCAGCAACGCCGTGCACCGGGTCCTGGGCGGCGAGGGCGACCTCGTGCCGATGCCCCGGCTGGAGGAGGTCGAGGACCTCGACGGCGGGCCGGGCTACCCGGTCATCACCGGGGAGTACTCGGCCACGCCCGCGTGGGGGCCGCGCCCGGTCGTCCCCGGCACGCCGATCGGCAAGCCGGCGCCGGTCTTCCGCAAGTTCGACCCGCCGGGGGCGGGCGGCGACGCCGACACCGCACCGACCGGCGCGTGAGCGGCCGTCGCGGGCGGCTGGCTCCCGGCGAGCGGCCGCCCGCGCCCGACCCGCTGCCGATCCCGGTCGTCGACAACCACTGCCACCTCGACATCGCCCGGGACGACGAGCCGGCCGCCCCCGTCGCCGACGCCCTGGCCGCGGCCGCGGCGGTCGGCGTCGACCGGGTCGTCCAGATCGGCTGCGACCTCGAGGCGGTCCGCTGGACCGAGCGCGTCCTCGACGAGGGCCACCCCGGCCTGCTGGGCGGGGTCGCCCTGCACCCCAACGAGATCCCGCGCCTGGTCGCCACCGGCGAGCTCGATGACGCCTTCGCCGAGGTCGAGCGCGTCGCCGCCCACCCGCGCGTCCGGGTGGTCGGCGAGACCGGCCTGGACTACTTCCGCACCGGCCCGGAGGGGGTCCCCGCCCAGCAGGAGGCGTTCCGCCGGCACATCGACCTGGCCAAGCGGACCGGGCTCGCCCTGCAGATCCACGACCGCGACGCCCACGACGACGTGCTGCGGATCCTGCGCGAGGAGGGACCGCCGGAGCGCACCGTGCTGCACTGCTTCTCCGGCGACGTGCCGATGGCCCGCGCCGCGGTGGAGCTCGGGCTCATGCTCTCCTTCGCCGGCACGGTGACCTTCTCCAGCGCCCAGGGCCTGCGCGACGCGCTCGCCGTGACCCCGCTCGAGCACCTGCTCGTCGAGACCGACGCGCCGTACCTCACGCCCCACCCCTGGCGCGGCGCGAGCAACGCGTCGTACCTCGTGCCGCTCACCGTCCGGGCGATGGCGGGCACGCTCTCGGTCGACGTGCCCACCCTCTGCACGGCGCTCTCGCGCAACAGCGAGCGGGTCTACGGCCGCTGGGAAAACGCCTCCTGATCCGAAGGGGTGCACGGGGCCGCCGCGCCACCGGAAGGCCCTCCGCTGCCACGGCAGCAAGGTGACGCGCGACGGGTGGGCGAACCGGACCGATCAGGCGGAAAGCACGCCACATCCGTCACATCCGTCCCACCCGACAGGTTCCCGCGTAAACGCTTCCGTTACCGAAAGTTGACCTTTCGCTGGACGGTCCCGCACAGTGGGTGCCCGTCGGCCGGTGGCGAGACCACGGGCCGGGTCGTTCTGAGGGGGGCGACGCACGACGAGTCCGGTCGCGCGATCGCCCCCGCTGCACGCCCGGACCCGTGCTCCGTGCCCGGGGAGCACCAGGTACGGAGCAGCATGACCGCACGGTCCCTTTCGCGTTCGATCACGGCACGCCCGGTGAGGTCGGTCGTCCAGCTGGGCGTCGTGGCGGCGGTCGCCGCCGGCGCCTTCAGCGTCGCCCACCTCGACAAGGCCGTGGCCCTGTCGGTGGACGGGCACACGACCGACGTCCACGTCATGGGCAGCACGGTCGCCGACCTGCTGAGCAAGCAGGGCATCACCGTGGGCGCCCACGACACCGTCGTGCCCGCCGCCGACCAGCCGCTCGACGACGGCGAGACCGTCGTCGTGCGCTACGGACGCCAGCTGACCGTGACCCTCGACGGGAAGACCCGGGCGTACTGGACCACCGCCACCTCGGTCGAGGCCGCGCTGCGCGAGCTCGACCTGCGCACCGCGCCCGACGCCCGGATGAGCGTCTCGCGCGACCTGCCGCTGGGTCGCCAGGGCCTGGCCATGAGCATCGAGACGCCGCACGACGTGACGTTCAGCGCCGACGGCCGCACCCTCACGACGTCGACGACGGCCCGCACCGTCGGCGACCTGCTCACCCAGCAGGAGGTCCGCCTCCAGGGGCAGGACTTCGTCACCCCCTCCGCCGGGACCGCCCTCGCGGACGGCACCAAGGTCACCGTGACCCGCAAGGCGACCAAGGCCACGACGACCTCGGAGACGGTCGGCTTCACCACCGTGCGTCGCACCGACCCGTCGATGACCGTCGGCACGACCCGCACGGAGACCGCCGGCAAGGCCGGCACCCGCGTCGTGCGCTGGAACGAGACGTGGCTCAACGGGAAGCTCGCCTGGCGCACCCGGGCCGGCGACAGCGTCACCGCCGCGCCGGTCGACCAGGTCGTCGTCGTCGGCAGCAAGCCGAAGCCGGTCGTCGTCGCGGCGGCCCCCGCTCAGGCGGCTCCGGCCGCGCCCGCCGCCCCCGCCCCGGCGGCCCCGAGCGCCGGGAACACCTCGGGCGCCGGCCTCAACCTCGCGAACGCCGCCATGTGGGACCGCATCGCCATGTGCGAGTCCACCGGCAACTGGCACATCAACACCGGCAACGGCTACTACGGCGGGCTGCAGTTCGCGGCCAGCTCGTGGCTGGCCTGGGGTGGCGGCGACTTCGCCCCCCGCGCCGACCTCGCCTCGCGCGAGCAGCAGATCACCGTGGCGAACCGGTACTACGCCGTCGCCGGGCTGGCCCCCTGGGGCTGCCGCGGAGCCGCCTGACCCCACCCCACCCGGGTCTCCTCCGCGCGCGCCGCTCCCGACCCCACCGGGGGCGCGCACCGAGAGCCACCTCGCCGTCGGCGAGGTGGTTCTCCGCGTTCCCTCCCCGGGCCGGCGCCGCGCACGGCACAGTGGGCGCATGGGGACACCACCTGAGCAGGGCGTCGCGGCCGACGCCGTCGTCGCCGCCTCCGCCGACGTCGACGAGCGCGCGAGCATCGGGGCCGGCACCCGCGTCTGGCACCTCGCCCAGGTGCGCGAGGACGCCGTCGTCGGCGCCGGCTGCAACGTCGGCCGCGGCGCGTACGTCGGCCCCGGCGTGCGGATCGGCGAGAACTGCAAGCTGCAGAACCACGCCCTCGTCTACGAGCCGGCCGTCCTCGAGGACGGCGTCTTCGTCGGCCCGGCCGCCGTGCTGACCAACGACGAGTACCCGCGCGCGGTCAACCCCGACGGCAGCCTCAAGGACGCGAGCGACTGGCACGCCGTCGGCGTCACCGTCCGCGAGGGCGCGGCCCTCGGCGCCCGCTCGGTGTGCGTCGCCCCGGTCACCGTCGGCCGGTGGGCCCTCGTCGCCGCCGGCGCCGTGGTCGTGACGGACGTGCCCGACCACGCCCTCGTCGTCGGCGTGCCCGCCCGCCGGGTCGGCTGGGTGGGCCGCGCCGGCCGGCCGCTCACCCGCGAGGACGACGGCACCTGGCGCTGCCCGGCCACCGGCGAGGGGTACGTCGAGTCGGACGGCGGACTGCGCCCCGCCTGAGCCGCACTAGGGTCGGGGGTCATGGAGCCCGACGCCGCCGGACTGCTCGGCCCCGCGCAGGTGCGCGAGCTCGCGACCCGCCTCGGGGTCCGCCCGACCAAGCAGTGGGGGCAGAACTTCGTCGTCGACGCCAACACCGTGCGGCGCATCGTCCGGCTGGCCGGCGTCGGCGCGGACGACGTCGTCGTCGAGGTCGGCCCGGGGCTCGGCTCGCTCACCCTCGCCCTGCTCCCGCAGGTCGCGCGGGTGGTCGCCGTCGAGGTGGACCCGGTCCTCGCGGGGGCGCTGCCCGGCACGGTGGCGAGCCTCGCGCCGTCGTACGCCGACCGGCTGGAGGTCCGGCACGAGGACGCGCTCGCCGTCACCGAGCTCGGCGAGCCGGCGCCGACGGCGCTGGTCGCCAACCTGCCCTACAACGTCTCGGTGCCGGTGGTGCTGTCGTTCCTCGAGCGGTTCCCGAGCATCGACCGCGTGCTCGTCATGGTCCAGCTCGAGGTCGCCGAGCGGCTGGCCGCCGCCCCCGGCTCCAAGGTGTACGGCGTCCCGTCGCTCAAGGCCGCGTGGTGGACCGACGTGCGGCTCGCCGGCACCGTCGGGCGCACCGTCTTCTGGCCGGCGCCGAACGTCGACTCCGGCCTCGTCTCGCTCGTGCGCCACCCGCCGCCCGAGACGAGCGCGACCCGCGAGGAGGTCTTCGCCGCCGTCGACGCGGCCTTCGCGCAGCGCCGCAAGACGCTGCGCGCGGCGCTCGCCGGGTGGGCCGGGTCGGCCGAGCGGGCCGAGCTGGCGCTGCGCGCCGCCGGCGTCGACCCGCGCACCCGCGGCGAGCAGCTCGACGTCGCGGCCTTCGCCCGGGTGGCGGCCGCGCGGCGCGACCTGCCCGCGCCTGGCTAGGGTGGCGGGGTGAGCCTCGCCCTGCCGCCGACCTCCGCCGTGACGGTCCGCGCGCCGGCCAAGGTCAACCTCGAGCTGCGGGTCGGCCCCGTCCGCGACGACGGGTTCCACGCGCTGTCCACCGTCTACATGGCGGTCGGGCTGCACGACGAGGTCACCGTCACCCCCGCCGACGAGTGGTCGGTCGAGGTCACCGGGGCCCAGGCCGACCTCGTGCCGACGGACGCCTCCAACCTTGCGCTGCGGGCGGCCCGGTCGGTCGCCGACGAGCTGGGGCTCGACGAGGCGGTCCAGGTCCGCATCCGCAAGGACATCCCCGTCGCCGGCGGCATGGCCGGCGGGTCCGCCGACGCCGCGGCCACCCTGCTGGCCTGCGACGGCCTGTGGTCGGCCGGCCTCGGCCGCGACGAGCTCGGCGAGCTCGCCGCCCGGCTCGGCAGCGACGTCCCCTTCTGCCTCGCCGGCGGCATCGCCATGGGGTCCGGCCGGGGCGAGCAGCTCGCGCCGGTCCTCGCCGCGTCCGGCCGCTACCACTGGGTCTTCGCGCTCGCCGACGCCGGCCTCTCGACGCCGGCGGTCTACGCCGAGTGCGACCGGCTGCGCGAGGGGCAGGACGTCCCCGACGCGGTGCCCTCCCCGGCGATGATGGCGGCGCTGCGCTCGGGCGACGCCGAGGCGCTCGGCGCCGCGCTCAACAACGACCTGCAGCCGGCCGCCTTCTCGCTCCAGCCCGGGCTCAGCGACGTCGTCGAGGCGGGACTGGAGTTCGGGGCGCTCGGCGGCCTGGTCTCCGGGTCGGGCCCCACCGTCGCCTTCCTCACCGGGTCGGCCGAGGGCGCGCTCGACCTCGCCGTCTCGCTCACCGCCTCCGGGGTGGCCGGCGACGTGCGCCGCGCGACCGGTCCGGTCGCCGGAGCGCACGTCGTCCCCGGCGAGCACGTGGGCCCGGCGCCCGCGCGCGCCTGAGGACGCGGCGTCATGGCCAACCTCGTGTCGCTCGAGCGCGCCACCGTCGTCCGCGGGACGACCACCGTCCTCGACGCGATCTCCACCGGCGTCGGCACCGGCGAGCGGATCGGCGTCGTCGGCCGCAACGGCGGTGGCAAGTCGACCCTGCTGCGGGTGCTCGCGGGCACCCTCGAGGTCGACGGCGGCCGGGCCGTGCGCGGCGGGTCGGTCACCGTCGGGATGCTCGCGCAGGCCGACGACCTCGACCCCGCGCACACCGTGCGCGAGGCCGTCCTCGGTGGCCTCGACGAGCACGAGTGGGCCGGCGACGCGCGGATCCGCGACGTCCTCGCCGGGCTGCTCGGCGGCCTCGACGCCCCCGGCGTCGGCGGGCTCGACGCCCTCGTCGGGCCGCTCTCCGGCGGGGAGCGACGCCGTACGGCGCTCGCGAGGCTGCTCGTCTCCGACCCCGACCTGCTGCTGCTCGACGAGCCGACCAACCACCTCGACGTCGAGGGCGTGGCGTGGCTCGCGCGGCACCTCACCACCGCGCGGACCCGGCCGGACTCGGCGCTCGTCGCGGTCACCCACGACCGCTGGTTCCTGGACGCCGTCGCGACGACGACGTGGGAGGTCCAGGAGGGTGAGGTGGCGTCGTACGAGGGCGGGTACGCCGCCTACGTCCTGGCCAAGGCCGAGCGCGCGCGGATGGCCGCCGTCGTCGCCGAGCGGCGCGACAACCTGCTGCGCAAGGAGCTGGCCTGGCTGCGCCGCGGCGCCCCGGCCCGCACGAGCAAGCCGCGCTTCCGCATCGACGCCGCCAACGCCCTCATCGAGGACGAGCCGGCGCCGCGCGACACGGTCGAGCTGGTCCGGTTCGCCACCACCCGGCTCGGCAAGGACGTCGTCGACCTCGAGGGCGTCAGCGTCGAGCTGGGCGACCGGCGGATCCTCGACCGCGTGACCTGGCGCCTCGGGCCCGGTGACCGGATCGGGATCGTCGGCGTCAACGGCGCCGGCAAGTCGACGCTGCTGCGGGCGCTGACCGGCGACGTGCCGCTGACCGCCGGGCGGCGCAAGGTCGGCAAGACGGTGCGCTTCGCCTTCCTCACCCAGGAGGTGCGCGAGCTCGACGCGCTCGGGGACCGGCGGGTCATCGCCGCGGTCGAGGACGTGCGGCAGTACACGACGCTCGGCGGCAAGGAGGTCTCCGCCTCGCAGCTGGCGCAGCGGCTCGGCTTCACCGGCGCCCGCCAGCAGACCCGGGTGTCGGACCTGTCCGGTGGTGAGCGGCGCCGGCTCCAGCTGCTGCGGCTGCTCATGACCGAGCCCAACGTCCTCATCCTCGACGAGCCGACCAACGACCTCGACGTCGAGACGCTCACCTCGCTCGAGGACGTCCTCGACGGCTTCGGCGGCACGCTGCTCGTCGTGTCGCACGACCGGTACCTGCTCGAGCGGGTCGCCGACAAGCAGGTCGCCCTGCTCGGCGACGGCAAGCTGCTCGACCTCGTCGGCGGCGTCGAGCAGTACCTCGCGCTCGTCGAGCAGGGGGCGGTCGTGCGGCGCGAGGTGCCGGTGGCTCCGGCCGCGGGAGGTGAGGCCGCGGGGCGTCGTCCGGACGCGGCCGCGATGTCCGCCGTGCCTGCGGTCTCCGCCGCCGACGTGCGGGCCGCGCGCAAGGAGCTGGCCCGGGTCGAGAAGGCGCTCGCCCGGCTCGCCGAGCGCGAGCAGCGCCTGCACGCGCGGATGGCCGAGGCGTCGTCGGCGGGCGAGCACGGGGCGCTGGTCGACCTGGCCCGCGAGCAGCAGGAGCTCGACACCGAGAAGGACGACCTCGAGGCGGCCTGGCTCGAGGCCGCCGAGACCGCCGGCTGACCCCAGCCCACCCCCGCGGTCGTCCTGATGTCGAGCTAGCGTCAGAGCATGGAGATGCGGCTGCACCACGTCCAGGTCTCGTGCCCGGCGGGGTCGGAGGACGACCTGCGGGCCTGGTACGGCGGCGTGCTCGGGCTCGTCGAGGTTTCGAAGCCGCCCGTGCTGGCGGCGCGCGGTGGCGTGTGGTTCCGCGCGGGCGAGGCGCCCGGTGGGCTCGAGCTGCACTGCGGCGTCGAGGACGGCTTCCGCCCCGCCCGCAAGGCGCACCCCGGGATCGCGGTCGCCGACGTCGACGCGCTCGCGGCCGCCGTCGCGGCCGCGGGCGGCGAGATCCGTTGGGACGACTCGATCCCCGGGCTGCGCCGGTTCCACACCGACGACCCGGTCGGCAACCGGCTGGAGTTCCAGCAGGCCTGAGCGACCGGACACAGGGAACCCCACGTCCTGGCCGGGTGACCGGCCGTAGACGTGGGGTTACCTGTGTCCGGTCAGCCGTCGAAGGGCTGGAGCAGGACCCGCAACGTCGAGGTCAGCGCCTCGCGCTCCCGGGGTGGCAGGTCGCGCAGCAGGTCGCGCTCGCGATCCAGGAGGTCGGCCAGCGCCGCGTCGACGACCTCGCGGCCGGACGGCGTGAGCGCGACGAGCACCCCGCGCCGGTCGCGGCTGTCGGGGTGCCGCTCGACGAACCCGCGCGCGGCGAGCCGGTCGACCCGGTTGGTCATCGTCCCCGAGGTGACGAGGGTCTGCGTGACGAGCTGGCCGGGGGAGAGCTGGTAGGGCTCGCCCGAGCGACGCAGCGCCGACAGGACGTCGAACTCCCACCCCTCGAGGCCGTGCCGCGCGAAGGCGGTCCCGCGGGCGAGGTCGAGGTGCCGGGCGAGGCGCGAGATCCGGGACAGGACGTGCAGCGGGGAGGCGTCGAGGTCAGGGCGCTCGCGCTCCCACGCCCCGACGATCCGGTCGACCTCGTCGCCCGCCGAGCGGTACTGCTCGGGGGCGGGGCGCGCCTCGTCCGTCGTCATCCGACCAGCGTAGCCCTCGCGTCAAGTTTCTTGACATCAAGAGACTTCCGGGGAGACCATGTGGCCAGGAGACCCGACGAGAGGAGCCACCGTGCCCACCTGGGACCCCACGCAGTACGCCGTCTTCGCCGGCCACCGCGGACGCCCGTTCGCCGACCTGCTGGCCCGGGTCGGTGCCGAGGACCCGCGGCTCGTCGTCGACCTCGGCTGCGGCGACGGCCCGCTCACGCTCGGCCTCGCGCAGCGCTGGCCGCGCGCGCGCGTCGTCGGCCTCGACGCCTCGGCCGCGATGCTGGCCCGGGCCCGCGAGCTCGACGGGGCCGGCCGCGTCGAGTGGCACGAGGTCCGCGCGCAGGACTGGGACCCGACGGGTCTCGGCGCCCCGGTCGACGTCCTGACGAGCAACGCGACCCTGCAGTGGGTCCCCGAGCACCGCGAGCTGCTCCCGCGGTGGGTCGACGCGCTGGCCCCCGGTGGCCGGCTCGCGCTCCAGGTGCCTGCGAACTTCGACGCGCCGTCGCACGTGCTCATGCGCGCGGTCGCGGCCGACGGTCCGTGGGCCGAGCGGCTCGCCGGGGTGCTGCGGCACGACGACGCCGTGGCCGAGCCGGGGGAGTACCTCGCCCTGCTCGCCGGGCTCGGCCTCGAGGCGGACGTGTGGGAGACGACGTACCTGCACGTCCTCGACCCCGAGGGTGCCCAGCGGCAGCCGGTGCTCGAGTGGGTGCGCGGCACCGGGCTGCGGCCGGTGCTCGACGCCCTCACCGACGAGGACGAGCGCGCGGCCTTCGTCGCGCGCTACACCGCCGCCCTCGACGCGGCGTACCCGAGGACGCCGTACGGCGTGGTGCTGCCCTTCCGCCGCCTCTTCGCCGTCGCGCGCAAGCCGTAGCGTCCGCACCGATGGGGCACCGGTGCCGCGGAGGTGCGGACGCTACGGGGAGCCCAGGCGCGGCTTGCGCTCGAGGCCCTGCAGGCCGTTCCAGGCGAGGTTGACCAGGTGCGCGGCGACCTCGTCCTTCTTGAAGCGGCGCGACTCCAGCCACCACTGGCTGGTCAGGGCGACCATGCCGACGAGCATCTGCGCGTAGAGCGGCGCGGTCTTCGGGTCGAGCTTGCGGCTCTTGAACTCCGCCGCCAGCAGGTGCTCGACCCGGGTCGCGACGTCGCTGATGAGGCTCGCGAACGACCCCGTCGACTGGCCGGTGGGGGAGTCGCGCACGAGGATCCGGAAGCCGTCGGTCGAGGTGTCGACGTACTCCAGCAGCGCCAGCGCCGCCGACTCGAGCAGCTGCCGCGCCCCGTGCTCAGGGTCGAGCGCGGCGGTCACCTGGTCGAGCAGCGAGGTGACCTCGCGGTCGACGACGACGGCGTAGAGGCCCTCCTTGCCGCCGAAGTGCTCGTAGACGACCGGCTTGCTCACCTTCGCCTTGGCGGCGATCTCCTCGACCGACGTGCCCTCGAAGCCCTTCTCCGCGAACAGCGCGCGGCCGATCTCGAGCAGCTGCTCGCGCCGCTGCGGCCCGGTCATCCGGTGCCGCCCGGCGCGCCTGCCCTCGTCCCCGCTCACCCGCCCATTCTGCCGCCCGCCGTACGACGCCCCGGACGTCGCCCGGCTCCGGCCTCCCCGCTGACCTACCGTGGCCGGGTGCGACGACGACGGCCGAGGCCCGCCCGGGCCGCGGCGGGGGCCGCGATCGTCACGACGGCCCTGCTCACCGTCGGCGCGTGCGCCGAGCCCGACCCGCCGGCCGGCGGGCCGGTGTCGTCCGCGGCGGCGTCCGCCCCCGCCGCGACGACGATGAGCGTGCGCCCGACGACGAGCGCGGCACCGAGCGTGCCCGTCGTGGACTCGCTCGTCCCGTTCGACGACACCCGCAAGGTCGAGACGGCCGCCTACTCGCTGCGCCACTACGGCGACGACACCTGGCGGCTCACGCCGAGCATGGTCGTCCTGCACTACTCCGGCGGCGGCTCCTGGGAGGGGGTGCGCGACACCTTCGCCCCGGACGTGGCCAACCTCGGCGAGAAGCCCAACACGTGCGCCCACTTCGTCGTCGACCAGGACGGGACGGTCCACGCGCTCGTCCCCGTGACGATCCGCTGCCGGCACACGATCGGCCTCAACGACCGCGCCATCGGGATCGAGGTCGTCCAGCCGGCGCTGCCCGACCCCCGCGCCGCCGACGCGGCGATCCTCGCCCGCCGGCCCCAGGTCACCGCGCTCGCGGCGCTCGTCCGGATGCTCCAGGCGCGCTACGGCATCCCCGCCGACGCGGTCATCGGCCACGCGATGGCGAACGACGACCCCCGGTTCCACGACCTGCTCGGCTGGCGCAACGACCACGTCGACTGGCAGGAGCCCGACGTCGTCGCCTTCCGCCGGCTGCTCTCGGTGGCCGCTGCGCCTGGGTAGCCTGGGGGCACGCGATCCCCGGTTGGTCTGCTGGCAGGGCCCGCCTGACTTTGAATCAGGACTAGCGACGATGGTTCGATTCCATCCCGGGGAGCCCACCCGACCAGGAGGCCTCGTGCCCGAGCGGCCGCCCACCCCGTACGACGCCATGGTGGACCTCGCCGCCGACCACGACCTCGCTGGGCTGCTCGCCGACCTGCGGTCCCGCCTGGAGGCGACCGCGGACGAGCACACGACGGCGTACGTGCCGGGTCGCCTCGTCGAGGCGCTGGAGATGTTCCTCGGCTCATACGGCCCCGACCGGTGGCGCGACGGGGACGCGTGACCCTCCCGTTACGATCGGACCCCGTGAGCAGCCAAGGACCCGCCCGCCCGGCCGCCGTCGTCGTCCTCGCCGCGGGCGAGGGGACGCGGATGCGCTCGCGCACCGCGAAGGTGCTGCACCGGATCGGTGGGCTGAGCCTGCTCGGGCACGCGCTGCGCGCCGCGCGCGCGACCGGCCCCGAGCACCTCGCCGTCGTCGTGCGCCACCAGCGCGACGACGTCGCGGCGCACATCGCGCAGGTCGACCCGACCGCGGTCGTCGCCGACCAGGACGAGGTCAAGGGGACGGGCCGCGCCACCGAGTGCGGGCTCGCCGTGCTCCCCGACGGGCTCGAGGGCACCGTCCTCGTCACGTACGGCGACGTGCCCCTCCTCGCCGCCGACACCCTCCTCGCGCTCCTCCAGGCTCACACCGGCGCGGGCGCCGCGGTCACCGTCCTCACCAGCCTCGTCGACGACCCGACCGGCTACGGCCGGGTCCTGCGCGACGCCGACGGCGCGGTGAGCGCGATCGTCGAGCAGAAGGACGCGACCGAGCAGCAGCGCGCCGTGCGGGAGATCAACTCCGGGATCTACGCGTTCGACGCCGCGGTCCTGCGCGACGCTCTCGCGGAGGTGACGACCGACAACGCGCAGGGCGAGAAGTACCTCACCGACGTCGTCGCCATCGCCCGCCGCCGCGGCCTCGTCGTCGCCGGCCACGAGCTGGCCGACGTCTGGCAGACCGAGGGCGTCAACGACAAGGTGCAGCTGGCCCGGCTCGGGGCCGAGCTCAACCGACGGACCGTCGAGAAGGCGATGCGCGACGGCGCCGTCGTCGTCGACCCGGCGACGACGTGGATCGACGTCGACGTGACGGTCGGCGAGGACACCGTCGTCCGGCCGAACACGCAGCTGCTCGGCGCGACGAGCGTCGGCGCCGGCTGCACGATCGGCCCGGACACGACGCTCACCGACACCGAGGTGGGCGACGGGGCCGAGGTCGTGCGCACCCAGGCCGTCCTCGCGGTCGTCGGCCCGGGCGCGAGCGTCGGCCCGTTCTCCTACCTGCGCCCCGGCACCCGGCTCGGCGCCCGCGGCAAGATCGGCGGGTTCGTCGAGACGAAGAACGCCGAGATCGGCGACGGGGCCAAGGTCCCGCACCTGTCCTACGTCGGCGACGCCACCATCGGCGAGGGCGCCAACCTCGGCGCCGGCACGATCGTCGCCAACTACGACGGGGTGACCAAGAGCCGCACGAGCGTGGGCGCGCACTCCTTCGTCGGCAGCGACTCGGTGCTCGTCGCGCCGGTGACCATCGCCGACGGGGCGTACGTCGCCGCCGGGTCGGCCCTCACGGGTGACGTCGGCCCGGGCGAGCTGGGCGTGAGCCGCGCGCGGCAGCGCAACGTCCCGCAGTGGGTGGCCCGCCGCCGGGCGGGGACGGCCACCGACCGCGCCGCGCAGGCCGCCCTCGCGGCCCGGCACGACCAGCCGGACCAGCCGGACCAGCCGGACCAGCCGGACCAGCCGGACCAGCCGGACCAGCACGACCAGCACGGGGACCCCGCGCAGGACCAGCAGGAGGAGCAGGCGTGACCGGCATCCAGAGGACGACCGAGAAGAACCTCATGGTCTTCACGGGTCGCGCGCACCCCGAGCTGGCCCGCGAGGTCGCCGCGGAGCTCGGCACCGAGCTGGTGCCGACGTCGGCGTACGACTTCGCCAACGGCGAGATCTACGTGCGGTACGAGGAGTCGGTGCGCGGCTGCGACGCCTTCGTCATCCAGAGCCACACGGCGCCGATCAACGAGTGGATCATGGAGCACCTGATCATGGTCGACGCGCTCAAGCGCGCCTCGGCCAAGCGGATCACGGTGGTCCTGCCGTTCTACGGCTACGCCCGCCAGGACAAGAAGCACCGGGGCCGCGAGCCGATCTCGGCCCGGCTCATGGCCGACCTCTTCAAGGCCGCCGGCGCCGACCGGCTCATGGCGGTCGACCTGCACACCGCGCAGATCCAGGGCTTCTTCGACGGCCCCGTCGACCACCTCATGGCCCTGCCGATCCTCACGGAGTACGTCGCGCAGAAGTACGGCGACCAGCCGCTCGCGGTCGTCTCGCCGGACGCCGGCCGGATCAAGGTCGCCGAGGACTGGTCGCACCGCCTCGGGGGCGCGCCGCTGGCCTTCATCCACAAAACCCGGGACATCAACCGCCCCAACGAGACCGTCGCGAACCGGGTCGTCGGTCTCGTCGAGGGCCGGGTGTGCATCCTCGTCGACGACATGATCGACACGGCCGGCACGATCACCAAGGCGGCCGACGCGCTCATGGCCGACGGGGCCAAGGGGGTCGTCATCGCCGCGACCCACCCGATCCTGTCCGGCCCCGCGGTCGACCGGCTCAAGAGCTGCGCCGCGACCGAGGTCGTCGTCACCAACACGCTGCCGGTCTCGCCGGACCGCGAGTTCGACAAGCTGACGACGCTGTCCATCGCGCCGCTCATCAGCCGCGCGATCCGCGAGGTCTTCGAGGACGGGTCGGTGACGAGCCTCTTCGACGGCAAGGCCTAGGAGGAGCGGGCCCGCCGCGCCCGGTAGGCCGCGACGTTGGCGCGGTTGCCGCAGCCGCCGTCGCAGTAGCGGCGCGAGCGGTTCTTGCTCAGGTCGACGAGGACGTCGTCGCAGTCCTCGGCCTCGCACACCTTGAGCCGGTCCAGCTCGTCGGAGCGGATGAGGTCGACGACGGCCATCGCCGCCTCGACGGCCATCCGGGTCGCGAGCGGCGCCTCGGGCGGCGTCGCGTGCAGGTGCCAGGACCACTGGTCGTGCCGCACCAGCTGGGGCAGGGCCCGGGCCTCGGCGAGCAGCGCGTTGACCTCGCCGACCGCCTCGGTCTCCTGACCGTCGACGGCGAGGGTCCACAGCTCGCGCAGCCGCGGGCGCAGGCGTCGTACGGCCCGCAGCTCGGCCGCATCGTGCGCGCGGCTGCCGGTGAACTCGTGCTCGAGCACGAACGCGTCCAGCTCGTCGCCGGTGGTGAGGGTGTCGACGTCGGTGTCGCCCGGCACGCTGCCCGGCATCGTGTTGACCAGGTCGCAGGCGGCCTGGAGCGCCACCTCGGTGTCATGGGCGAACAGCATCTTGACTCCTGACCGACGGGTGCCCTACCGTCAGGAGCATAGTCGATTTCACCCCTGACAGGCATGTGGCCGCCGGGGACCGTCCAGCAGGGAGCACCGATGACCACCTCGCTCGACCCGGCGGTGCTCACCCCGACCCGGACCCGCCGCGCGCGGCCGCGCCCCGACCTCGGGCTGCTCGCCGGCCTCGCCACGGCCGCCGCCTTCGGCACCTCGGGCCCGTTCGCCAAGTCGCTGCTGGAGACCGGCTGGAGCTCGGGCGCGATCGTCCTGCTGCGCGTCGGGGGCGCCGCCCTCGTCCTGCTGCCCTTCGCGGTCCGGGCGCTGCGCGGCCGCTGGGGCGTCGTCCGGCGGCGCGCCCCGCTCGTGCTCGCCTACGGCCTCGTCGCCGTCGCCGCCTGCCAGGTGGCCTACTTCAACGCCGTCCAGCAGCTGACCGTCGGGGTGGCGCTGCTGCTGGAGTACTCCGGGGTCGTCCTCGTCGTGCTGTGGACGTGGCTGCGCAGCCGGAAGGCACCCGCCCCGCTCACGCTGCTCGGGGTCGTCGTCGCGCTCGGCGGCCTCGCCCTCGTCCTCGACGTCACGGGCCAGTCGCCGCCCGCCCCGGCCGGGGTCGCCTGGGGCCTGGTCGCCGCGCTCGGGCTCGCGGTGTTCTACGTCGGGGCCGCGCAGGAGGCCGACGACCTGCCCGCCGTCGCGCTCGCCGCGCTCGGGATGGGGCTCGGCGCGGTCGTGCTCGGCGTGCTCGGCGCCGTACGGGTCCTACCGATGCACGTCGCCACGGCCGACGTGACCCTGCACGGGGCGTCGCTGCCGTGGTGGCTGCCGGTGGCCGAGCTCGCGCTCGTGGCCGCGGCGGCGGCGTACCTGCTGGGGACCTGGGCCGCGCGGCGGCTCGGCTCGACGGTCGCCTCGTTCGTCGGTCTCGCCGAGATGCTCTTCGCCGTCCTCTTCGCCTGGCTGCTGCTCGGGGAGCTGCCGCGCCCGGTGCAGCTGGTCGGCGGGGTCCTCGTCGTCCTCGGCGTCGTCGCGGTCCGTGCCGGGGAGCTGCGCCGGGGCTGACGACCCCGCCACCGACGAGGATTTCGGGTTGCCGCGGCGGTGGCCTAGGATCGGGGGGTTGCCTCGGCGAGGGACGCCGTGCGGCCACCGGCCGCCGACTCCGTGATCGACAGGGCCGGCGCCTCCGCGCGACGCCCAGCGGTCCCCACCGTCCGTACGCCGTCCCGCGTCGAGGCCTCCGCCCCGTCACCTCGACACCCCGCCACCTTCCCCGTAAGGACAGACCCCCATGGCCGAGACCAAGCTCGTCGCCGAGACGCGGACCGCGTTCGGCAAGGGCGCCGCCCGCAAGATCCGCCGCGACCACAAGATCCCCGCCGTGCTCTACGGGCACGGCACCGACCCGGTGCACATCACCCTGCCGGGCCACGAGACGATGCTCGCCCTCAAGGTCGCCAACGCGCTCCTCGAGATCGAGATCGAGGGCTCGAGCCAGCTGGCGCTCGCCAAGGACGTCCAGCGCGACCCGATCAAGCCGGTCATCGACCACGTCGACCTCGTCATCGTCCGCCGCGGCGAGAAGGTCACCGTCGACGTCGCCGTCACCACCGAGGGCGAGGCCGGTCCGGAGACCGTCGTCACCGTCGAGTCGCAGACCCTCGAGCTCGAGGTCCTCGCGACCAGGATCCCGGAGAGCGTCGTCGTCTCCGTCGAGGGCCTCACGGCCGGCACCCAGGTGCTCGCCTCGCAGGTCGAGCTGCCCGAGGGCGCGACCCTCGTCACCGACGAGGAGACCCTCGTCGTCAACGTCACCGCGCAGGTCACCGCCGAGGAGCTCGAGGCCGAGCTCGCCGAGGCCGAGGCCGAGGCCGGCATCGAGCGCGAGCTCTCCGACGAGGAGGAGGCCGAGCAGGCCGAGTCCGAGGGCGACGGCGACGCCGCCTCCTCCGACGAGGAGAAGACGGACGAGGCCTGAGCCTCCCCGCAACACCCGAACCACCCGCAGCACCCAGCAGCCCCGGACGAGCACTCGTCCGGGGCTGCTGGGCGTCCCGGGGCATACTCACCTGCGTGAGCGAGGACGACCGACCGCTGCTGCTCGTCGCCGCCGGCGGGCTCGCCCGCGAGAGCGCCGAGGCCGCTCGGGCGGCCGGGCGCACGGTGCTCGGCTTCCTCGACGACGACCCGCGGCGACGCCGTACGGAGCCGCTTCCCGGCCTGACGGTGCTGGGGGGCCTCGACGTGGCCCTCGAGCACCCGGACGCCGCCCTCGTGCTGTGCCCCGGGAAGGGGCGGGTGCGGCTCGCCCTCGCGCAGCGGCTCGCGGGGATGGGCGTGGGGAGGGATCGGTACGGCGTCGTGCTCGACCCGTCCGTCCGGGTGCCGGCCTCGGCGCGGGTCGGCGTGGGGGCCGTGCTGCTGGCGGGGACCGTCCTGACCGCCGACGTCGAGGTCGGGGACCACGTCGTCGCCATGCCGCACGTGGTCCTCACCCACGGCGACGTCGTCGAGGACGGTGCGACCCTGTGCGCCGGGGTCGTCCTCGGCGGTGACGTCCGGGTCGCGAGCGGGGCCTACGTCGGGATGGCGGCGAGCGTCCGCGAGCGGGTCACCGTCGGCGAGGACGCGGTGGTGGGGATGGGGGCGGTGGTCGTCACCGACGTGCCTGCGGGTGAGACGTGGGCGGGGGTGCCGGCCCGGCGCCTCGAGCGCTGAGCCCCGGGGTCAGCGCACGACGGCGGGCGACCACGCGTCGTGCACGAGGACCCGGGGACTGCCGGAACCGTCGGCGGGGACGACCCACACGTCGGACTCCCCGGCCCGGGTGCCCTGACCGGGCAGCCCGTAGAGCACGTGGTCGTCGTCGAGCCACTCGACCTGGTCGTCGAGCCGCTGCTGCTCCGCGAGCGCGGTCTCGCGACCGCTGGCGAGGTCGAGGACCGCCAGCCGCCAGTCGCCCGGCCCCCGGTCGCCGAGCTTCTTGTAGGCGACCTTGGTGCCGTCGGGGGACAGGGAGGGGCACTCGGCGTCGGTCCGCAGCGTCGTCACGGTCCGGGTCGAGAGGCGGCCCTCGGCGAGGTGCGTGGTGCCCGCGAACTTCACTGTGACGAAGAAGCGGTCGTCGTCCGCGGCGAAGGTCACCCCCCAGTAGTTGCGGTCGCTCGGGGCGACCCGCTGCCCGCCGTCGACGAGGGTGAAGTCCTCGAGGTCGACGCTGCTGCGGTCGGCGAGGTGGGTGACCACCGTCCGGGTCGAGAAGCTCGTCGCGGCGTAGGAGTCGCCGGCGACGAAGGACGTGGTGGCGGCCAGCGCCCCGTCGGCCGAGAGCCGCGCCCGGCTCGGGCTGCCGGTGAGCGGGATCGCCGTCCGGGTCCCGTCGGCGTCGACGACCGTCGCCGAGTAGGTCGTGACCAGGCCGCGGTCGGAGGCGAGGCAGAGCGTGTCGGCCCGGGTGGCGAAGACCCGGTCGCAGGCCAGGGACGTGTAGGCCCGCGGGCCCCCGGGGTCGGCCAGCGCGATGACCGCCACGCGACCGTAGTCGGGGCCGATCCCGCTCTCGCGGAACACGATCCGCGGCCCGGCGAGCAGAGGGGTGAGGCTCGTCGTCGGGGCCGCCGACGACGACCGCTCGGCCGCCCGCTGCGCCGCCTGCTGCACCGAGCGCTGGCGCAGGACGAACGCCGTGGTGGCGGCGACGAGGGCGACGCACAGCGCGACGACGACGGCCACGCGAGTCCGACGGGTCACGGCACCGCCGGGTCGGTCGTGCCGGGCGTGGGGGCCGCGCGCAGCCCGCTCAGCAACCACCAGGCCACGGGGACGGCGACGGCGAGCGCGGCGGCGAACCCGAGGACGGCCGGGCCGCGACCGACACCCGCCCACAGCACCCCGAAGAGCAGCGAACTGACGAAGCGCCCGAGAGCGGTCACGGTCTGGGTCGTGGCGATCGCCACCCCGCGCACTGCCGTCGGCACGAGCGAGGAGGTGAGGGCCGCGAGCACGCCGTCGGTGGCGGCGTAGAAGGTCCCGAGCAGGAGCAGGGTGAGCACCGTCGTGACGAGGCCACCCCCGACCGGGCCCGCCGCGCAGACGTAGGCGGCGACGAGCAGGACGTGGCCGCCGACGAGCACCTTGGCCCGACCGTGGCGGTCGGCGAGCCGCCCGAGCGGGACGGCCAGGGCGACGTACGCGACGTTGGTGCCGACGAACAGCAGCGGGAACCACGTCGCCGCGAAGTCGTCGCGCTGCTGCAGCGAGAGGTAGAGGAACCCGTCGCTCACCGCGAGCACGCTGAGCAGGGCGGTGACGACGACGAGCCGGCCGAGGCCCCGTCCGGTGAGGGCGCGCAGCGAGGGGCGGGCCGGAGGAGCGCTGGGCGCCGTGGCCGTGCGGGCGGCCGCCCGACGGCGCGGGCGCAGGTCGGGGACGAGCAGCCCCAGCAGGACGAGGCCGATGAGCGCGGCCGCGAACGACGCGACGAAGACCGAGGTGTAGTCGCCGGGGACCCAGAGCAGGATCGCGAAGGCGAGGAGCGGACCGACCGCGGCGCCGACGGTGTCGAGGGTGCGGTGCACGCCGAAGGCGCGGCCCAGGTGCTGGGGGGCCGAGGAGGCGGCGATGATCGCGTCGCGGGGCGCCGTCCGGATCCCCTTGCCGAGCCGGTCGAGCGTGATGACCGTCGTCAGCGCGGCGAAACCGTGCAGCGGGACCAGCGCCAGCTTCGTCACGGCGGACAGGCCGTAGCCGAGGAAGGCCACCCACTTGGGCCGGTCGAGCCGGTCCGCCGCCCAGCCGGCGACGATCCGCACGAGGGCGCTGACCCCCTGGTAGAGGCCGTCGATGACGCCGTACGCCAGCGGGCTGAGACCGAGGACGGTGGTGAGGTAGACGGGGAGGACGGCAGAGACCGACTCGGACGAGACGTCGGTGAAGAGGCTGACCAGCCCGAGGAGGACCACGGTCGTCGCCACGCGCTCGCGAGGAGCCCTGCGGCGCGCCGCGGACGCCGGTGCGGCCTCGGTCCGCGGGCGCTCGGAGAGGTACATGCGCGTGGACCTCCCCCGGGCGGCGCGTGCGCGCCGGTCCCCACCGACGCTGTTCGCGTCCAGGGTACGGAGCCACAGCCCCACCGCGCAGCGGTTTCACCGGACTCCCAGGACACCGTCTCCGACCCGCCGTCGCTGCACGGACGCCCTCGCGGCGCAACGCGACTGCCCGAATCGTGATGGCGTGACCGGAACGTCCGCGTCCGCGCTGGTCCGGCTCGCAGGACGAGCGACCCAGTTATCCGGATTCTCGGGCCGCACCCGAAGAGGGCGTCCTACGCTCGGCGCACCCGAGGGCGAAGACCGCCCCCGGGTCGAGCGCAGCGACCGGCCACCAGGGGACCCGGCCCGGCTGGGCTCGTGGGCGGGCGACCCCGGGTCGTCCGTGGTGGGTGCATGCGCCGGGACCTCGGGGTCCGGTGTGGTGTCGACGTGTGGGGAGCATCATGACGACTGGGACGAGCACGTCGGGGCTGCATCTCGGACGGGGCGGGCGCCGTGGTGCGCGCCGCTCGACCGGGCAGCGGCCGGCACAGCTCGCCGTGCTCGTGGTCCTGGCCCTGCTCGGTGCTCTCGTGGTCACCCAGCCGGCCCTGGCCGCCGGCGACCCCTGCGTCAGCGGCAACGCCGTCGCCTGCGAGAACAGCAAGCCGGGCAACCCGGCCAGCGAGTGGGACCTCGCCGTCGGGGACGGCGCCGGGGCGGACACGATCCAGGGCTTCGCCACGCAGATGAGCGTGACCCCGGGGTCGACGGTCCAGTTCAAGGTCAAGGCCGCCCAGGGCTACACCATCAAGGTCTACCGCCTCGGCTACTACAACGGGCTGGGCGCCCGACTGCAGGGGGCCGCCGTCACGGTGGCCACGCCGGCGGTCCAGCCCGGCTGCATCTCGGACCCGTCGACGCAGAACTACGACTGCGGCAACTGGTCGGTGTCGGCCTCCTGGGCGGTGCCGGCCGCCGCGGTCTCCGGGGTCTACGTCGCCCACCTCGTCCAGACCAACGGCGACGACAGCCACATCACCTTCGTGGTCCGCGACGACGCGAGCCGCTCGGACGTCGTCTTCAAGACCTCGGACGCCACCTGGCAGGCCTACAACTCCTACGGCGGCGCGAACTTCTACACCGCCCCCACCTCGCTGACGGGCACGCAGGCCCGCGCCTTCAAGATCAGCTACAACCGCCCCTTCGCCACCCGAGGTCTCGTCTCGGGACGCGACTTCCTGTTCAGCAACGAGTACCCGACGCTGCGCTTCCTCGAGCGCAACGGCGTCGACGTCAGCTACACCACCGACGTCGACGTCAGCGCCGGCACGACCGTCCTGACCAACCACCACGCGTTCATGTCGGTCGGGCACGACGAGTACTGGACGCTGCCCGAGCGCAACGCCGTGACGGCTGCTCGCGACGCCGGCGTCAACCTCATGTTCCTCTCCGGCAACGAGGTCTACTGGCACACGCGTCTCGAGCCGAGCATCGACGGCAGCGCCACGCCGAACCGCACCATCGTCTGCTACAAGGACTCCTGGGAGAGCAAGCCGATCGACCCGAGTGCCGAGGGGACGGCGACCTGGCGCGACCCGCGCTTCAAGACCGCTCCCAACGCGACCAACCCGGAGAACAACCTCACGGGCACGATGTACATGTCCAACAACACGGACCTGACCATCACCGTCTCCCAGGCCGAGGGGCGAGCGCGGTTCTGGCGCAACACCTCCGTCGCGAGCCTGGCGGCCGGCGGGACCGCGACCCTCGCGCCGCACACGGTCGGCTACGAGTCGGACGAGGACGTCGACAACGGCTCTCGGCCCGCGGGCCTGATGCGACTGTCGACGACGACGGGGCCGAGCCCGCAGAAGGTGCAGGACGCCGCGGGCGTCACCGTCGCGGCCGGGACCACGACGCACAGCCTCACCCTCTACCGCGCCGCCAGCGGCGCGCTCGTCTTCGGCGCCGGCACCATTCAGTGGGGCTGGGGTCTGGACCAGTACCACGACGGCGACAACAGCAACGCGGCCGACCCGCGGATGCAGCAGGCCACCCTCAACATGCTCGCCGACATGGGGGCCCTGCCGACGACCCTGATGAGCGGCCTGGTGCAGCCGACCGCCTCCACGGACACCACCGCCCCCGTCGTCACCGTGACCTCGCCCACGACGGGCGCGACGCTCGCCAACGGCAGCCAGGTCACTGTGACCGGCACCGCCTCGGACGCCGGCGGCGTCGTGACCACCGTCGAGGTCTCGCTCGACGGCGGGGCGTCGTACCACCGGGCGACCGGGACCACGTCGTGGAGCTGGACCGGCGTCCTCAGCGGGGCCGGTACGTCGTCGATCAAGGTCCGCGCCGCCGACGACAGCGCCAACCTCAGCACCCCGGTGTCGACCTCGATCACCGTCAACTGCCCCTGCTCGCTCTTCGGCCAGTCGGTCCCCGGCACCCCGTCGGTCGCCGACACCTCCGGGGTGGAGCTCGGGGTCAAGCTGGTCCCGCAGACGGACGGGTTCGTCTCGGCGATCCGCTTCTACAAGGGGAGTGCCAACACGGGCACCCACACGGGCACGTTGTGGTCCTCGACCGGGAGCCCACTCGCGTCGGGCACCTTCACCAACGAGACGGCCTCGGGCTGGCAGACCCTGACCTTCTCGCCGGCCGTCGCGGTGACCGGCGGGCAGACGTACGTCGCCTCGTACTTCGCCCCGAACGGTCGCTACGCCGCCGACAGCAACTTCTTCGCGGGCACGACCTGGACGGCGCCGCCGCTCACGGCGCCCGGTCGTCCGGCCGGGGTCGCCAACGGCGTCTACAACGGCGGCCACGGCTTCCCGTCCTCCTCCTACGGCGACACCAACTACTGGGTCGACGTGCTCTTCAGCCGCGACGACACGACGCCACCCACGGTGACGACCCGCAGCCCGCTGCCCGGCTCGACGAGCGTCGCCACCACGGCGAAGCCCTCGGCCACCTTCGCCGGCACGGTCACCCCGTCCTCGGTCACCATGACGCTGCGGGACGCCCAGGGCACCGCCGTCCCGGGCGCCACCGCGTTCTCGGCGACCAGCCGGACGGTGACCTTCACCCCGAGCAGCCCGCTGGCGCGCAGCGCGACGTACACCGCCTCGGTCCAGGCGAGCAGCGCCGCCGGCGTGCCGATGCCGACGCCCGACACCTGGTCCTTCACGGTCGCCGCCACCGATCCGCAGCCGGGCATCTGCCCGTGCAGCGTGTGGCCCGACACCGCCACCCCGGCGACGGCGAGCGCCAACGACACCGGCAGCGTCGAGCTGGGGCTGAGGTTCACCGCCGACGCCGACGGCAGCGTCAACGGCGTGCGCTTCTACAAGGGCCCGCTCAACCTCGGCACGCACACCGGGTCGCTGTGGACGAGCGCCGGCGCCCTCCTCGCGACGGTCACCTTCACCGGCGAGTCGAGCAGCGGGTGGCAGACCGCCTACTTCAGCGCACCCGTCGCCATCACCGGCGGGACGACGTACATCGTCTCCTACCGGGCCCCCTCGGGCGGGTACGCCGTCACCTCCAGCGGCCTGTCCGTCGGGGTCGACAACATGCCGCTGCACGCGCTGGCCAACGGCGCCACCTACACCTACGGGTCCGGCGCCCCCCTCACGGGCTCGAGCGCCAACTACTGGGTCGACGTCGTCTACACCCCGACCGACGCCGCGCCGACCGTCGCCTCCGTGTCACCCGGTGCGACCGCGACGAACGTGCCGATCGCCTCGCCCGTGAGCGCCACCCTCGCCGGGCTCGTGCAGGCGGGCAGCGCGCAGCTGTCGGTCACCGGCCCCGACGGCTCCGCGGTCCCCGGCGCCACGACGTGGAACGCGTCGACGAGGACCGTCACCTTCACCCCGAGCGCGAGCCTGGCGGCTGGCGCGACCTACACCGCGACCGCGAGCGGCGCGACGGCGCTGTCGGGCTACGCCATGACGCCGTACACCTGGTCGTTCACCACCGCGGGCTCCGCCGCGTGCCCCTGCACGCTCTTCGCCAGCAGCGCCGTGCCGGGCACGGTGGACGCGGGCGACGCGTCGGCCATCGAGGTCGGCACCTCGTTCCTGTCCTCCGTCGACGGCAAGGTCACCGGTGTCCGCTTCTACAAGTCCGCGGCCAACACCGGCACCCACACGGGCACGCTGTGGAGCGCGTCGGGCTCGGTGCTCGCCACCGGGACGTTCACGGGTGAGTCGGCGACGGGCTGGCAGACCCTGACCTTCGCGCAGCCGGTCGCGGTGACCGCCGGGACGACGTACGTCGTCTCGTACTACGCACCGAACGGCCACTACTCCGCCACGCCCCAGTTCTTCTCGACCGCCTGGACGAACGGCCCGCTGACCGCGGCCGCCGGTAACGGCCGCTACCGGTACGGCGCGGGGGGCGTCGTCCCGGTGGACAGCTACGGCAGCACCAACTACTGGGTCGACCCGATCTTCTCGACCGGGCCGGTGCCGGACACCACGCCGCCGTCGGTCGTCTCGACCTCGCCCTTCGCCGGGTCGACGAGCCAGCCGGTCACCGGGGTCGTCGTCGCCGGCTTCAGCGAGGACCTCGCCCCGGCCACGGTCACGATGACCCTCAAGGACGCCACGGGTGCCACGGTGCCCGGCGCGGTCGGCTACGACGCCGCGACCGACCGGGTGACGTACACGACCACGGCGCCGCTCGGCCGGGGTGCGACCTACACCGCGTCGGCCCGGGCTTCCGACGTCACGGGCAACGCGATGACCGCCGCGACGACCTGGTCCTTCACGACGGCGCAGCCGGACCCGACCCCCGGTGCCTGCCCGTGCAGCGTGTGGACGGACGCGACCACGCCCGCCGTCATCACCCAGAACGACCCCAAGGCCGTCGAGCTCGGCACCGCGTTCACGACCGACGCGGCCGGGTCCGTCACGGGGGTGCGGTTCTACAAGGGTCCGCAGAACGTCGGCACGCACACCGTGTCGCTCTGGACCACCGACGGGACCCGCGTCGCCACGGCGACCGTCGCCTCCGAGTCGTCCGCCGGCTGGCAGACGGGCAGCTTCGCCTCGCCCGTGGCGGTGACCGCGGGGACGACGTACGTGGTGTCGTACCTCGCGCCGACCGGCTACTACTCGACGACCGTCGACGCCCTGACCAGGTCGGTGGACGCGCCTCCGCTGCACACCGTCGCGAACGGGGGTCGCTACCTCTACGGCGGCGGCTACCCCGCGACCGTCTCGTCCGCGGCCTACTGGGTCGACCCGGTGCTCGTCACCGGGCCTGCGGTCGACACCACGCCGCCGACGGTCACCGCCGTCACGGCCACGCCCTCGGCGACGGGGGCGACCGTCACCTGGACCACGAACGAGCCCGCCAGCACGACGGTGTCGTACGGCACCACCCCGTCGCTCGGGTCGACCGCGACCGCGTCCGACGGGACGAGCCACTCGGTGGCGCTGAGCGGTCTCACCGGTGGGTCGACCTACTACTACCGGGTCACCTCCGCCGACGTCAGCGGCAACACGACGACGTCACCGGCGACGAGCTCGGCGCCGGCCAGCTTCCAGACGGTCGACGTGACCGCGCCGGTCGTCTCCGCGGTCGCGGTCGCGGTGTCCGGGACGACGGCCACCGTCACCTGGACCACCGACGAGGCCTCGACGTCCACCGTGTCCTACGGCACGGGAGCCACGCTCGGCTCGACGGCCGGCGGTGCGGCCGGGACGGCGCACTCCGTCACCCTGAGCGGGCTCACCGAGGGCACGACCTACTCCTACCGCGTCGGCTCGGTCGACGCGGCAGGCAACGTCGCCTCCTCGCCCCCGGCACCCGCGGCGCCGGCCACCTTCACGGTGCCGGACCGCACGCCGCCGGTCGTGAGCGCCGTGGCCGCGTCGGGCTCCGGTACGAGCGCCACGGTGACCTGGTCGACGAACGAGAGCTCGACCAGCGTCGTCACCTACGGCACGTCGGCGACGGCGCTGTCGGCCACCGCGACGGGCGCCGTGGGGACCTCCCACTCGGTTCCGCTGACCGGCCTCGCCCCGAACACGCGCTACTACTACCGCGTCACCTCCGCGGACGCCTCGGGCAACACCACGACGGCACCGGACGCGACGGTGGCGGCGGCGACCTACGTGCCCAGCGTCGCGCCGGTCGTGCAGACGACGGTCGCCGACTTCGCCGGCGGCACGCTGACGGGCAGCTACGTCTCGCAGAACGGCGACGGCGAGGTGGGGCAGGCCCCGAGCACCGCGGTGGAGTTCGACGGAACGACGCTGCCGTCGACCTTCACGTCGAGCGCCCTCGCCCCGGGGTCGAGCACGACCCTGGCGGGAGGCCGCGCCACGCTGTCCGGGACGCAGGTCGCCAGCGTCGGCACAGCAGGCGCACCGAAGTCGATGGAGGTCGCCGTCACCTCCCGGCTGACCTCCAGCATGCGGGTCGGCTTCGGGACGACCACGGGCAACGTGTTCGCCGGCTTCGGGGTCAGCTCGTCCGGTCAGCTCGTGGCCATCGCCAACGACGGTGTCTTCTTCGCCTCCACGACCGCGCTCACCACGGTGAACCCCGCTGTGCCGCACCGGTACCGGGTCGACTGGACGTCGTCGACCAACGTCAGCTTCGTCGTCGACGGCGCCACCGTGCTGTCCAACGTGGCCTTCTGGCCGGGCCGCACCCTCAACGCCGTGCTGCGCGACGCGACCGTCGACACGACGCCGCTCGTCGTCGACTGGCTGCGCGCCTCGCCCTTCGACCCCTCGAGCACGTACGTCTCGAAGGTCGTCGACGCCGGCGCCGCGGTCGGCTGGGACACGCTCTCCTTCAGCGGCAGCGTGCCGGCAGGGACCACGTGCACCATCCAGGTGCGGTCCGGCAGCACGTCCACTCCCGGCGCGGGGTGGACGGCGTGGGCGACCGTGCCGTCCTCCGGCGCCGCGATCACCAGGACGGCGCGCTACCTGCAGTACCAGGTGCTCATGACGTCCTCGGGCAACCGGTTCGCCACCTCTACCACCGATTCGGTCACGCTGGCGTTCCACGTCCTGTAAACAGGAAGCATCACATCGCCGACTGGGGAGTCGGCGGTCCGTCGAGGGGTCGTGGGCGACCCCTGTCCATGGGGGAGCATTCGCATGTCCTTGCGTGTCGCCGTCGTCGGGGCCGGGTACTGGGGGCCCAACCTCGTCCGCAACTTCCGGGGCAGCCCGGACTGGGAGCTCGTCGCCGTGTGCGACCTCGACGAGGCCCGGGCCAGGAAGGTCGTCGGGGACCTGCCCGTCGACGTGGAGACGTCGCTCGACGCGCTGCTCGCGCGCGACGACGTCGACGCGGTCGCCATCGCCACCCCGGCCCGGACGCACAGCCGGATCGCGCTGGCGGCGCTGGCCGCCGGCAAGCACGTCCTCGTCGAGAAGCCGCTCGCGTCCTCGCGCGCCGAGGCCGAGCTGATGGTCAGCGAGGCGAGGGCCCGAGGCCTGGTCCTCATGTGCGACCACACGTACTGCTACACGCCGGTGGTGCGCAAGATCCGCGAGATCGTCCGGTCGGGCGAGCTGGGCGACCTGCTCTTCGTCGACTCGGTCCGGATCAACCTCGGCCTCGTCCAGCCCGACGTCGACGTCCTGTGGGACCTCGCCCCGCACGACCTGTCGATCCTCGACGCGGTCCTGCCCGGCGGTCTGGCCCCCGAGTCCGTCGCCGCCCACGGGGCCGACCCGATCGGGGCCGGCCGGGCCTGCGTCGGGTACCTGACGATGCCGTTGCCCGGTGGTGCCATCGCCCACGTGCACGTCAACTGGCTCAGCCCCACCAAGATCCGCCAGATGGTCATCGGTGGCAGCCGTCGCACGCTGGTCTGGGACGACCTCAACCCGCAGCAGCGCCTCAGCGTCTACGACCGCGGCGTCGACCTCGACCTCACGTCGGCCTCCGACGACCTGGCCGAGCGCCGGTCCGCGGCCATCTCCTACCGGCTCGGCGACATGTACGCCCCCAGCCTGCCCGAGGGCGAGGCGCTGGCCGCGATGGTCGCCGAGTTCGCGCGGGCCGTCACCCAGGGCGACGCGCCGCTGACCGACGGCGGCGCCGGCCTGCGGGTCCTCGAGGTCCTCGAGGCCGCCTCCACCAGCCTCACGGTCGGCGGGGCGCTCGTGCCCGTCCACAGCAACGACAGCCTCGACCTCGTCGAGCTCGCCGACGAGGAGGCCCTGGTATGAGCGAGATCCAGGGGGCTCGGGTCCTCGTCACCGGCGGCGCGGGGACGATCGGCTCGACCATCGTCGACCAGCTGGTCGGGGCCGGCGCGGCCCAGGTCACGGTCCTGGACAACCTCGTGCGCGGCCGGGTCGAGAACCTCGAGGACGTCGCCGCGTCAGGGCGCGTGCGCCTCGTCGAGGGCGACCTCAAGGACCGCGACCTCGTCCACGACCTCACCCGCGAGAGCGACCTCGTCTTCCACCAGGCCGCCATCCGGATCACCCAGTGCGCCGAGGAGCCGCGCCTGGCGCTCGAGGTCCTCGTCGACGGCACCTTCACCGTGCTCGAGGCGGCGGCGCAGCACAAGGTGGACAAGCTCGTCCTCGCCTCCTCCGCCTCGGTCTACGGGCTGGCGGAGGAGTTCCCGACGGGGGAGCGGCACCACCACCACAACAACGACACGTTCTACGGTGCGGCCAAGTCGTTCAACGAGGGCATGGCCCGCAGCTTCCGGGCCATGTCGGGTCTCGACTACGTCGCCCTGCGCTACTTCAACGTCTACGGCCCGCGGATGGACGTGCACGGCCTCTACACCGAGGTGCTCGTGCGGTGGATGGAGCGCATCGCCGACGGGCAGCCGCCGCTGATCTTCGGCGACGGCGCGCAGACCATGGACTTCGTCTACACGGTCGACATCGCCCGGGCCAACCTGCTCGCGATGCGTTCCGACGTCCGCGAGGGTGTCTACAACATCGCGAGCGGCGAGGAGACCTCGCTGCTCGGTCTGGCGCAGGCGCTGCTGCGCGCCATGGGCTCCGACCTCGGTGTCGAGCACGGCCCCGAGCGGGCGGTCAACGGCGTGACCCGGCGGCTCGCCGACGTCGAGGCCGCCCGCCGCGACCTCGGCTGGGAGGCCACGACCGGCCTCGAGCAGGGGCTGCGCGAGCTCGTCGAGTGGTGGGCGCCGCAGCGCGAGGCCGTCGCGGCGGGACGCGCGCTCGCCGGCCACGGGGCGCGGTCGTGACGCTGGCCCCGCAGCGCCCCGTGACCGACCCGGCGCCCTCGCGCATCAACGTCATGCAGCCGTGGTTCGGGCCCGAGGAGGTCGCCGCGGTGACCGAGGTGCTCCAGTCGGGCTGGGTCGCGCAGGGCCCGAAGGTCGCGGCGTTCGAGACGGCCTTCGCGACGCGGATGGCGGCCGAGCACGCCGTCGCCGTCTCCAGCTGCACCACGGCGCTGCACCTGGCGCTGCTGGTCGCCGGGGTCGGGCCGGGCGACGACGTGGTCGTCCCGTCCTTCTCGTTCATCGCGACCGCCAACGCGGCGACGTACGTCGGCGCGCGGCCGGTCTTCGCCGACGTCGACCCGGTCACCGGCAACGTCACCGCGGCGACCGTCGAGGCCGCCCTCACGCCGTCGACCCGCGCGGTCGTCGTCGTCGACCAGGGCGGCGTGCCGGTGGACCTCGACGCGGTCCGCGCGCTGTGCGACCCGCGCGGGGTCACGGTGGTCGAGGACGCGGCGTGCGGAGCCGGGTCGACGTACCGCGGCCGTCCCGTGGGCGCCGGCGCCGAGGTGACCGCCTGGTCCTTCCACCCCCGCAAGATCGTCACGACCGGCGAGGGCGGGATGGTGACGACGAGCCGCCGCGACTGGGCCGACCGGGCGAGGCTGCTGCGCGAGCACGCCATGGACGTCAGTGCCGCCGACCGGCACCGCAGCGTCCTCGCCCCGGCGGAGCGCTACGTCGAGGTCGGCTTCAACTTCCGGATGACCGACCTGCAGGCCGCCGTCGGTCTCGTGCAGCTCGGTCGCCTTGACGCCGTCGTCGCCCGCCGCCGCGAGATCGCGGACCGCTACCGCGACGCCTTCACCGGCGTCGACGGGCTGCGCTGCGTGCAGGACCCCGAGTGGGGGACCGGCAACGCGCAGTCGTTCTGGGTCGAGGTCGGCCCCCCTCACCCCCTCGACCGCGACGGGCTGCTGGTGCGGCTCGCCGAGGCCGGGGTCTCCGCCCGCCGCGGCATCATGTCCGCCCACCGTCAGCCGGCCTACGCCGGTCTCGACCACGCGCCGCTGCCGGTGACCGAACGGCTCACCGACACCACGCTGATCCTCCCGCTCTTCCACCAGCTGAGCGACGCGGACCTCCACCGCGTCATCGACGTGGTCCGCTCCGGCGCGGCCACGGGATCCGGAGCGTCACGATGAAGGTCCTCGTCCACCCCCATGACCTCGAGCTCGGTGGCAGCCAGCTCAACGCGATCGAGATCGCGGCCGGTGTCCGCGACCTCGGTCACGAGGTCGTCGTCCGAGCCCGGCCCGGCGTCCTGGCCGACCGGGTCCACGAGCTGGGCCTCGAGCTGATCGAGGCACCGCCCATCGGGATCCGCCCGCACCCGGGTGAGGTCTCGGCCCTGCGCCGACTGACGCGCGAGCGCGGCTTCGACGTGCTGCACGGCTACGAGTGGCCGCCGAGCATCGACCTGTGGCTCGCGTCCGCGGGCACCTCGGCGACGGTCATGTCGACGGTCATGTCGATGAGCGTCGCCCCGTTCATCCCGCGGCACCTGCCGCTCGTCGTCGGCACCGAGGAGATCGCCGCCCGCGAGCGCGCCTCCGGCCGCACGACGGTGCGGGTCGTCGAACCCCCTGTCGACCTCTCGGTCAACCACCGCGGCGCGGGTGGCGACACCGACCTCTTCCGCCGCCGGGTCGGGGCGGACGCCCACTCCCTGCTCGTCGT
This sequence comes from Lapillicoccus jejuensis, assembly GCF_006715055.1. Lineage (NCBI taxonomy): Bacteria > Bacillati > Actinomycetota > Actinomycetes > Micrococcales > Intrasporangiaceae > Lapillicoccus > Lapillicoccus jejuensis. Next base: position 2,381,024 of record NZ_VFMN01000001.1, read on the forward strand.
CGTCGTGTGCCGGCTGGCCCACGAGCTGAAGCTCGAGGGGTTGCTGGCCGCGGTCGACGTCGTCCCGACGCTCGGTCGCGACGTCCAGCTGCTGGTGGTCGGCGACGGCCCCGCGCGCGCGCAGCTGGAGAGCGCCGCCGCCGCTGCCAACGCGCGCTGCGGCCGTCGGGCGGTGCTGCTGGCCGGTGAGCTGATGGACCCGCGCCCGGCGTACGACGCCGCCGACATCGTGCTCGGCATGGGCGGCTCGGCGCTGCGCGCGCTGGGCTTCGGCAAGCCGCTCGTCGTGCAGGGCGAGAAGGGCTTCTGGCGGCTGCTCGAGGCCGACTCGATCGACACCTTCCTGTGGACCGGGTGGTACGGGCTCGGCGACGGCCGGGACGGCCGCCCCACGCTCCGCGCCGCTCTCGAGCGCCTCGTGTCCGACAGGGAGCTGCGTGAGCGTCTCGGCCGCCTGGGTCACTACGTCTGCCGTGAGCGCTTCTCGCTGACCAGCGCGGCCCAGCGCCAGGTCGAGCTGTACCAGGAGGCCCTGGACAGCCGCCCCGCGACGTTCGCGACGAGCGCCCGCGAGGCGACCCGTATCGGCTCCCAGTACGTGCACCACGCGATGCTGCGCAAGTGGCGCCGGGCGACCGGCGGCCCGCGCGACGACTTCAACGTGCCGCAGCCCGCCTTCCCGCGCGAGCCCGTCGCGCCGCGCCTCCCCGTCCCCGACCGCGAGAAAGCGGGAGCACGATGACCCAGGACCGCATCCCCCTCGTCGACCTGCGCGCCCAGGTCGCGGAGCTGGGGGAGGAGCTCGAGACCGACCTGCTGCAGGTGCTGCGCAGCGCCGGCTTCGTCGGGGGCCCGCACGTCGCCGCCTTCGAGGAGGAGTACGCCGCCTTCACCGGCGCCCGCTTCTGCGTCGGCGTCGCCAACGGCACCGACGCGGTCGAGCTGGCCCTGCGCGGCGCGGGCGTCGGCCCCGGCGACGAGGTCGTCGTCCCGGCCAACACCTTCATCGCCACGGCGGAGGCGGTCGCGCGCATCGGCGCCCGCACCGTGCTCGTGGACGTGCGTCCCGACACGCTGCTCGTCGACCCGGCCGAGCTGGAGGCGGCCCTGACGGACCGCACCCGCGCCATCGTCCCGGTCCACCTCTTCGGGCAGCTGGCCGACCTCGACGAGATGCGCGAGGTCGCCGACGCCCACGGGCTGGCCGTCGTCGAGGACGCCGCCCAGTCGCAGGGAGCCTCCCGCGGTGGCCGTGGGTCGGGGTCGCTGGGCCACGTCGGGGCGACGAGCTTCTACCCGGGCAAGAACCTCGGGGCGGCGGGCGACGCGGGGGCCGTCACGACCGACGACCCCGAGATCGCCCGTGTCGTGCGGCTGATGTCGAACCACGGCAGCCCGTCCAAGTACGTCCACGACGTCGTCGGGATGAACTCCCGGCTCGACGCGCTGCAGGCCGTCGTCCTGCGTCACAAGCTGCGCCGGCTGGCGGCCTGGAACGCCCGCCGGCGAGCCATCGCCGACCGTTACGGCGCGCTGCTGGCCGACCTGGCCCTCGAGCTCCCGCGGGCGGCCGAGCGCGAGGCGCACGTCTGGCACCTGTACGTCGTGCAGGTCGACCGCCGCGACGAGGTGCTGCGTCACCTGCAGGACGCGGGCGTCGACGCCGGTATCCACTACCCGGTGCCGGTCCACCTCACGGAGGCCTTCCGCCACCTGGGTCACAAGCCCGGCGACTTCCCCGTCGCGGAGGCGGCCGCCGAGCGCATCCTGTCGCTGCCGATGTACCCGCACCTCAGCGAGCAGCAGCAGGACCGTGTCGTGGAGGTCCTCGCCACGGCCCCCGGGCTGACCGGCGCCGACCGAGGATGACCCAGGTCGAGCCGGTTCCCGCGACGGCCGTCGCCGCCGCGGACCCGGCCGAGGGGGCGCCCCACCTCGGTCGGGCCATGGGCACCGGCCTGGCCTGGAGCCTGCTCAACAACGTCGTCGGACGGCTGGGCAGCTTCCTGGCGGGCATCGTCGTCGTGCGGCACCTGGCGCAGGCCGAGTACGGCACCTACGCCACCGGCCTGGTCGTGCTGACCATCCTGCTCAGCATGAACGAGCTGGGGGTCAGCGTCGCCGTCATCCAGCACCGGGGCCGGGTCGAGGACATCGCCCCCACCGTCATGACGATCTCGGTCGTGTCCAGCACGGTGCTGGCGGCGATCGCGTTCGGGCTCACGCCGACGCTCGCGGGGTTGATGGGTGCCCCCGAGGCGACCGGCCTGATCCAGCTCCTGCTCGTCGGCGTCGTGCTCGACGGGATCGCGGCGGTTCCCAACGCCCTCCTGACCCGACTGTTCCAACAGCGTCGACGCCTCGTCATCGACACCGTCGCGTTCGTCGTGGGCACACCGATCACCGTGGTCATGGCGATGACCGGGCACGGTGCGTGGAGCCTGGGCTGGGGGGCGGTGGTCGGCAACCTCACCACGGCCGTCCTGGCCCTGGTCTGGTCGCCGGTGCGGGTGCGGCCAGGCTGGCGCCCCGACGTCGTCCGGGGGCTGCTCGGGTTCGGTCTGCCGCTCGCCGGGGCCTCGCTGCTCGCGCTCCTCATCCTCAACGTCGACTTCATCGTCGTCGGGCACGTCCTCGGGCCGGTGCAGCTGGGTCTCTACCTGCTCGCGTTCAACCTGTGCTCGTGGCCCATCACCGTGGTGACGTCGGCGATCCGACGCGTGGCCATCGCGCTCTTCGCGAGGCTCGCCGAGCACGCCCCGGACGGCGGCCGCGCCGACGTGGGGCGGGTGCTCGGGCTCGTGCTCGCGGTGACCGTGCCGCTGTGCGCGGCCCTCGGCGGGTACGCCGACGTCCTCATCCGACTGCTGTACGGCGAGCCGTGGGTCGCCGCCGCCGCAGCGCTCACACCGCTGGCGGTCCTCAGCCTGGCCCGCGTCGGGGTCGAGGTGACCTATGACTTCCTCGCCGGCAGCGGACGCACCGCGTCCACGGTCTGGCTCCACGGGGTCTGGCTCGTCGCGCTCGTCCCCGCCCTGACCGTGGGCGCCCACGTGGGCGGCATCCGCGGGGTCGGGATCGGTCACGCGGTCGTCGCCGTCCTCGTGGTCGGCGCCACCCTCGCCGTCGTGCTGCACCGCGCCGGCGTGCCGGTGCGGGCGACAGGTCGCCAGCTGCGCCCCGCCGTGGTCGGCGGGCTGCTGCTCTGCGCTCTCGCGGTGACGACAAGGCAGCTGCTCGGAGACACCCTGGCGGCTCTCGGCGTCGGGGTGCTCGTCGGGGCCCCGCTCTACCTCGCCTGCCTCTGGCCGCTGCGACGCGCGGCTCGCGAGCTGTGGGAGCTCCGGGCGGCGCCGGTCGACGGGGCGGGCCCGGCCCCCGCCTGACCGACGCGGTCAGGGCCGGGTGGTCCGCCGGGAGAGCAGCGCCTGCCAGTCGCGGAAGGACCGGTGGGTGAGGAACGGTTTCTCGAAGGCCAGGGAGAACACCCACGAGCCCACCAGGGCGACGGGGACCCCGAGGCCGGTCAGCAGCAGGAAGTGCGCCATCGGGGACACCCGCAGCGATGCGAGCCAGAGATGCCACACCAGCCACAGGATCGGCAGGTGCACGCAGTACACGCTGTAGGAGAAGAGACCCACGGAGCGCAGCGGTCGCGACCCGAGGACCGCGCACAGCCGCGGGAGACCTCCGCACGCGAGGGCGGCCAGGGCGACGGCCGTCACGGCGCCCGCCGCGAGGTCGACCCAGAAGTACTGTTCGTCGACGCGGGCCGAACCCAGGACGCCGATCCCCACGACGAGGGCACCGGCCCCGACCACGGCCACCCGCGACAGCCCGCGGCGCCGGGCGGGGGTCACGCGAGACTGCAGCACGGTGGCGGCCGCCACGCCGAAGGCGAAGAGCAGCGCGAACTGCGGCGTGAGGTTGAGCAGACGGTGCAACGGCTCGACCGTGGTCGCGCCGAGGTAGGCGCCGACCACCACGACGGTGGCCAGCGACACCAGTCCCCGGGTGCCGAAGCGGCGGCGCACCCAGAGCATGAGCGGGAAGAGGAAGTAGATCTGCCACTCGACGGCGATCGACCAGAAGGCGCCGTTGGGTTTGGGGCTGTTGACGACGTCCTGCAGGAGCAGGCCGTGCACGACGACGGCCTTGAGGCTCACCTTGTCGCCGGTGAGGTCGGCGGTGACGACGCCGAAGACGAGACAGGAGAACGCGAGAGCGGCCCAGTAGGTCGGCAGGATGCGCCAGGCCCGTCGCCGCACGAACGTCCTCACGCCACCGCGCAACCGCCACCCGGACCGGGCCGGCGCGATGGCGAGCGAGAACCCGGAGACGACGATGAACACGCTGACCGACAGGTGACCGTAGAGGAGCCACCCGACCCACACCGGTCCGTCGTTGACGGGGTAGGCCGGCCAGATGGTGATCCAGATGTGGTGCAGCAGGACGTAGAGCGCCGCCAGCGCCCGCACCCCGTCCAGGTGCTCGAGGCGGGCCCGGCCCGGGGTGGGTGCTGCGGGGTCCGCCGCGGGGTCCGTCAGGCTCGTGGGTGTCGCATCGGTCCGGCTCATCCGGCACCTCCCGGTCCGTGGCTGTCGACTCGGTCGTCCGTGCCGATGAGACGGGCGAGGTCCCCGGCTCGGGCCGACCAGTCGTGCTGGGCGGCGTACGCCCTGGCCCGGTCGGCGAACCCGGGTCCCGGCCCCTGCTCGAGCAGGCGGCGGACGTGGGCGGCGAAGTCGGCCGGGTCGTGCGCGATGGTCACCAGCGGCGTCCCCAGGGCACGGGCCGAGGGTAGGTCCGTCGTCACGGCCGGTCGCCCGGCCGCGAGGTACTCCAGCGTCTTGAGCGGGAAGCTCGCCCGGTTGAATCGCGAGTCGGCGTAGGGCGTGAGGCCCACGGTGGCGAGGCCGAGGTACGACGGCAGCTCCTCGAACGGGCGGGGGCCGACCCACTGCACGTTAGGACGGGCGAGCAGCGCATCGAGGCGGGTCAGCTCGAAGGTCGCCTGTCGCGGGCCGACCAGCAGGAGCGAGTGACCCGTGTCGGCGACGGCCACGAGGTGGTCGAGGTCGATCCGGTCCGAGAGGTGCCCGATGAACACGGCGACCGGTCCGGGGAGGCGGACGTCGGTCGGCCGAGGTGTCTCGTCGACGTCGGCGTAGTGCGCGGTGTCGCACCCGTTCGGCACGACCTCGACCTCGACGCCCCGCGCCCGCCACCGCTGGGCGAGCTCGTCGGACACCGCGGTGACGACGTCCGCCTTGCGCAGCTGGTCCGCCTCGCGGCGAGCCAGCCAGCGCGGGGAGAGGCCCATGAGGGCCCCGGCGGCGGCGAAGTCGTCCGTGCCCCACAGGACGCGGGTTCGCTCACCACAGGCTCCGAAGAGGTCGTCGAGGGATCCCACCACGACCGCCTCGACGTCCCCGCCCAGGGCGGTGGTGGCCCGGCGCATGGCGCGGCGGCTCGCGAGCAGGGCCAGGCGTCGGACGCCCGGGCGGCTCACCCCGGGTGGGGCCAACGGCGTGAGCCGCGCCAACCCGTCGCGCACGAGCGACAGCCCCTGCCAGTTGTCGGGACGCGTGATCTCGGGCCGCCGGTAGGGCGTGAGGAGGGACATGGGCGGATCGACGAACAGCACCGGACCGTCGGCGCTGAGCTGCTCGGCGAGGTGTCGGTCGGACAGCCGGGCGCCGTCCCAGGAGGTGCCGGAGCAGATCACCACCGTCCGTCGCCACCGGCGCGGGTCGGCCCAGGCGGGCCGAGGACCGGTGCTCACGGCACCAGGGCGGGCACCGCCGCCGGGCTCGGGTCGCGCGGAGGCGCGGCTGCTGCGGAGGGCGTGGGTGGCCCGTCCCCGGAACGCCGGCGGCGCAGCAGGTGCGTGGCGCACGTGGTGAGCACGATGCCGACGACCGCCCCGGCACCGATGCTGCGCGAGGGGCGCCCTCGCACCGGGAAGGCCGGGTTGGTCGAGATGCCTTGCAGTGACAGGGCGCTCGGCCCCGTGGCCCCCACCTCGCGCTGCAGCGCGTCGAGCTGGGTCTGCATCGACGCCAGGACGAGCTGCAGGCCGTCCTCCGCCTGCGGGGCGCTCGACCCCGTGCTGAGGACGGTGATGACCGAGCCGCCGGTGCCGGTCCGGTCGGTCCCCATCATCAGGCTGCCGTCCCCGACGGCGATCTCGAAGTCGCCGACGCCCCGACGGGACAGGCTGTCCCGGTTCTCGGGGGACTCGACGACCCGCAGCAGCACGCTGACCGCGGTGGACGCCCGTCCGGCCCCCGTCACCTTCAGGGTGTCGGGTTGGCTCGGGGGCACGACGATGGCGGTGCCGAGCGCGTGGTACTCGGGACGGGCCAGGTGCGCGGTGACCCCGGCGACCGCGGCCGTGCCGAGCCCGAGGGCGCACACCGCCGCGACGGCCCGCCGTGACAGGGGCCGCTCGGGGACCGTGCGCGCCGCGGACAGGGAGTGCAGCGACCCGACGGCGCCGATGAGCAGGAAGAGCACGCCCACCGCCATCGAGAAGCCGAACAGGTCGAAGGTCGCGGCGTTCACGGCCAGCACGGCCACGCCGGCCAGCAGCGTCTGGGCCAGGTCACGGTCCTGCCCCACCCGCGACCGGCGGCGGATCCGCGCCGCGACGACGAGGACACCCACGAGCAGGACGACGCAGCAGAGCAGGCCGACAACCCCCGTCTCGACCAGCAGACCCAGGTAGGCGTTGTCGAGCGTGCGGTAGAGGCTCGGGATGAAGGTGCCGATGCCGCGGCCGAACAGGGGGCTCTGCTCGAGGTAGGCCAGCACCGGGCCGTAGTCGTCGGTGCGACCCCCCGTGCTCGGGTCGCTCCCGGCGTTGAGGAACAGGCTCTTGAAGGTGCCCAGCAGCCCCGGCACGGCGACGGAGCAGGCAGCCGCTCCGACCACCGTGGCGAGCAGGACCCGCCGTCGCAGCGAGGCGGGCCAGGTGAAGAAGAGCAGGGCCAGGGCGATGGCCGCCCCGAGGATGCCGCTGCGCGCGATCGAGAGCGGGATGGCGCCGGCCATGAGCACCGCGGCGGTCCACGACAGGCGCCGCACGCGCAGGTCCTCGGCGAAGCGTCCGTAGTGGACGGCGAGTGGCGCGAGGGCGGCGAGGACCACCCCGAACTCGATGGGGTGCGCCGTGGTGCCGGTCACCCGTCGGAAGCTCGACCGCGCGATGAGCTCGCCGATGGCGCCGTTCGGGGTGAGACCCGGGATGCGGACGAGGTGGGCGACGTCGAGGCCGAAGAAGAACTGCAGCAGGCCGAGGAGGGCGACGAGGCCGCCCCCGACGGCCAGGGTCTGCAGGACCGCGTCGAGACGCCGGCGCGTCGTCGTCCCGTCGACCATGACGAGGACGGCCCCGCACCACCCGACGAGGGACAGCAGCGCGCGGTCGGCCGAGCTGACCTCCTCGGCGGTCGAGACCGGACGATCCATGCCCGCGACGTAGGAGACGAGGACGGCGAGGGCGAAGGCCAGCAGCAGCCACTTGACCGGGTTGCTCGGCGACGACGGTCGGGGGGCGACCGCGGCGCTGGCGACCCACCAGACCATCATCGCGATGGCCACGAGGCCGGCGGGCGTCCCGGCGGCACCCAGCGGGCCGACGACCAGCTCGGACGGGATGCTGACCAGGACGACGACGTACGCGATGAGGACGGGTTGGTCGTAGCTCCGGAGCCGGGCTGCGCGAGGGGCGCTCACGGCGTCAGCGCAGGACGTTCAGCTCGGCGCGCGACGGCTCCCGCTGCTCGGCCCCGTCCTCCGGACCCGGCTCGTCCGTCGACGGCGAGGTCGGGGCTGGCCGGGCGGAGCGGGCCTGTCGACGGGTCCGCACGGTCGGCGCGAGCGATCCTGCCGACTCGTCGGCGCCGTCGCCGGACCGGGTGCCGGCCAGCTCGCGGGTCCGGTCGTCGAGGTCGTCCTCCGCGTCGGGGGACGCGGGGCCGGCGCGGCGGGACCGGCGGCGCACCGAGCGGTGCTCCGCCAGCAGGATGAGGCCGAGGCAGAGCAGCATGGTCACCGCGGCGACCGCGACGCCGAGCTGGATCTGCGCCTTGCGGATCACCGTGGGCTCGAGGGACCGGGTGAGCACGACGGTCGAGATCTGCAGGTCGCTGCTGACCTTCTGGGACGCCTGGAGCGAGGCCAGGTCGCGCTGGACCTCCGACACGACCTCGTCGCGCAGGCGCTGGGACTCGGCGGCGTCCTTGGACTGGGTGGTGACCATGAGGACGGGGCCGGCGTTCTCACCGAGGTCGGGGACGACCGTGTACGTCGACGCACCCGACTCGCCGACGAGCTTCAGCTGCGTCTGGTCGTCGGTCACGGCGACCTGCACGACGGACGCGACGATGGCCACGGCTCCGCCCAGCGAGAGCAGGGGGTTCGTCGGCTCCGCGACGCCCGGCTCCTTGGCCGACGGCACGAACAGCACCGACGCCTCGCTCTGCTGGACCGGCGGGACGAAGACCAGGACCTGGGCGCCCGCCACGAGACACAGCGCCATGCCCAGGACGACGACCCAGAGCCGTCGTCTCAGCAGGGTGAGCGAGTAAGTGAGCACGGTGAACCTGTCTTCCCCCGAGGACCCCAGCGATCCCCGGCTCGAGGGTAGATCAGGAGGAGGTGGCCGAGGGCGGGAATGGGAGGGACCCGGGAGCCACGACGGAGGCCACCTGGGCGGCGGCGCGGCCCCACGTGTAGTGCTCGCGGCGCTCCGGGGCCCGGGCGGCGCAGGTCGCGTACACGGCGTCGTCGCCCAGCACCCGCGTGACGACGGCGGCCAGCTCCTCGGGGTCGTCCCCGTCCACGAGGCCCCCGGAGACGGCGTCGATGATCTCCGGCATCGCGCAGGCCCGGCGCCCGACGACGGGCAGCCCGCGCGAGAGGGCCTCCGCGAAGACGATGCCGAAGCCCTCGAAGCGTGACGGCATGACGAGCAGGTCGTGCTGCTCGTAGAGGTCGCGCACGGCGGACCCGGGCAACGGCCCGCGCACGTCGAGCCCCGGCGGTCGGGGCAGCCCGCCCGGAAGGGCCTTGGGGCCGGCGATCGTCAGCGTGACGGTGTCGCCCAGGCGGTCGCGCAGCAGCGCGTACGCCCGCACGACGGTGTCGCCGGCCTTGGTGTCGAAGTCCCGCCCGACGAACAGCAGCCTGGCCCGGCCCCCCGGACGGCGTGCCGCGACGGGGGTGTCGGCGAGGGGGACGTTGACGCCCGGGTTCACGACGTGGACCCGGGCCGGGTCCGCCCCGGACCGCACGACGGAGTCGGCCAGCCAGCGGCTCATCGCGAGGACCCCGGTGGCCCGTCGGTAGAGGTGCTGCTGACGGCGGTGCAGGCGCTCGAGGTCGCGCCGGTCGAGGGTGCGGAAGTGGGGCACCGTGGGGTGGGCCTCCATCTCCTGCAGGAGCAGCTCGTAGGAGAGGTCCTGCAGGAGGTAGTACGGCTGGTCCAGCTGGGCCAGGTCGCCCACCTGGAGCACGGGCGCACCGGCCGCGCGCCTCGCAGCGAGGGCCCGGGTCCTCCGCTCGACCGCGGCCACGCCGATGGGCGAGTGGCGCCAGTGGCTCCTCCACCCCGTCGGGGTGCGCCTCGCCGAGGCCACCCTGAGCACCTGACGCACGGCCGGCGGGAGGGTCACGTCGAGGTCCTGCACGTCGAGCAGGGGCTGGAGCGCCCCCAGCAGACGCACAGGGGTCCCCGACCAGGCCGCGTCCCGGTCAGGGCCCCAGTGGCAGGCGAAGCCGAGATCGGTCACCGACCCCCTCCCTCCGCCGGCACGACGCTCGGCGTCGGGCAGGTTAACGGAGGCAGGGGGCCGGGAGGACCGGATCCCGCTTCGCTCAGTTCGCCGTCACGGCGGTGGTGGTGCCCTGCCAGACGTTGTTGGACCACACGTTCGCGGCCCCGTCGCTGAACCGGGCGCCGTTCGGGCCGGTGTTGACCGGGCCTCCCGCGCCGCAGCCGGTGAAGAACTTCTTGCCGAACACGTTGTTGGTCACCGTGATGTGGTGGTTCGGCTGCTCCGAGCCCTTGGTGTAGGACGGGTAGATGCAGTAGCCGCCACCGTTGAGCAGGTTGTTGTTGATCGTCCAGTACGAGTTCGGCGTGCCCTCGGGGTACATGGCGATCGGCGTGGTCTGGTTGATCGGCACCTCCAGCGTGTTGTGCCTCAGCACCACGTTGGTCGCCCCACCGTTGGCGATGACGGCGTCGTTGTGGTCCTGGCCGGAGATGTTGACCAGCTGCCCGATGTAGGAGTCGGTGATGGTCGCGCCGGAGCCCGAGAAGTGGACGCCGCTCGTGACGTTGTGGATGTAGACGCGGGTCATCGTCACGCCCCGGCCGTAGAGCAGCACGCCGTAGTCGGCGCCACCGTTGTTTCCGGCGGGACGGGTGATCTCGACGTCCGTGAGCGTCAGACCGGTCGCGCTGCCGTTGTAGGCGGAGCCCTGCTGGACGATCATCGTGCCGCCCCCGGTCGACGAGCCGCTCGCGCACTGGATCCGCGAGTTGCGGATCGTCACGTTGCTCGCGTCGATCTGGAGACAGGTGCGCACGTCCTTGCCGTCGATGACGGTGCCGGGCGTCGTGATGGTCGACGGACCCGTGTAGGGCTGGAGGGTCACGCCGGTGTGCTGCCAGCCCGCCGAGGTCGGCGTCGGGAACGTCGTGCTCGGCGGCGTCGGGGTCGGCGTCGGGGTCGGCGTCGGGGTCGGAGTGGACGGGGCCGCGACGAACACGGGGTCCACGTAGTAGGTGCTGTCCCGCCACGAGCTGCTCGGGAAGGCGCTGCTGCCGGCGTAGCGGAAGACACCCGTCGTCTCGGTGACCGGCGCCGCGCCGAGGGTCCGGCCGGCGCTGAAGGCGTACTGGCTGGTCGCGTAGTGCCCCTTGGGCGCGAAGTACGAGGCGACGTACGTCGTCCCGGCGGTGACGTTGACCGGCTTGGCGAAGCTGAGGCTCTGCCAGCCCGACGCCGTCTCGGTGGTGACCGTGCCCGAGGCGAGGAGGGCCCCGGTGCTGCTCCACAGGTTCGCGACGTGCGTGCCGGTGTTGCCGACGGTCTTGTAGAAGCGCACACCGGTCACCGTGCCGGAGGTGCTGGTGCTGAACCGGACGCCGACCTCGACCGAAGCCGGGTCGCCGTCGTCCTGCGGGGTGCTGGAGGTGGCGCCGCCGCCGTCCGAGAAGGACGTGCGGGTCAGGGCGGACGCCGACGTCGCGGGGAAGAGCCCGGCGAGGGAGCCGGACACGGCGACGAGGGACAGCGCCAGGACGGCGCGGGAAGGACGGATTCTCAGGGTGATGGGGTTCACGGGAGCTCCAGGGCCCAGGCGGGCCGGGGTTGGGTCGACGCCCCGTCGAGGTCCGTCCGTGGGGTGGACGGCTCCCCGCCCGTGGGGTGGGCGGAGGGAGGCGGGTGCAGGACTCGCTGGGGCGGCGGTGGGGGTGGGGTTGGGGAAGGTTCACGTCCCTGCCAGGCGCGCTCCCGCCGCTTCCGCGAGCGCAGCGAACCTAACCGAGAGGTGGGGGTGGTGCAAGATGAGCGCCGGAGGGGGAGGCCGACAACTCAGGCAATTCGGACTCCACCATACGGTGGGCCGGTTGTGTCGTCCCTCGTCCGTTCGGCCGAAAGGGCGACGGGACGAAGCGCCCTCGGCCTATCCTCCTGGCGTGGTGGCGGCACGACGGGCGTCGGGTTCAGGCACGGCGACCGGGGCCCCGCGCACGCTCGCCTGGTCGGTGCACGCCCGGCTGGGTCCGACGGGTCGGCGCACGGTGCGCGCGGTCGTCGACGCTCCCCTCGCGCCGGTCGTCGGGTCTGTCCGCTCCTCGCGCTGCGAGGACCGCGTCGCCCTCACCCTCGACGACGGACCGGACGACGCCGTCACGCCGGCCCTCCTCGAGCTGCTCGCGGCCCGCGGGGTCCGGGCCAGCTTCTTCGTCCTGGCCCTGCGGGCGCAGCGCCGGCCCGACCTGGTGCGCCGGATGCTCGACGACGGTCACGAGGTGGCCCTGCACGGCGACGACCACCGGCGGGTCAGCACCATGTCGTACCCGGAGGCGCGGTCCTACCTGGACACCGCCCGTGACCGGCTCGAGCAGGTGACCGGGAGTCCGGTGCGCCGCTTCCGACCGCCGTACGGCTCGCAGTCGGTGCGCAGCTACGTCGCGGCGCGCGTGGCGGGGCTGCAGGTGTGCGTGTGGAGCGCTGACGCGCAGGACTGGGTGGACAGATCCGGGGAAGAGGTATCTCGGGATGCGGTTTCCGCCGTCTCCCCGGGGGGGATCCTCCTGCTGCACGAGCGTCTCGAGCCGGACCCGCTGCGCGGCAGCCCCACGACGAGCTTCGACCGGGTGCGGATGGTGGAGGGTGTCCTCGACGGACTCGTCGGGAGAGGGCTGTCCGCGACGTCGGTCAGCGGTCTCGAGGAGGAGGCCCGGCTGGTCCGCTCGGCGTGGTTCCGCCCGTGACGCCGACGGGCCCGCCGGTCGTCGGCGTCGTCGTCGTGACCTACCAGAGCGAGGCGGTCGTCGCGGCGTGCCTGGCAGCCCTGGGGGAAGCGGCTCGGACGACGCGTCTGGACCCCGTCGTCGTCGTCGACAACGCGTCGACCGACGCGACGACGAAGGTCGCGGTCGACGCCCGTCCGGGTGTCGTCGTCCTCCCTGCCGGGGGCAACCTCGGTTACGCGGCCGCCATCAACCTCGCCTGCGCGCAGGCCGTGCCCGAGGACGTGGACGCGGTCCTCGTGCTCAACCCCGACGCGGTCCTGGCGCCGGGGTCGGTCGACGCCATGGTCGGGGCGCTGCACGACGGGGCGGGTCTGGCGGTGCCCGTCATCACGGCGCCGGGGGGCGCGGTCTCCCCCAGCCTCCGCCGTTGGCCGGGACCGGCGACCGCGTGGTCGGAGGCGCTGCTGGGCGGCGGGTGCGCAGGACGGATGGGGTGGGGCGAGACGGTCTGCGACCCGGCGGTGTACGAGCGGGCGCACGACATCGACTGGGCCACGGGTGCCGTCGTCCTCGTCGGCGCCGACGCCCGTCGGGTGCTGGGGCCGTGGGACGAGTCGTTCTTCCTCTACAGCGAGGAGACCGAGCTGATGCTGCGCGCCCGCCGAGCAGGCATCGCCGTGCGGTTCGTGCCGGACGCACGCTGTGCGCACGAGGGTGGGGCCTCCGGCACGTCGCCGCAGCTGTGGGGTCTGCTGCTGCGCAACAAGGTCCTCCTCTACGGACGCGACCACGGACGCCTGGCCACGGCCTGCTTCCGCGCCGGCCTGCTCGTCGGGCAGGGGCTCCGGGCCATCGCGGGGAGCCGGAGATCCGCGGCCGCTGTGCGAGCTCTGTGCGGAGGCCCTGTGCCGCAAGGGGACTCGCGTCCTGCGGCTGCGGAGCGGTGAGCCGGGGTTCTCAGGCCGCCCGGCTGCTCTCGTCGCGCAACCAGCCGGCCGCCATGCTGCGGCGCGCGGCCAGGGTGCGCCCCACGAGCGTCACCGCGAGGAAGACCGCGGCCTGCGCCGGTGAGGCGGCCCGGCGCCGGACCGTGCGGGTCACGTCGCTCAGGCCGGTTCCAGTGCGCGGCGACGCGCCGGTCGGGCCGCGGTCGACCTGGCGGTTGCCCTGCTGGGCCCGCACGCGACGGCGCACGAGGTCGCCCACCGTCCTGGGCGCCTCGATCCGGGCCCGCACCGAGTCGTCGACCACCTTCTCCTGCGGGGCGAACGCGAGGTCGACGACCAGGTCGTCGCCCAGGACGTCGGGGCGCGGGGTGATCCGCGCGAACCCCTCCTCGTCGACGCCGAGGACGCCTCGTCCGACGAGACCGTCGCGCACCGACGGCAGGTGCTGCCAGACGGCGTAGTAGGCCCGCACCACCCACGCGGAGCGTTCGGTGCGCAGGTCGCGCCCCGGGGCGACGGCGTGCCGACCCCCGTGCAGCTGCTCGGCGAGACGCCGTACGCCGTCACCGGTGACGACGACGTCGGCGTCGACGTAGAACCGCGGGAAGCCCTGTGCTCGTTGGTCGCCCAGCACCAGCGCTCCGTGCTTGGAGCCGACCGGCGTGCTGACGACCACGGCCGCGATCGGGTGGCGTCGGGCCACCTCCTCGGTGTCGTCGCTGCATCCGTTGCAGACCACCACGACCTGCAGACCGGCGCCGCCGTCCGGTCCGGCGAGGGCGTCGAGGAGGCGGCCCAGCACCGCCCCCTCGTTGTAGGCGGGGACGACGACGCTGATGGTCACGGCCGGGGCGCGGACGGGCCCGTGGCCGAGCGGATGCCGATGAGCGACTTGGGCAGGCCGGCGAGGCGCTCGAACTGCACCTGCGCGTCCGGGAACAGCGCCCGGAACATCGTCGCGTCGACCAAGGTGGCCGACTGGACCCGCGAGAGCGCGACGTCGAGCGACTCCGCGCGACCGCTGTGGCCGAGCGGGAGGCGCTGCAGCAGGCGGGCGCGCGAGCTCTCCGGCAGCCAGTGGAACACCGGCGCCATGAAGTGCGGCTCCACGGGGAACCAGAAGTACGGCGTCTGCACGACGTACCCGCGGGCGACCCGGCGCACCTCCGCGGCGAACGCCCGCATCTCGGGCCACCGACCGACGTGCTCGAGCACGGAGTTGGCGTGGGCCAGGTCGAACTGGAGGTCGGCGACGTCCTGCAGGTCGCACCCGTTGCCCTCACGGAAGCGGAAGCGGTCGTCGTCCTCGGGGTGCGGCTCGCCCGGGAGGTTGACCACCGTGACGGTGACGTCGTACCGCGTCAGCACGTCGCCCTGGATCGCGTTCCAGTAGGACCGGGTGCCACCGATGTCGATGACGTCGACGTGGCCCTTCTCGGCGTGGATCGCTGCGAGCTCGCGCACCAGCAGCTCGCTGCGGCGGGCGCGCAGCCGCGACCCGAGGCTGCCCGGGTCGTCGTAGTTCGTGGCCCGTCGCATGACCGTAGTGATCGTGCTCATCCGTCTACCTCCCCAAGTGACGCCGCGAGCATAGGAGGGCGGTGGGCGGCTGCGTGGCGCTTTCCGGGATTCCTGGGGGAACCCGGGTCGTACCCACCCAAAAGGGAGAGGATCCCGAAAACCGCTGTCCGCCCGACGTCCTCAGGTCATAGTGACGGGGACGGCGTGGGGCCGCCGGGGGGTAAAGGGGTTGATCTTGCGTACTGGGAAGACGTCGATCGCGCACGTCCTCGTGATCGTGCAGAACCTGCCGGTCCCGCTCGACCGTCGGGTGTGGCTCGAGTGCCAGGCGCTCACCGCCGCCGGGTACCAGGTCAGCGTCATCTGCCCGAAGGGCCCGGGGGACCCGGCCCGCCAGGAGATCGCCGGCGTGCGGCTCTACAAGTACCGCCCGGCCCGGGAGGCCAAGGGCCTGCTGGGCTTCGTCTGGGAGTTCGTCTACTCCTGGGTGCGCACGGCGCTGCTCTCGCTCGTCGTCTGGGGACGGGAGCCGTTCCAGGTCATGCAGGCCTGCAACCCACCGGACACCTACTGGGCCCTCGCCCGTCTCTGGCGGATGCGGGGTGTCCGCTTCGTCTTCGACCAGCACGACCTCAACCCGGAGCTGTTCCTCTCGCGGTTCGGCGAGCCCGAGGGCCTCGCGCAGCGGACCCAGTACGAGGGACTGCTCTGGCTCGAGCGGATGACCTACCGCCAGGCGGACCACGTGCTGTCCACCAACGAGTCCTACCGCGCCATCGCGCAGCGGCGGGGCGGCAAGGCGCCCGAGGACGTCACCGTGGTGCGCAGCGGCCCGGACACGCGGCGGATGCGGCCGATCCGGCCGCGGGGGAGCGGCTGGCGCGGCGGCAGCACCCTGCTGACCTACCTCGGCGTGATGGGACCCCAGGACAACGTCGACGTGCTCCTCGAGGTGATGGACGACCTCGTGCACCGTCGCGGTCGCGACGACGTGCGCCTCGCCCTGCTCGGCTTCGGCGACTGCCTGGCCGACCTCAAGGCGGAGTGCCACGTCCGCGGTCTGGACGGCCACGTGCTGTTCACCGGCCGGGTGGGCCCGGCCGAGATCGCGGAGTACCTCAGCTCGGCCGACATCGGGCTCTCGCCCGACCGACGGACCCCCCTCAACGACGCCTCGACGATGAACAAGGCCATGGAGTACATGGCCTACGGACTACCCGCCGTCAGCTTCGACCTGACCGAGACGCGGGTCAGCGCCGGCCCCTCGGCGCTCTACGTGCCCGACGGGGACGTGGTGGCCTTCGCCGACGCGGTGGAGGAGCTCATCGACGACCCCGACCGCCGGGTGCGCATGGGGGAACTGGCCCGGCACCGGGTGGTCGCGGACCTCGACTGGCGTCCCCAGGCGTCGGCGTACGTCGCCGCGTTCGACCGGGTCAGCGGCTACGTCCGCACGCAGCCGCTGCCCGACCTGCTCCCGGCCCTCGTGGGACCCAGCCCCTCGACCCGCTACGTCGAGGACCAGGACCCGGTCGTGTTCCGGCGCTTCCTGCGCGAGCGCGGACGGCTGTCCCGCGCCCACGACCTGACCGCCTGACCCCTCACCCCTCGACGCCCGTGGGGGCGAAGCCGTCCTTCCGACGGCATACTGGTCGCCCGTGACCACGGACACCTGGCTCGTCGTCGGCCTCGGCAACCCGGGGGCGACGTACGCCGGCAACCGCCACAACGTGGGGGCGATGGCCGTGCACGAGCTCGCCGCCCGCCACGACCCGGGTGCGGCCGCCGGCCGCGGACGCCGTACGGCGACCCCGACGTTCAGGACCCACAAGGCGCGCGCCACCGTCTGCGAGGTGCGCCTCGGCACCGCCCCGGGCGGGGCGCCCGGCCCCCGCGCGGTCCTGGCCGTGCCGTCGACGTACATGAACGAGTCCGGCGGACCGGTCAAGGCGCTGCTCGGGTTCTTCTCCGTCCCCGTCGAGCGGCTCGTCGTCGTCCACGACGAGCTGGACATCCCCTCGGGGGACGTGCGGGTCAAGCTCGGTGGGGGGGAGGGCGGGCACAACGGGCTGCGCTCGATCACCGCCTCGGTGGGGACCAAGGACTACCTGCGCGTGCGGGTCGGCATCGGCCGGCCGCCCGGGCGGATGGACCCGGCCGACTTCGTCCTGCGCGACTTCGGCTCGGTCGAGCGGGCCGAGCTGCCCTTCACCCTCGACACGGCGGCCGACGCGGTGGAGTCGCTCGTCGCCGTCGGGCTGCTCGACACCCAGCAGCGCTTCCACGGGGCCGACCGGCCGACGGCCCGGTGAGCACGCCCCGACGTCGTGCCGGTAGGTCGGGTTTGCCGTCCGGTGCCGCGTTTGTGACAGTTTGCTGATGGACGGGTCCACCTGCGTGACGTCCGGGGTCCTGCTGGGAGATCTCCGGGCAGCAATCCTGCCCAAAATGCGGCGCCGACCGGTCGCCTCCCCCCAGAATGGCCGATGTCGACGCCGACGGCGCGTCGCCTCCGGGGCACCCGCCATGGTCGTGGGGAACGACCAGGGTCCCGGTCGCCGGCGCCGTGCACGGGTCGACCCGTCGCCGCGCTCCTGCGGAGCGCGACCGGTCGGTGGGGGCTGTGGAAGGGGCAACAGAAGTGACCGAGTACGTGGGCACCTATCACCAGGGCGTGCCCGTGGATGACGAGCTGACCGTCACCCGCGAGGCGAGCCCGGGGCGCGCGCGACCGTGGGGGGAGCGTCGCCGACCGCGCAAGTGGGTCTCCGGCTACCGCACCCGCGTGCTGGCGGCCGACCTCGTCTCCGCGGCCGTCGTCGCCGCCGTCGTGGCGCTCGCGACGCCGTCCCAGGGCAGCCTGGGCCGCATCCTCGTCCTGGGCGTGACGCCGCTGGTCTGGGTGCTCGCCCTGGGGCTCGTCCAGACCTACAGCGAGGCGCACATCGGCGCCGGCACCGCGGAGTACCGCGCCGTCGGGCAGGCCGGGCTCCTCGTCGCCTCGACCGTCGGCCTGCTCTTCTTCGTCACCGACGTGCGGGTGCCGCGGGCCGTCCTGGTCCCGCTCGTGCCCGCCACCGTGCTGGCCAGCATCGTCGTCCACTGGGCGCTGCGCCGGGACCTGCTGGCCCGCCGCGAGCGCGGGGCCTGCCTGCACGACACCGTCGTCGTCGGCCGCGCCGACTCGGTCGAGGCCCTCATCCGCGAGATCGTCTCCGCCCCGGAGGCGGGCATGCGCATCGTCGCCGCCTGCGTCTCCGGGCTGGACGACCCCGCCCACCGCGAGATGACCGAGATCGAGGGCGTGCCCGTCTTCGGGCCGCCGGAGTCCGCCCTCGCCGCCGTCGACGCCTACGGCGCCGAGGTCGTCGCCGTCTCCAGCCACCCGGACCTCGTCGGCGCCCCGCTGCGCCGTCTGGGCTGGGCCCTCGCCGAGCGCCAGGTCGACCTCGTCGTCGCCCCCGGCATCGTCGAGGTCGCCGGTCCTCGGCTGTCGCTGCGGCCCGCGGCCGGCGTCTCCCTCCTGCACGTCGAGCGCCCGCTCGACTCCGGCGCCCGCGTCGTCGCCAAGCGCGTCGCCGACGCCCTCATGACCGCCGGCATCCTCGTCGTCGCCCTGCCGGTGATGGCCGTCATCGCGCTGCTGGTCAAGCTGACGAGCGCCGGCCCGGTCTTCTACCTCCAGGAGCGCGTCGGCACCCGCGGCGAGCGGTTCCGGATGGTCAAGTTCCGCACGATGGTCGTCAACGCCGACGCGCTCGTCTCGTCGATGGCCGGCGGGCACGACGTCAACGCCGTCCTGTTCAAGCAGCGCGACGACCCGCGGATCACCTCCGTCGGCAAGATCCTGCGCAAGTACTCCCTCGACGAGCTGCCCCAGCTGTTCAACGTGCTGGCCGGCCAGATGTCGCTCGTCGGGCCGCGCCCGCCGCTGCCGCGCGAGGTCGACGCCTACGAGCCCGACGCCGTGCAGCGGCTGCGCGTGCGCCCCGGCATGACCGGCCTGTGGCAGATCTCCGGCCGCAGCGACCTCAGCTGGGAGCAGAGCCTGCGCCTCGACCTCTGGTACGTCGACAACTGGTCGCTCGTGCTGGACCTGCAGATCCTCGTCCGGACGGTCAAGGCCGTCATCCGACACACCGGGGCCTACTGACACATGACCTCCACGACGACGACCGCGGGCGACGACCACGCGGTCGCCCGCCGCCTCGCCGACTCCGCGGGGGAGGTGCTCCTCGGCCTGCGCGCCGCGCGCACCGACCTCGAGGGCGCCGAGCTCAAGGACGCGGGGGACCGCGCCTCGCAGGAACACCTCGCGGCCGCCCTCGCCGACGTCCGCCCCGACGACGCCGTGCTCAGCGAGGAGGCCAAGGACGTCGGCGACCGCGCGAGCGCGACCCGGGTCTGGATCATCGACCCGCTCGACGGCACCCGCGAGTTCAGCGAGCGCCCCCGCGAGGACTGGGCCGTGCACGTCGCCCTGTGGCAGGACGGCGACCTGGTCGCCGGCGCCGTCGCGCGGCCCGCCATGGGCGCCACGCTCGCGACCGACGCACCCCCGGCCCTTCCGGAGCGCCCGGGTGGCCCCGGCGCCCCCGTTCGCCTGGCGGTCAGCCGCTCGCGCCCGCCGGCCTTCG
The DNA here is from genome assembly GCF_006715055.1 of Lapillicoccus jejuensis. NCBI lineage: Bacteria > Bacillati > Actinomycetota > Actinomycetes > Micrococcales > Intrasporangiaceae > Lapillicoccus > Lapillicoccus jejuensis. Next base: position 2,400,628 of record NZ_VFMN01000001.1, read on the forward strand.
TCACGGCGCTCGCCGAGCGCCTCGGGGCCGAGCTCGTCCCGATGGGCTCCGCCGGGGTGAAGGCCATGAGTATCCTGGACGGCGCCGCAGACGCCTACGTGCACGCCGGGGGGCAGTACGAGTGGGACAGCGCGGCCCCGGTCGTCGTGGCCCGGGCCGCCGGACTGCACACCAGCCGCATCGACGGCAGCCCGCTCACCTACAACCGCGAGGACCCTTTGCTCCCCGATCTCCTCATCTGCCGCCCGGAGCTTGCCGACTTCCTCCTCGACGCCATCGCCGACACGCACGCCACCGCCTGACAAGGGGCCCCCACGTGACCGACACCCCCAACTACCAGCTGTCCCAGCTCCGGGTCCTCGAGGCCGAGTCGATCCACATCATGCGCGAGGTCGTCGCCGAGTTCGAGCGCCCCGTGCTGCTCTTCTCCGGCGGCAAGGACTCGATCGTCATGCTGCGGATCGCCCAGAAGGCCTTCCACCCGGCCCGGATCCCGTTCGCGGTCATGCACGTCGACACGGGCCACAACTTCGAGGAGGTCCTCGCCTTCCGCGACAAGCGCGCGAAGGAGCTCGGGGTCCAGCTCATCGTGGCCAGCGTGCAGGAGGCCATCGACAACGGCTCCGTGAGCGAGCCGCCGGACGGCACCCGGAACCGGATCCAGACCCCGGTGCTGCTCGACGCGATCGACAAGCACCGCTTCAACGCCATCTTCGGCGGCGCCCGCCGCGACGAGGACAAGGCCCGCGCCAAGGAGCGGATCTTCTCCTACCGCGACGAGTTCGGGCAGTGGGACCCCAAGAACCAGCGTCCCGAGCTGTGGAACCTCTACAACGGCCGGGTCCACGTCGGCGACAGCATGCGGGTCTTCCCGCTGTCGAACTGGACCGAGCTCGACATCTGGCAGTACATCTCGGAGGAGGGCATCGAGATCCCCTCCATCTACTACGCCCACGACCGCGAGACCTTCGTGCGCGACAACATGGTCTACGCCGTCCACGACGTCTGCCGCCCCAAGGCGGGCGAGGAGGTCTCCGTACGGCGCGTGCGCTACCGCACCGTCGGTGACGCAAGCCTCACCGCCGCGGTCGAGTCGGACGCCGACACCGTGGAGAAGGTCATCGAGGAGGTGTCGACCACCCGCATCACCGAGCGGGGGGCGACCCGGGGGGACGACAAGTTCAGCGAGGCCTCGATGGAGGACCGCAAGCGAGAGGGCTACTTCTAAGCCATGGACATCCTGCGTTTCGCGACCGCCGGGTCGGTCGACGACGGCAAGAGCACCCTCATCGGTCGGCTCCTGTTCGACACCAAGACGGTCTTCGAGGACCAGCTCGACGCGGTCGAGCGGGTCAGCCGTGACCGCGGCGAGGACTACACGAACCTCGCGCTGCTCACCGACGGCCTGCGCGCCGAGCGCGAGCAGGGCATCACCATCGACGTGGCCTACCGCTACTTCGCGACGCCCAAGCGCAAGTTCATCATCGCCGACACCCCCGGGCACATCCAGTACACCCGCAACATGGTGACCGGCGCCTCGACCGCGGACCTCGCGCTCGTCCTCGTCGACGCCCGCAAGGGCCTGGTCGAGCAGAGCCGCCGGCACGCGTTCCTCGCCTCGCTGCTCCAGGTGCCGCACCTCGTGCTGTGCGTCAACAAGATGGACCTCGTCGACTACTCCCAGGAGACGTTCGACGCCATCGCGCACGAGTTCACCCAGTTCGCGGCCAAGCTGCGCATCCCGGACCTGACGATCATCCCGGTGTCCGCGCTCAAGGGCGACAACGTCGTCTCGCGCTCGGACAACATGCCCTGGTACGACGGCAGCAGCCTCCTGCACCACCTGGAGAACGTCCACGTCGCGAGCGACCGGAACCTTGTCGACGTCCGCTTCCCGGTGCAGTACGTCATCCGCCCGATGAGCGACGACTGGCACGACTACCGCGGGTACGCGGGCCAGGTCGCCGGCGGCGTGCTGAAGAAGGGCGACGAGGTCCTCGTCCTGCCCTCCGGCTTCACGAGCCGGATCGCCTCGGTCGAGACCGCGGACGGCGAGGTCGACGAGGCCTACCCGCCCATGTCGGTGACCGTCCGCCTCGAGGACGAGATCGACATCTCGCGCGGCGACATGATCTGCCGGCCGCACAACCAGCCGACGCCGACCCAGGACGTCGACGCGATGATCTGCTGGATGGACGAGAGCGCCCAGCTCCAGACCGGGCGCAAGTACGTCATCAAGCACACCACCCGGACGGCGCGCTGCATCGTCAAGGACCTGCAGTACCGCCTCGACATCAACTCGCTCCACCGCGACGAGGAGGCCGGCACGCTGGCGCTCAACGAGATCGGCCGCGTGCGGCTGCGCTCGACGGTGCCGCTCATGGCCGACGCCTACTCGCGCAACCGCACCACCGGCGGCTTCATCCTCATCGACGAGGCCACGAACCGGACCGTCGGCGCGGGGATGATCGCGGACAGCGGGCGGTGACCGTCCAGCCGGCCGCTCCGGCCGGCGCCGCGCCCGGGCCGGCGGCCACGCCGCCGGCCCCGGGCGCCCAGGCCGCCCCGAGCGCCCCCACCGCCCCGGCCCCCCTCGCCGTCCGCCGTCGCGGCCTGACGATCGCGATGGTCGGTCAGAAGGGCCTGCCGGCCACGATCGGCGGGATCGAGCACCACGTCGAGCAGGTCGGCGCCCGGCTCGCCGAGCGCGGCCACGACGTCGTCGTCTACAGCCGCGACACGTACGGCGACATCCCGGCCGACGGCCGCTACCGCGGCATGCGGGTGGTCGCCGCGCCGACCATCGGCACGAAGCACCTCGACGCCATCGTGCACAGCGGTTCCTCGACCCTCAAGGCGATGGCCGCGAAGGCCGACATCGTCCACTTCCACGCGCTCGGCCCCGGCCTCGTCGCGCCGCTGCCGCGCTTCCTCAGCGGCTCCCGGGTCGTCCTCACCGTGCACGGCCTGGACAACGCCCGCGACAAGTGGGGCAAGGCGGCCCAGGCCGTCCTCGGGACGGCGCACTGGATGAGCGGGCACGTCCCCGACGCCACCGTCGTCGTCTCGCGCGAGCTCCAGGCGCACTACGCCCGCACCTTCCACCGCGAGGCGGCGTACATCACCAACGGGGTCCCGACGCCCGAGCGGGTCGACGCCCCCGAGGTGCCCCGCCGCTTCGGTCTCGAGCCGGGCCGCTACCTCATGTTCGTCGGGCGGCTGGTCCCCGAGAAGCGTCCGGACCTGCTCGTGCGCGCCTTCCGGGAGAGCGCGTACGACGGCCAGCTGGCCGTCGTCGGCGTGTCCTCCTTCACCGACGGCTTCACCGCGCAGCTGCGCGAGCTGGCCGCCGACGACGAGCGCATCGTCTTCACCGGTTTCGTCGGCGGGCGCGACCTCGCCGCCCTGTTCCAACACGCCCGCCTGCTCGTGCAGCCGTCCGACCTCGAGGGCCTGCCGCTCACGCTGCTCGAGTCGGTCGCCCACGGCTGCCACGTCCTGGCCAGCGACATCGCCCCGCACCGCGAGGTGCTCGGGCGCGGCACGCCCGCGCACCGGCTGTTCCCGGCCGGCGACCTCGACGCGCTGCGCGCCGGGATCGAGGCGCCCGTGGACGGCGACGCGTGGGACGTGCCGGAGCGCGAGGCCATCCTCCAGCACTACTCGTGGGACCGGGCCACCGAGCAGCTCGAGCAGCTCTACCTCGAGCTGCTCGCGCGCCCCCGCGGTCTGCGCCGCCTCGGCCGCGCGAACGGCACGCCGTGACCGTCGTCGCGGCGCCGCCGACCCTCGTCGGCGAGCACCGCGTGCTCGCCGACCTCGAGCTCGTCCTCGACGGCGTGCTGGAGCCGGGCCACGTCCTCGGCGGGCCCGTCGCGCCGGACCGGAGCGACCCGTCCGCCGCCGACCGCACCGGGCTGCTCGTGCCCGCGCCGCTCGTCGGGCCCGCGCTCGAGGGTGGCGCCCTCGTGCTCGTCGACGAGGAGTCGACGCCGCTGGGCCGCCTGACCGACCTCGAGGCCGAGCCCACCCGGCCGGCCGGCGACGCGGACGCCCCGGTCCTCCTGCGCGGCACGCTCCATCGCGAGCGCCGCCGCGAGAGCGGCGCCGGCCGCGCCCTCGCCCTCGACCCGACCCGCCCCCTCGCGCCCGGCACCCTCCTCGTCGTGCTCGCCCGGCCGGCCCTGCTCGCCGACACCGCGCGGGTCGTGGCGGCCGCCGAGGCCGGTCGGGTCCTGCTCGTCGTCCCCGACGACGCCAGCGACACCGCCGGCGTCCCGACCGCGGTGCTGAGCGCGGCCGCCGTCCGGCTGGCCGCGCGCCTCGTCGACGCCGGGCTCGCCGTCGACGTCGCGACCGCCCCCCTCGCCCGGCGGGGTACCGCCGACGACGCCCGCCTCGTCGACCGGCTGGCCGCCCGCCTCGGGGCCGGGGCCCGGCTCGTCCTCACCGACGACCCCGGTCTCGACGAGGCCGCGGACGGCTGGCAGGACGTCGTACGGGCCCTCGACCTCGGCGAGCCCACGCCGCAGCTCGCCGACGAGGACCGGACCGGCCTCACCCGCTGGCGGCGCCCCCGGGCGCAGCGCGGTCTCGTCGTCTTCCTCACCGGCTTCTCCGGCTCCGGCAAGTCCACCGTGGCGCGGGCGCTGCAGGACTGGCTGCTCGAGCACACCGACCGCACGGTCAGCCTCCTCGACGGCGATGTCGTGCGGCGGCTGCTCTCCTCCGGGCTCGGGTTCGACCGCGCCTCGCGATCGACGAACATCCGCCGGATCGGCTACGTCGCCGCCGAGGTCGCCCGTCACGGCGGGCTCGCCGTCTGCGCCCCCGTCGCGCCGTACGACGTCGACCGGCGCGCCGTGCGCGCCATGGTCGAGGCCGCCGGCGGCGACCTCGTCCTCGTCCACGTCGCCACCCCCCTCGAGGAGTGCGAGCGGCGCGACCTCAAGGGTCTGTACGCCAAGGCCCGCGCCGGCCTCGTCCCCGAGTTCACCGGCATCTCGGACCCGTACGACGTCCCCACCGACGCCGACGTCACGCTCGACACCACCGACACCCCGACCGCGGACGCGGTCGCCCTCGTCGTCGCCCGGCTGCGCGCCGGCGGCTGGATCCCGGAGGCACCATGACCATCGACTGGCTGCTCGTCGTCGCGTCCCTCGCGATCGGCATCGTCGTCGGCCTCACCGGCATGGGGGGAGGCGCGCTCATGACGCCCGTCCTCGTCCTGCTCTTCGGCGTCCCGCCGCTCACCGCGGTGTCCTCCGACCTCGTCGCCGCCGCGGTGATGAAGCCGGTCGGCTCCTTCGTGCACCTGCGCCGCGGGACGGTCAACCTCGAGCTGGTCAAGTGGCTGTGCGTCGGTTCCATCCCGTCGGCCTTCGCCGGCGTGCTCATCCTGCGGTGGATCGGGCACGGGCAGTCGATCCAGTCGGCCATCCAGGTGGCCCTCGGCGTGGCCCTGCTCATCGCCGCCGCCGGGCTCGTCGTCCGCGCCTACCAGCGGCTGGTGGAGCGAGCCCGGGTCCGTGACGGGCGCGCCGCCCCGCTGCCGCAGGGCCGTCCCGAGGTCACCGTCCGCAAGCTCCCGACGATCGTCGTCGGCATCGTCGGCGGCGTCGTCGTGGGGATGACGTCGGTCGGGTCCGGCTCGCTCATCATCATCGCCCTCATGGCGCTCTACCCGACGCTCAAGGCGAGCCAGCTGGTCGGCACCGACCTGCTCCAGGCCGTCCCGCTCGTCGCGTCGGCCGCGCTCGCCCACATCCTCTTCGGCGACTTCAAGCTCGCCCTCACCGTCTCCCTGCTCATCGGGGCGGTCCCCGGCGCCTGGATCGGCGCGCGGCTGTCCTCGCGGGCCCCCGGCGGCATCATCCGCCGGGCCCTCGCCTTCGTGCTGCTCGCCTCGGCCGTCAAGCTGCTCGGCGTGAGCACCGTGTGGACCGGGGTCATCCTCCTCGTCGTCCTGCTCGTGGCCCCGGTCGTCTGGATGGTCGTCCGGCGCCGCCACGGCTTCCCCGCGACGGCCCGCCGTCGCGACCGCGACCGGCGCCCGGAAGGGGCCGCTCCGGCCGGGGCCCGGTGACCGTCACCGCCCGCGGCGGGGCGAGCCGCGACGGCGGCACGCGCGAGCGCGAGCGGATGGCCCGCGGCGGCGGCCTCAACCTCGTCGGCGCCATCACGACGCAGGCCTGCCAGCTGCTCATCGTCGTCGCGCTCGCCCACCTGGCCGGGCAGCGCGAGGTCGGCCGCTACGCCGTCTGCTTCGCCCTCGTCTCGCTCCTCGGCCTGCTGGCCCTCGCCGGCTTCCGCGCCGGCCTGACCCGCTTCGTGGCCATGCACCTCGCGGACGGCGACGCGGCGCGGCTACGGGGCACCGTACGGCTCGGGCTGGGCATCACCCTGGGCGGCTCGGTCGTCATCGCGGTCGCCCTCGCCCTGCTGGCCCCCGCCGTGGCGGGGCTGATGGGTGACGACAGCATCGTCGCGGGCGTCCGGCTCGTCGCGCTGTCCCTCGTGCCGTCCTCGCTGGCCGAGGCGGCGCTGGCCGCCACGCAGGGCTGGCGCTCGCAGAAGGCCTTCACGCTCATCGGCCGCGTCTTCGACCCGGTCTCGCGGCTCGTCCTCACGGTCGTGCTCGTCGCGCTCGGCCACGGCTACCTCGGCGCGATGACCGCCCTCGCGGCCACGTCGTTCGTCACCTGCGCCCTGGCCCTGGCCGCCCTCGCGCGCCGGATGCGCCGCGTCGAGCGGGCCCGTCCGCGGCACGAGCTGGGCGAGCTGATGTCGTTCTCGATGGTCAGCTGGCTGTCGGCCCTCGCCGCGACCGGGCTGATCTGGGCCGACACGCTCATCCTCGGCGCGATGCGCAGCGAGGAGGAGGTCGGTGTCTACAACGTCGCCTCCCGCCTGGTCACCCTCGCCGTCTTCGTCCTGCCGCCCATCACGGCGACCTTCTCGCCCCACATGGCGCACCTCTACCACGTGGGGGACCTCGACGAGGCGGCCAAGGCGTACGGCGCCGCGACGCGCTGGACGCTGCTGCTGTCGATGCCGGCCTTCGTCCTCCTGCTCGTCTTCCCCGGCGACCTGCTGCAGATCTTCGGCCGCGGCTACGGCGAGGGCGTGCTCGTCACCGTGATCCTCGCCGTGGGTCAGCTCGTCGGGGCGGCCGCCGGGCCGTGCGGCATCGTGCTCAACATGAGCGGCCGGGTGTGGCTGAGCCTGCTCGACAACGGGCTCGTCCTCGTGCTCAACGTGGGGCTCAACCTCGCGCTCATCCCGCGCTTCGGCATCGTCGGCGCGGCCGTCGCGTGGAGCGTGTCCCTCGTCGTCGTCAACCTCGTCAAGCTCGTCCAGGCCCGACGGGTCGTGGGCATCTCCCCGGTGGGGGCGATGACGGGGAAGATCCTGCTGGCCGCCTTCGTCGCCGTCTGCGGTGGGGTGCTCGTCCAGGACCTGCTCACGGCGTCCTGGCTCGTCGTCGTCGTCGCCGGCGCCGCCGTGGTAGGTGTGATCTACGTCACACTGATGGTGACCCTCGGGACCCACCCGGACGACGCCGCGATCGCCCGCCGACTCGTGCTCCGACGTGGGACGACGCGCGGTCGACGCCCCGCCTGAGGGTCCGACACGCCCGGCGGGGGCCGGTTCGGAGCCCCGTGGCATGTATACCGTTACGTGACCTTTCCCGGTCCGCTGGCACACGAGACCGAGTTGTCTCCTCCGCGGGCGGTCCTTAGGGTGGCCACCGCCCAGCCCCCGGCGCCCCGAGCCGACCGAGGTGCGACCCCGAACGCGCCTCGCTCCCGACCCGGACACCCCCACGCGCCGGGCGGTCCACCGCACCGGGTCGTTCCCGTGGACCGCGTCGGACGGGCCCGTTCCGACGTGTCTTGGCAGGGACCCCCGGGACGGACGACCCATCCCTCCCACCTCGCGGCCGACGGCCGCGAGGCGCCGAAAGGACCCCTTGGGTGACCCCAACCCGATCCCCCCGACGTCCCCTGCTCCTCGCCCTGCCCGCCACGGTGGTGGCCGCCCTCGTCGGCGGCCTCACCCTCGGCGTGGCCGGCGGAAGCGCGACGGCGGCCACCGAGGCCGCCACCACCAGCCCCGCGACCGCCTCGGCCCCCGCCGCGTCGGTCGCCGGAGCCGGCGCCGCCGCCCGCACCCCGGTCGCCGGCATCACCAGCCTGTCGCGGGCCGGGGCGAGCACCGTCCCGGCGGGCAACGCCCCCGCGGACCGGTCCCTCACCGGTGCCCCGGCGGCGGCCGGACCCTCCGCGAAGGCGCTGCGCACCGTCAAGGTCTCCACGGCGGCCCAGCTGCAGAGCGCGCTCGACCAGGCCAAGCCCGGTGACCTCATCGCGCTCGCCGGCGGCACCTACCGCGGCCCGTTCCTCGTCCGCTCCAGCGGCACCGCCGCCAACCCGGTCGTCGTCAAGCCGGCCGGCACGGGCGCGGTCGTCCTCACCGCGAGCCTGCCGATGCCGTCGTGCGCCGCCACCGGCCCCGACGGCAACCGCACGATCCGGTTCATGAACGGCTCGAGCCACTGGGTGCTGTCCGGGATGACGATCAACGGCGGCGTCGTGCTGTCGGGCGCCAACGCGGACGCCACGCAGAACTGGCAGAGCAAGATGATCAGCACGAAGAACTGGCAGGCGCGGCGCGCCGTCCCCGGGTCGTCGACGCGGGCGCCCGCGCAGCTGTCCCAGGTGACGCCGTACCTCTCGCAGGTGCTGCACCAGAGCGTCTCGAGCGCGGACGACATCCAGCTGCTGGACAACACGATCACGGGCAAGGGCATCTTCGGGCGCCTGACCCGCTTCGGGGTCATCAGCGGCAACACGATCACGAACATCGCCTGCGGCACCGGGCCCGCGCTGTGGCTGAGCAACTTCAGCAGCGGCTGGACCATCCGCAACAACGACGTCTCCAAGGTCGCGAACTCCGCCGCGAGCCACTACATGCACGAGGGCATCCGGATGGGTAACCAGTCGGACTACAACGTCGTCGTCGGCAACACCGTCCACGACATGCCCGGCGACAGCCGCGCCATCACCACCGACCAGGACGGGTCGTGGAACACCGTCACCCGCAACACGGTGAGCTCGGTGGCCATGGCCTTCAACGACCAGCAGGCCGGCTGGGGCAACACCTGGACCTACAACCTGGCGCAGAACATCGGCCAGGCGGCCTTCAGCTTCCGGATGCAGGACATCGGCTTCACCGCCCCCTCGCCGAACAGCAGCACCTACTACGCGCAGGTGACCTGCAACCGGATCGCCTCGACGCCGACGAAGGTGCGCAGCTTCCAGGCCGGCGCCATGAAGGGCGGCACCATCTCCGCCAACGTCTTCCCCACGCCGTACGTCGGCAAGAACCTCGCCTCCTACTGGGTGGCCCAGGGGAACACGTGGAACGGGGCCAAGAAGCTCCCCTCGCCGAGCACCTCGACGGCGGGCTGCTGAGAGTTCGCCCGAGGATCCGCTGAACGTCGCGGGCGGGCCCACCCGGTGGTGCACACTGGGTGGGCCCGTCGCCCGTGCCGGGCCCGTGTCGGACCAGCAGCAGGAGCGTCACCGTGGGGGTAGTCGGAGCCACGACCGAGGGGACCCTGACGGCTCCCGGGCCGAGCCGGGGGTCGCGGGCGGTCACCCGCCTGCTCGAGCTCCTGCTGGCGGTCGTCGTCGCGTCGGCGGCCGTCGTCAGCGGCTACAACTGGGTGGACGGTGACAAGCGGCTGGCCGTGCTGCCCGTCGTCGCCGTCGTGGCGATCGCCATGGGCATCCTCGCCCTGACCCGGTTCTCCGTCTTCGTCCTCATCATCCTCGCGGTGCGCCCGATCCTCGACGCGCTCAAGCTGAGCGGCAGCACGACCGGCACCACGGTCGGCAACACCGCGGCCAACCGCGGCCTGGACCCGTCGAGCATCGTCGGCGTCCTCTTCCTCGTCGCCGCCATCCTCTGGCTCGCCGGCCGGGTGCGCTCGGGCCGTTTCATCGGCGGTTCGCGCGTCCAGCTGGCCATGGGCGCCTTCATCGTCGCCTGCGTCGTCAGCGTCGCCGGGTCGCAGCACGCCCAGGCGAGCGCCCTCGAGTGCCTGCGCATCGGCACCGTCCTCATGATGTTCGTCGTCCTCAACCAGCTGATCACCTCGCGGGCGATGATGACCAAGGTCATCGGGGCCTGCTACGCGGGGATGTGCGGACCGCTGCTCTACACGGCGTACGGCTTCCTCCTCGGGCACCCCGAGTCCGAGCTCAAGGGCGGCTTCACCCGGATCACCGGGCCGTTCAGCCAGTCGAACACCTTCGCCCGCTACCTGGCCTTCCTCGTCGTCTTCGGCGTCGCGATCTACCCCTACGCCAAGCGGTGGTGGAAGGCCGCGCTCGGCGCGATCCTCCTCGTCGGCACCGTCTTCCTGCTGCTCACCGTCACCCGCACGGCGATCATCGGAGCGCTCGTCGGCATCGTCCTGCTCGCCTGGACCCAGCGCCGCAAGGCCGTCGGTCTCGGGCTGGTGGTCGTCATGGCGGGGGCGTTGCTCGTGCCCGGGGTGGCCGGGCGGTTCGCCGCCCTCAGCGACGACACCCCGACGACGAGCAGCGCGGGCGGGGCCACCGGCAACTCGCTGATCTGGCGGCTCAACTACTGGACCGAGGTCCTGCCGCTCGCCAACCGCAACCCGGTCACCGGGATCGGCCTCAACGGCACGCAGTACGAGACCGACGTCGAGAAGCAGCCGCACAACGACGTCATCCGCGCGTACGTCGAGACCGGCGCCTTCGGGCTGCTGGCCTACCTCAGCATGCTCCTCGCGCTCGTCGGCGTCGGCCGCAGGGCCATGGGCCGGGCGGCCCGCGGCACCCTCGAGCACGCGGTCGGGGCCGGGTCGATGGCCGTCTCGGTGACCTTCGTCCTCGGCAGCCTCGCGGCCAACGTCATGTCCAACGTCGTGACCCTCTTCTCCGTCGTCGCGTTCGCCGCCTGCGCGTCGTACGTGTCGCGTTCCCAGGGGGCCTCGATCACCGACCACCAGCGGATGCTCGTCGGGGCGCCGCGCTCCTGAGCGCGCCCGGCGCGACCACCAGCCCGGACGACGTCGGCCGGCCCACCCCGCGGGGTGGGCCGGCCGACGTCGTACGGGCGGTGGGTGGGGCTGTGGGGAGCCCGGTCAGCAGGCCTTGGCGGTGACGTCGTTGGCGGTCGCGGCGACGGAGCCGGCGTTCGAGCGCAGCCCGGCGGCGGTGCCGGCGAAGTCGTTCGCCGTGCCCGTCCGGTCCGCGGCGGTGGCGGCCGCGGACTTCAGGGCGGCGGCGACGTCCGGCAGCTGGGTCATCGGGGTCCTCTGAGCGGTCACGGCGGCGGACACCGCCGACGCGGCGGCCTGGAGCGCGGTGACGCCCGCACGCTGGGTCGCGACCTGCTGGTCGAGGGCGGACGCCTGACCGGACGCGGCGCCGGCCTGCGCCGAGACGATGCCGCGCTGCTGGGCGACGACGCCGCAGTTCTTCGCCGTGCCGTACGCCGACCCGCGCAGGGTCTGCAGCGCGGCGCGGGCCTTCGACAGCTCGTCGTTGCCCGTCTTGACCGCGGCGCGGGCCGGGTCGAGCGAGGGCAGGCTCTTGGTGCGTTCGGCCAGCGTGTTGAGCGCCGCGGCCAGCTGCGGACCGACGAGGGGGCCGGCCGTCGTGGTGGGGGCCGCGCTCGTCGTGCTCGGGGCGGCGGAGGTCGTCGTGCTCGACGCGCCCGACGTGCCGCCCACGCCGGCGAGGTAGGACCCGCCCGCGCTCGGGGTGCCGGTGGAGGTCGAGCCGCAACCGGCCAGCAGGCCCGCGCAGGCCGCGAGGGCGAGGGTGTGACGAAGGCGCATGGTCCGTTCCGCGGGGTCGTGACGAGCAGGGATGGGCGCGAGCCGAGCCCTGCCCCCAGCTGGGATGGTAGCCACGCCGGCAGGGGGCTTGCTGGGAAATGCCCGAACCGTCGGTTGCTCCGCGGGCCCGCCGGTAGACTCCGAGCACGTGCCCAGCCGGCGCTGAGCCTCGGACGGGGCCCGCGCGGCGGGAGGGGCACGACCGCCGGCGGCCGCCACGGCCATGACAGGGGATCGACGTGAGCGCACGAGGACCGATGGGCAACGCCCTGACGGTCGCGCGGGCGCGCCTGACCCACGTCACCGACCGCGTCTCCGGTCGGCACCGGATGACCCCGGGCTACCTCGTCGTCGGCACCAAGCGCGGCGGCTCGACCTCGCTGGCCGACTGGATCGAGGAGCACCCGCTCGTGGGTCCCTGCCGCGTCGGCAAGGGCACCCACTACTTCGACATCCACCACCACCGCGGCCGGGCCTGGTACGACGCCCAGTTCCCCACGACGGGGGAGGGCTACGCCCTGACGGGGGAGTCGAGCCCGTACTACATGTTCCACCCGCTGGCCGCCCAGCGCGTCGTCGCCGAGCTGCCGCAGGTCAAGGTCGTCGCCTGCCTGCGCGACCCCGTCGAGCGCGCCTGGTCCCACCACGCGTACGAGGTCGCCCGGGGGCACGAGACCGAGTCGTTCGAGCGCGCCCTCGAGCTCGAGCCGGAGCGCCTGGCCGGCGAGGCCGAGCGGCTGGCCGCCGACCCGTCGTACGACGCCCCGCACTGGCGCTACCACGCGTACCTGCGGCGGGGGCACTACGCCGAGCAGCTGGCGCCGTACCTGCAGGGGCTGGGGCCGCAGCAGGTGCTCGTCGTGCAGAGCGAGGCGCTGTTCGCCGACCCGGCGGCCCAGCTGGCCCGCGTCTTCGACTTCCTCGGGCTGCCGGCCCACGACGGCGGCGACCACCGCGCGCTCAACGCCGGCCGCGACCGCTCGCCCGTGCCCGAGGCGGTGCGCGAGCGGTTGCGCGCGTACTACGCGCCGCACGACGCGGCCCTCTACGCCCTGCCGGGCGTCGACTTCCGCTGGCCCCACCCCGGTCCCGCGGCTGCACCCACCACCGCCGTCCAGGCCCGCACCGGCGCCGCCTGACCCGACCACCGACCCGCGTCCCGCGGGTGGTGCCGACGAAGAAAGACACGACATGGAGATCATCGAGTACCTGCGCGTGGCCAAGCGCCGCTGGTGGATCCTCGTGCTCGTCCCGGTGCTCGCCGCCGGCCTGACGACCGCGTTCCTCCTGCTGCAGCCGACCACCTACTCGGCCACGGCGACCATCAACTCCGGCGCGCTCGTCGGCAACGAGGGCAGCCCCTTCAGCGGCACGCAGGCCGCGCAGTCGTTCGTCGCGGCGTTCTCGGCGGCCGCCGACAACCCGTCGGTCAAGGCGCAGGTCGCCCAGGCCACCGGGGTCTCCGCCTCGGACCAGACCGACGGCGTGACGAGCACCGCGGTGGGCACGAGCTCGGACGTGCAGGTGGCCTACACCGACACCAAGGGCCAGCGCGCCCAGGAGGTCGTCGGGCAGACCGCGCGCAAGGCGCTCGACCTGATGTTCAGCTCGCGCGCGGCGGCGGCGACCGCCACCCGCGACCGCGCCCTGCAGGCCAACCAGGACGCCAACGCGGCCATCTCCGCGCTGGCCACCAAGTACAAGATCGCCGACCCGCCGCGGGCCTACCAGACGGCGCTCAGCCAGGTCGCCACGCTCCAGCAGCAGCAGGCCCAGCTCCGCGCGTCGGGCAACGCCGCCGGTGCGGCCGCGATGGACGCCCCGATCGCGAGCGCCCAGAACAGCCTCGGGCAGTACCTGCCGATCCTCGCCGAGTACAACAACCTCGCCGCCACCGCGGCCGCGACCCAGCAGGACCTCGCCACGGCGCAGGCGCAGTACCGCCAGGCGCTGTCGATCCAGTCGGCCGCCCAGGGTGACGCGGTCATCTACGTCGGCCCGGCGATCGCGGCCTCGCGGGTGACGACGCTCGTCACCACGGTGGTCCCGGTCTTCGCCGCCGGCATCTTCCTCGGCATCATCCTCGTCGTCCTCGTCGAGGTCGTCTCGCGGCTGCGCCGCGCGGCCCGCGAGGAGCGCGAGGCCCAGGCCGCGGGCGAGCCGGTCCCCGGCTCGCGCTCCGCCCGTCGGCACGGCGTCGACGACGGTGGCGTCGGGACGACCGGCACCGCCGGCACCGCCGCTGCGCCCGACGCGCCGGTGCGCGCCGGCGACGACGACGAGGCGCTCACCCGCAGCTCGGCGGCGTCGTACCGCTGACGCGAGGCGGCGCCGCCGGGGTGACCCGGCGGCGCCGTCCCCTTTCCCCACACCCGCTCCCGCCCGGGAGCACGAGGAGGACCCCCGGATGACCGAGGCCACGCCCCGGCCCATCTTCGTCGTCGGCTGCCAGCGGTCGGGCACGACCATGCTGCGGCTGATGCTCGACTCGCACCCGCGGATCGCCTGCGGTCCCGAGACCCGGTTCCTCGAGGACCTCGAGCGGGTCACCGGCAGCGACTGGAAGCGGCTGCAGCAGTTCGGCTTCCCCCGCGAGGAGTGGCTGGCGCGGATGCGGGCGTTCTTCGGCGGCATCCAGGACGACTACGCCGCGTCGAAGGGCAAGGCGCGCTGGGCCGACAAGAGCCCCCGCTACGCGCTGCACATGCCGTTCCTGCACGAGGTGTTCCCCGACGCGCAGTTCGTCCACGTCATCCGCGACGGCCGTGACGTGGCGGTGAGCCACCGCAAGCGGTTCGGCTACTGGAGCAGCGTCAAGTCGTCGGTGAAGTGGCCGCGCTACATCAAGGCGGCGCGCACCGCCGGCGCGGCGATGCCGGCCGACAGCTACCACGAGCTGCGCTACGACGACCTCGTCGGCGACCCCGAGCGCACCCTGCGCGACCTGCTCGCCTTCCTCGGCGAGGACTGGGACGACGGCGTGCTCGACTTCGTCGGCAAGAAGCACGACGTCCCCGACCGCTACCACCGCCAGCACGCCGCCCGCACCGCGTCCGCCGGCACCGACGGCGCCGTCTACGCCTCCCGCGTCGGCACCTACCGCACCGAGCTCGACCCCCTGGTCCGCGCGCTCTTCTTCGTCACCTCGCGCCGCACCCTCAAGGACCTCGGCTACTGACGTCCCTCCGGGGGCCCCGGACATTATCGGGTCGCCCGATAATGTCCGGCCCCGCCGGAGAACCGAAGTCCGGTGAGGCTCACGGTTCTCCGGCGAAGGCGGACCGTCCGTCGTCCACAACCCCCTGCGGCGATCCCGACCGTCCACAGGCCGGCCCACGCGCCCGTACGACGCGCCGCGGCGTCGCCACCCTGGACCCATGAGCGACGACCTCCTCGAGCGCAGGGCCCTCGGCCAGCACGGCCTCGTCACGACGAGCCAGGCGGCCGAGCTGGGGGTCGACCGCTGGGCGCTGTCGGCGCTCGTCACCGCCAAGCAGCTGGTGCGTCTGGGTCGCGGGGTCTACGCCCTGCCGGCGCCGGAGCTCGACACCGCCGAGGGCCGGCACGAGGCGATGGCCCGAGGGGCGCTGCTCACCTACCCCGAGGCGGCGCTCTCCGGCATCACCGCCGTGATGGCCCACGGCCTGCCCACCGTCGACAAGCTCCCCACCCGGCCGCGCCTCGTCGACGACCTCCCGCGCGAGGTGCTGACCCAGAGCCTCATCCTGCGGCCGAGACGGGGCGAGGGCGTGGTCACCACCGACTGGGGACGGACCGTCGGCGTCGCCGACGCCGTCGTCCAAGTCGCCCGGGAGCACGGCACGGGGCCGGGGCTCGTCGCGGCCGACGCGGCCCTGCACTCGGGCGTGGTGACCCCGGAGCAGCTCGAGGCTGTCGCCGAGCGGGTGCACGGCTGGCCGCGCTACGGACGCGTCCGCACCATGATGGCGATGCTCGACGGCCGCTCGGAGTCCCCGGGGGAGACGTTGCTGAGGCTCGAGCTCACGGCGGCCGGGATCGAGACCACACCGCAGGTGGAGATCCGCGACCCGCACGGACGGCTCGTCGGCCGCGTCGACCTGCTGGTCAAGGGGCTCAAGCTCGTCATCGAGTTCGACGGGCTGGTCAAGTACCGCGACGGCGGCGCCGAGGCCCTCGTCGCCGAGAAGCGCCGCGAGGACGAGCTGCGAGCCCTCGGGTACGTCGTCGTCCGGATCGTGTGGGCCGACCTGCACCACCCGGTGCGCCTGCTCGCCCGGGTCCGCGCGGCCATGGCGCTCGCCGCGCCGCTGCCCGCCGCCTGAGCCCCTGGCACGGCCTCGACCACGGGGCGCCGTACGGGAGCGGGCCTTCGCCGGACTTGGTGAGGCCTCGCCGGACAACGGTTCTCCGGCGGAGCCGGACATTATCGGGCGACCCGATAATGTCCGGGGCCCTCAGGAGCGGAGGGAGGCGGGGCCGGAGGGGGGCGTGAAGGCCGAGAGGTCGTCCACGTCGTAGCCGTAGGCGCGCATGCGGTCGCCGAAGCGGCGGGTGATGAGGCGGCGCTGGACGGCGCCGGGGCGCAGGGCGGGGCCGGCGTACTCGGCCCAGCGGGCGGCGTAGGGGTCACCGCGGCTGGCGCTGAGGGCGGAGTGGTCGATGGGCGTCGACAGGCCGAGGAAGTCGGCGACCCGGGCCAGCTCCTCCTGCGGGGCGGAGACGAGGCGCTCGTAGTGGACGACGAGGACCCGGTCCAGGTGCGGCAGGTCGGCGGCGAGGGTCTCGTGCGCCCGCATCCAGTGGTCGACCATCCCCGACAGGCTCTGGAACTTGCGGGGGTCCGAGGAGGTGAAGCGGCGCCACTTCTTGTTCGACAGGGCGACGGCGACCGGGTGCCGGACGACGACGACGAACGCCGACCCCGGGTAGAGGGCCTGGAGGAAGCGGCCCATGACGATGTTGGGCGGCGACTTCTCCACGAGCAGCCGGGCGTCCTCGCGCCAGTACGGGCGCCAGGCCGCGAGCATCGCCTCCGCGTTGGCGGCCGACACCAGCGGCGACTCCTCGGTCAGGTGCGCCTGCGGCGCGTAGGCGAAGCGCCCCGAGCCGCCGTACACCTTGGCCTTGGGGTAGACCGGCTGCAGGTGCTGGCCCTCGTCCTCCTTGACGCCGGTGCCGGTCAGCCCGCAGATGTCCGGGTGGCCGTCGAGGACCCGCGAGAAGGGCGTCGTCCCGCTGCGGTGCAGCCCCCCGACGAAGACGAGGCGGGAGGGGTCGATCGTCGTCATGACAGGGCCTTCACGAGGTCGCCGGCGGACTGGGTCGTCGTGACCTGCTGCGGGGAGGTCGTCCCGAGCGACCCGCCCGCGCCACCACCCCCGCCGCTCGTCGCGGTCGCGGTCGGGGTGCTCACCGAGCCGGCGTCGGCCGGCAGCGTGACGGACCCGGACGTCGCCCAGACGAAGGCGTGGGTGCGGCCGCCGGCGGTGAAGGCGACGCCGTCGGCGCGCTTGGTGGCGATCCCCTCGATCGTCGCGCCCGCGGACGCCCGCGCCATCGCGACGAACGCCTTGCCCGTGCCGCGGACCGACCCGTCGGGCTCGAGGAGGCCGTAGCGCGGCTCGTCGGCGTTGCGGCCGTCCGGGTTGGGCACGAGTGGCAGCCACAGCACCATCGAGGCGCCCCGGCCGAGCAGCACCGCGACGGTCTTGACCATCTGGTCGACGCGCTCCTGGTCGGTGAGCGAGCCGCCGCGCAGGAACTGCCCCGCCTCCCACACCTGGACGGGCACCCCGGACGGCGTCGTCGCCCGCAGGTAGTCCATGAGCAGCGGGGCGGCCTGGTAGCTCTCGTAGAAGTGCACCTGGCGCAGGTCGGTGACCTTGTCGGCGAGCAGCTTCGTCGTCAGCTGGAGGTACTCGAGGTTGCGCGAGGCCTGGTCCGAGGACAGCGCCGTCTTGAGGTCGTCGGCGCTCGTGACCTCGACGATCTGCTTGCCGCGCGTGCCGAACCGTCGCTCGTAGTAGGTGTTGTAGGCCTTGACGGCCTGGGCGTCCTGCCCCTGGTCGAGCAGCCGCTGCGCGATCCCCGCGCCGTACGCCGTCGAGCTGATCCCCATGTCGGCGACCTTCGCCTGCGGGTCGGCGGCCCGGATCGCGGTGGCGGCCGCCGTCACGAGCTGCTCGAGGTCACCGATCGACCCGCCCCAGAAGGACGGCGAGTTGACCTCGTTCTCGACCGCGTAGACGTGCACGCCCTGCGCCGAGTAGCGCTTGACGGCCTCGATCACCCAGCTCCGGTACGTCGTCATGTCGGCCGGCATGAGCGACTCGGTCTTGCGTCCGCGCGCCTTGGTCGCCTGCTGGTCGCCCGTCGCCCAGCACGCGCCGACGCGCAGCTTGAGCATCATCGACACCTTGAGGCTGCGGGCCTGCTGCACCACCGTGTCGACGGCCGACCAGTCGCGCTTGCCCTGCTGCGGCTCCACGTCGCACCAGGTCAGCTCGTAGAACGTCGGGACGTCGGCGCCGAGCTGGGCGACGTAGCTGCGGGCCAGGTCGACGCGGCTCCAGTCGAACTTCGCCCCCAGCGCGAGCGTGCGGCCCGGGGCCTGGGTGACCACCCCGGTCGGGGCGGCCGTCGGCGCGGGCGTCGACGACGTCGGGGTGGGGGAGGGCGCGGACGAGCCCGTGCAGGCGCCGAGCACGGTGGACAGCGCCAGGGCGAGCAGGGCGGCGGCCGCGGCCGGGCGTCGCCGGCGGTGGGCGGGTCGCGAGGTCATGCGGTCCCTTCGGTGAGGCCGTGGGCCGGCTCGGCGGCCTCACCGGCGGACGAGGCCCGCCAAGCCGAGTCGAGCCGGGCGGCCATGTCGTCGGCGAGCGCGCGCACCCGCGGGTCGAGGTCGAGCCGGCCGCTGCCGTGCGAGACGCGCCGGTCGACGTGCTCGTCGAGCTCGGGTCGGTAGGGCAGGCCGACGAACGCGCACAGCCGGCGCATCTGCGCGGGCGGGTCGGCCGCGAAGGCGTCGTACGAGACGAGGGCGACGTCGTCGCGGGCGTCGAGGCCGAGCTCGAAGTACAGGCCGTTGCGCACGACCCAGAAGAGCGCGGCCGCGCTGTGCTCGCTCATCGCCTCGAGGTCGAAGGAGCGGATGAGCTCGACGGTCGCCGGGGCGAGCCGCTCGCCCTGCCAGCGCTGGTCGGCGAGGCCGGCGGCGATGTCACGCAGCGCCCACAGGTTGGCCGGACCGAACTTGGAGACCTCGGACCGGGCCCGGGCGTCGACGTCGCGGTAGACCCACAGGGCCCGTCCCGGGGCGAGCCCCGGCAGGTCAAGGAAGGTGTCGACGAGGTGCGAGTCGCAGATCGGCTTGACGAAGACGACCTGCTGGCGGCTCCTCAGGACGACGTCGCGCAGGACGTCGGTCGAGCGGATGCGGAAGCGGTCGAAGAGCGCGCCGTCGTTCTCGTTGCGCACCTCGGTCTCCGGGGCCTCGTCGAGACCGCGCATGAGCATGTTGGTGCCCGAGCGCTGCAGGCCCACGACGTAGACCGGGACGGCGGAGCCGGGCGCCTGCGGGTGGGCGCGCCGCCACCTCGCCTTGCGCCACGCGGCGCGTACCCGGGGACGCGGGTCGAGCCGGTCCTCCTCGACGATCCGGCCGAAGCCCTCCGTCCGGGCCCAGTGGACCCGGCGCACCACCTTGCGGACGAGCTGCTGCCGACCGGTCAGCGGCCCCGGGTGGGGCGCGATCTGGCGGTCGTACCAGTCCTTCACAGTCGGGACCTCGCTGGCAAGTGGGTGCGGGAGAGCTGCTCGACCTCCTCCAGCCGCATCGGGCACTCGGCGGCGACGGCCTGCAGGAGGTCGTCGACCCCCGTGACCGGCGTCCGCACGAAGTGCGGGCCGACGAACGTGGCCCAGTCCTCCTCGGTGAGGCCCAGGGCGGGGGCGAGCAGCGCGGTGTTGTCGATGACCTGGTGGGGTCGCGGGTCCACACGGTACATGTTCGGCGCGAGCGACACCCCGGAGCGCAGCAGCAGCGCCAGGCGGTGACCCCCGTCGCCGACGTGGAGCATGTGCGCGACCGGCAGACCCGAGTCGGTGACCGCGGGCAGCGACACGCGGCGCAGGGTCAGCGGCCGGTCCGCGTCGAACCCGTGCCGCTCGACCGACGTGAACACGGCGAGGGCCTTGCCGACCCGGCGGACGAACATCCGCTCGACCTCGGCCTCGTCCTGCAGGACCCACGGGAAGAAGCGGCGCAGCTCGACCTCGCGGAACCACGTCGCGTACGGGTGGTCGCGCAGCTGCGCGGCGAAGTCCGGCAGGTCGTCGGTCGTGGGCCGCTCGGCGTCGATCCGGTCGAAGAGCGAGGCGCGGACGATGACGTCGTACCGGTACGGCCGGATGAGGTCGGAGACGTCGAGCGTCGCGTCGCCGGCGTGCTTCGGCCGCCACGTGGTGACGCGGCGCACCGTGCGGCGCACGGTGTTCGGCCAGGATCGCTGCACTGTCTGGTCCTCCGGACGACATCCCCCGCACTCGTCCCCCCGAGGCGGTCCGAGGCCTTCCCCTCGGCCTCGACCTCCAGTATGACGGGCCGGTTCCGCCGACCCGGGTCATTCCCGGATTTTCCACAGGCCGGCGCCCGGTGTGGTGTCATGGACCCCGGTCGTCCCCACGGCGGCCGGGCGTCCCGACGGCTCGCACCGACCGGGAGCCCCAGGGGCAGGAGTCACGTGCGGATCCTTCACGTCAACAAGTACCTCTACCGGCGCGGTGGCGCGGAGGGGTACATGCTCGACGTCGCCGCGCTGCAGCGCCGCGCCGGCCACGAGGTCGAGCTGTGGGGGATGCACCACCCGGAGAACCTCGCGCCGCTGCCGCTGGAGGACACCTTCGCCTCGTACGTCGAGCTGGAGCCCGCCCCCGGCGGCCTCGCCGGCGTCGCCGCGTCGCTGCGGATGGTGTGGAGCCGCGAGGCCGAGCGCGGCGTGCGCGCCGCGCTCGAGCGCTTCCGGCCCGACGTCGTGCACTGCCACAACATCTACCACCAGCTCTCGCCGTCGGTGCTGCGCCCGATGCGGCAGGCGGGGGTGCCGGTCGTCATGACGCTGCACGACTACAAGCTCGCCTGCCCGAGCTACCAGCTGCTCGCCGACGGCGCGCCCTGCGAAGCCTGCGTCGGGCACGGCACCTGGCACGCGGCCGTCAAGCGCTGCAAGGGCGGCTCGCTCGCCGGCAGCGCCGTCCTCGCCGTCGAGTCGGGCCTGCACCGCGCCACGGGGGCGTACGACGCCGTCGACCGGCTGGTCTGCCCGAGCGCCTTCCTCGCAGGCGTCATGCGCCGCCAGGGCATCGAGGACGACCGGCTGCGGGTGGTCAACAACTTCACCGACGTCCCCCCGGCCGCCCCCCGCGACGACGCCGGCCGCGACGTGGTCTACGCCGGGCGCCTGTCGCACGAGAAAGGCGTCGAGGACGCGATCCGCGCCGTCGCCCGCACCACCGGCGACACCGTCCTGCACGTCGCCGGCGACGGCCCGCTGCGCGCGTCCCTCGAGGAGCTCGCCCGCCGCGAGGCCCCCGGCCGGGTCGTCTTCCACGGCCGTCTCGACGCGGGGGAGCTGGCCGACCTGCTGCGCCGCAGCCGCGCGCTCCTGCTGCCGGCTCGCTGGCACGAGAACCAGCCGATGATCATCCTCGAGGCCTACGCGGTCGGCCTGCCCGTCGTCGTCACCGACCTCGGCGGCCTGCCCGAGCTGGTCACCGACGGCGAGCACGGGCTCGTCGTGCCGCCGCGCGACCCGGCGGCGCTCGCCGCCGCCGTCGACCGGCTCGTCGCCGACCCGGACCTCGCCCTCGCCATGGGCCGGGCCGGGCGGGCCCGCCTCGAGTCCGGCTTCGGCGCCGAGACCCACCTGGCTCGCCTCGACGAGGTGTACGCCGCCGCGGCGCACCGCGCCGAGGGCGCCGGGACCACCGACGCGGCCACGAGGAGCAGCGCGTGACGACGTCCACCCCACCCACCGGCCCCGCGCCCACCGGCACCGACCGGACGGCGACCAAGGTCCTCTTCGTCGCGGGCACGGGTCGCAGCGGCACGACCATCCTCAGCTCGATCATCGGCCAGATCCCGGGCGCCATGGCGGCGGGCGAGATCCGCTACATCTGGGAGCGCGGGTTCCTCGAGGACCACCGCTGCGGCTGCGGCGAGCCGTTCAGCAGCTGCCCGGTCTGGACGCAGGTCGTCGCCACCGCCTTCCCCGACGGACCGCCGGACCCGGAGGCCGTCTCGCGCGACCTGCTCGACCGGCTGCGGATGCTGAGGGTGCCCTCGATGGTGTGGCGCCAGCTGCGCGGGCGCCCCGTCGTCACCCCGCACCCGCACGACGAGGCCATCGCCGCGCTGTACCGGGCCGTCATCGAGGTCGTCCGCCCGACCGTCCTCGTCGACTCCTCCAAGGTCCCGCCCTACGGCAAGCTGCTCGAGCGGCTGCCCGGCCTCGACCTGCACGTCCTGCAGGTCATCCGCGACCCGCGCGCCAACGCCTTCTCCTGGCAGCGGCTCAAGGAGACCCGCGACCGCGAGGGCGCGACCGACACGATGGAGCAGCTCGAGCTGTGGCGCTCCGCGGCGATGTGGCTCGTGTGGAACTACCTCGTCGAGTTCTGGTGGCCCTGGCGCCGCCCGAGCAACGTGCAGGTCCACTACGAGCAGTTCGTCGCCGACCCCCGACGGGCCGTCGAGGACGTCGCCAGCGCCCTGGGCGTGGACGCCTCGAGCGTGGACTACGTCGACGAGCACGCGATCCGGATGCGGGTCAACCACACCGTCGCCGGCAACCCGAACCGCCACGACACCGGGGTGGTGCGGCTGCGCCGCGACGACGAGTGGCGCAACGCGATGCCCCGCTGGAGGCAGGCCCTCGTCACGGCGATGACCCTGCCCGGCCTGCGGCACTTCGGCTACGGCCTGCGCGGCTGAGCCGACCACGACGGCGAACGGCCCCGCCCCCTTCCGGGGCGGGGCCGTCGTCGTGGCGGGGCGCTGCTGGTGCCGCGCTCAGGGCAGGGTGACCGTGACCCCGTTGGAGAAGCGGCTGGCGCCGATGCTGTTGAGCGCCTTGACCTGGTAGACGTGGGTGCCCGAGGCGGGCGCCGGGTCGGTGAGGGTCTGGGTCGGCGCGGTGACGGTGCCGACGCGCACGCCGTCGCGCACGACGACGTACTTCGTGATCGGGCTGCCACCGGGGTCGGCGACGGTCCAGGTGAGGGTGACGACCGAGGGCGGCGTCGTCGTGTCGCGGGTGAGGACCGGCTGGCTCGGCACGCCGCTGGACGGCGTCGCCGTCTTCTCCGGGGTGCTCACCGACGCACCGACGGCGTTGAGGGCCTGGACCGTGTAGTAGTACTGCGTGCCGTCCACGACGGCCGTGTCGGCGTAGGTGCGCGTCGTGGCGTCGACGTCGACGAGCGCCGTCTCGGTGCCGCTGCTCGTGCCGCGCAGGATCCGGTACCCGGTGACCGGGGTGCCGCCGTCGAAGGTCGGCGCGCCCCAGCCGAGGTTCGCGACGTGCAGGCCGCCGGCGGCCTGGAAGGCCGTCGGGACGCCCGGCGCCGTCGTCGCGGCGGCCTGGGGGGTCGCGGTGACGGTCGGGCTGAACGGGCTGTCACCGGCGGCGTTGCGGGTGACGACGGCGTACGCGTACGTCGTCCCGTTGGTCACCCGGGTGTCGACGAAGCTCTCCTGCCCGGGGTTGCCGACGACGCTCCAGGCGCCGCCACCGACCGAGCGGTAGACCACGTAGGAGTAGGTCGGGTACCCGCCGTCGGTCCACGGCACGTCCCAGGTCAGCGCGACCGTCGCGTCGCCCGCCTGCGCCGACACCTGGGTGGTCGCCGGGGCCGTCGTACGGAAGTCGAGGTCGCGGAACTGCGTGAGGAACGGCGTGATCGTCGAGTCGACGCGGGTGAAGTCGCCGCCCACGACGACCGCGCGGGGGGTGGAGGTCATCGACCACAGCCCGAGCGCGCTGTTGACGTTGGGCGCGAAGGCCTGGGTGACCCCGCCGTCGGTCGTCACGGCCGCGAGCTTCTGCCGGTCGAGGCCGTCGAAGGAGGCCCCGCCGGAGAAGTGGCCGCCGCAGTACGTGTACGGCCCGAACACGGCGATCGACTGGACGTCGCCGTTGGCGTGCTTGCTCCACACCGTCTGCCCGGTGGTCGCGTCGAGCCGCGAGCACCCGCCGCCCGAGCCGGTCGCGGCGACGAGCAGCGCGTTGCCGGACAGGGTGAGCGCGTACGCCGGCGCGCGCGCGGTGAGGTTGGTCGTCCCGCCGCGGAACGTCGGGTCGACGGCCGCGGTGGCCGTCGACAGCAGGGTCAGCTTGCCCGCGGGGCCGTAACCGCCGACCGTGGTGAAGTCGCCGCCGACGTAGACCTTGGTGCCGTCGGGGGTCGCGAGCAGCGAGCGGACCCGCTTGTCGAGGACCGGCGCCCAGGCGGTGTCCATCGTGCCCGTGGTGGTGTCGAGCTTCGCGGCGTAGGTCACGGTGTGCGCCCCGGCCGCGTCGGTGACCTTGGTCAGCAGCCCGCCGACGAAGACGCTCGAGCCGGCGACCGTGATGGTGTCGACCTCGCGGTTGATGCGGCCGGTGAAGGCCGTCTTCGTCGCGCCGGTCGCCAGCGAGACGGCGCCGAAGCTGGCCGCCTTGGTGCTGCCGTTGAGCGAGAGGAAGGTGCCGCCGACGAAGAGGGTGTCGCCGCTGGCGGCCAGCGCGAGGACCGACCCGTCGGTCGCCGGCCGCCAGGTCGTGTCGAAGGCCCCGGTCTCGGTGTCGTACTTGGCCAGGTGCCCGGCCGGGAAGGTGTGCCCGCTCGGGTCGACGACCTCGGTGAAGTCGCCGCCGACGACGACCGTCGTCCCGAGGCTCAGCAGGGCGCTGACCCGCCCGTTGGTGCCCCAGGTGCGCGAGGCGTTGGGCACCGCGCCCGACGAGCCGTCGGCGACGGCTCCGGCGGTCGCGGCGGCGCCGACGAGCGTGGCCGCGACGCTCACGGCGAGCAGGCGCAGGGGTGCGCGCATGGTGGTCTCCTGGGCGGGTCCGGCGGTGAGGTGTCGCGCGGGTGGCGCGACGTGACGGGGACGACGCGTCACCCGGCGCACTCCCCGAGCCCGCGACCGACCCGGACGCGCCAGCGCCCGGACCCCGCCGCACCCGTCCCCACGGGTGGCGGCGGGCCCACGGTAACCCCCGCCACCGACACGGGGTGCCGGTTCGCCGCAGGATGGCCCGATCGGGCCCCGGGTGCGCGGGCGCGGCGCGTCAGCGCACGGTGACGAGGACCGCCTTGGACACCTTCGAGGTGCCCGCCGCGCTGACCGACTTGACCTGGTAGCGGTAGGTCTGCCCCTTGACCACATCGGTGTCGACCCAGCTGCCGCCGCCCTGCGAGGTCGCCGGCAGCGTCGTGACCCGGATCCGGTCGCGCACGACGACGTACTTGGTGATCGGCGGTCCGGTCGTGGCGCCCACGGTCCAGGTGACCAGCACCTGCGGGCCGGTCTGCGACGTCGCGGTGACGACCGGGGTGGGCGGCAGGCTGCTCGTGGGGGTCACGGGCAGGGCCGCCGCCCGCGGACCCTCACCGACGGCGTTGAGCGCCGACACCTCGTAGGTGTACGACGTCCCGGCGGCCGCCCCGGGGTCGGTCCACGTCGTCGCCGCGGCGCCGGTGCTGCCGACCAGGACCCGGCTGCCGCCGGACGGGGTGCGGTAGACCCGGTAGCCGGTGACGGGGGAGCCGCCCGTGGCCGACGGGGTCCGCCACGCCACGTCGACCTGGCTGGTCGAGACGGTGGCGAGGACGTCGCGGGGCGCCGCGGGGGCCGCCGCGGCCCCCCGCGCCGGCACGAGCCCGCTCACCGTCGTGGTCGCCGACGCGCCGAGCGCGTTGACCGCGACGACGTCGTACGCGTAGGTCGTCCCGTCGACCACGGCCGTGTCGTCGAACGCGGGGGTCTTCTGGCGGGAGGCGACCACCTTGGTCGTCCCGCCCGAGCGGCGCGTCACGGTGTACCAGGTGACGGGCGAGCCGTGGTCGGTGTCGGGGGCCGACCAGGTCAGCTCGACCCGGCCGTCGTACGCCGTCCCGACGAGGGCGGTGACGGGCGCCGGCACCGACTGGGCGCTCGGCGGCACGACCTGGGCGAGGTGACCGAGCCCGGTCGTCGCGCCGAACCGGGTGAAGTCGCCACCGACGTAGAGGCTCGTCGCGTCGGCGTCCATCGACCAGATGCCGAGGGGGCTGTCGACGCGCGGGGCCCACGCCAGCACGGTGCCGGTGGCGGGGTCGACGGCGGCGATCTTCTGGCGGTCCTGCCCCCCGAACGAGGCGGTCCCGCCGAAGTGCCCGCCGCAGTAGACGACGCCGTCGACGACCTCGACGCCCTGCATGTCGCCGTTCGCCCGCTGCGACCAGCGGGTCGCGCCGGTGATGGTGTCGAGGGCGGCGCACGCGCCGCCGCCGCCCCCGACGGCGACGTACACGCTCGTGCCGTCCCCGGCGACCGCCTGCACGGGTCCCCGGGTCGTGCCGTTGGTGGGCCCTGAGGCGAAGGTGGTGTCGAGCTGGCCCGTCGCCACCGAGAGCCGCGCGAGCTTGCGGGCCGCGGTCGTGTTGCCCCCCATGACGGCGAAGTCGCCGCCGACGTAGACCGAGCCGCCGCCGGGGGCCACGAGGAACGTGCGCACCTGCGCGTCGGGCGCCGGCGCGGGCACGGCGCTGCGCGCCCCGGAGGTCGTGAGCCGGGCCAGGTAGGGGCCGGTCGTCCCGCTCGTCGTCGACACCGAGAGGAAGGAGCCGCCCACGAGGACGTCGCCGCCGACGAGGGCGAGCGCGTTGACGCTGTTCGCGGCCGAGGGGGCCCACGGGGTGAGCGCCCCGGTGGCCAGCGAGACGGCGGCGAGGCGGGTGCGCGGCTGCCCGTTGACGCTCGTGAAGTCGCCGCCCAGCCACAGGGTGGTCCCGTCGGTCGCCACCGAGAGGACCGCGCCGTTCGTGCGCGCGGCGAAGCCGGCGGCGAAGGTGCCGGTGGCCGGGTCGAACACCGCGACGTTCCCGGCGGCCCGGCTGGCGCCGGACGGACCGACGAGGGCGCTGAACGCCCCGGCGACGACGAGGCGCCCGCCGGTGGCGAGGACCTCGTGCACGCGGCCGTTCGTGCCCCAGGTGAGGGCGGCCGAGGTCGGCAGCGGGCTCGTCGTCGCCGCGCCGGCCGGGGCCGCGGCGACGGCGCCGAGGCCGGTGGCGACGAGGGCGACGGTCGCGGCGAGGACGCCGAGGCGGCGTCGGGCCGTGCGCGGGCGGACGGGGTGCGAGGCGGGTCGGCGCAGCGGCATGGAGGGTCCCTCGTGGCAGGTCGAGGGACGCCCGCACCCGGGCGTCGTCCCCCGAGGACGGCACCGGTCCGAGATGGTCCTGTCGCGCGACGACCGACCGGCGCGGAACAGCAGAGCACGTCCAGCGGCCTCCCAGGCAGGAACCGCGGATTTTGGGTCGGCGAGGGACCTGTCGTCACGCAACCGTCATGTCGGCGCGCCCGGTCCGCCCGGCTACGTCCGCTTCGGCCGCCCGCTGTCCCGTCGCTGCTCTTTCGCACCTCCGTCGCACCTCCGCCGCACCTCCGCCGCACCTCCGCCGCACCTCCGCCGCACCTCCGCCGCACCTCCGCCGCACCTCCGCCGCACCTCCGCCGGCCCGTACGACGCCGCGACGGCGGCCGGTGTCGGTGCCCTCGCCTACGATGAACAGGTCGCCCGACGGTCTCCCGGTCCACCCCGGGGTGTCACCGCCTCGGGCCGTTCGCCGTGACCGACAGGTGCTCGACAGACCGTCGCCGGCCCCA
Organism: Lapillicoccus jejuensis; assembly: GCF_006715055.1. Lineage (NCBI taxonomy): Bacteria > Bacillati > Actinomycetota > Actinomycetes > Micrococcales > Intrasporangiaceae > Lapillicoccus > Lapillicoccus jejuensis. Next base: position 2,428,407 of record NZ_VFMN01000001.1, read on the forward strand.
CCCCGCTCGTCCACCCGCTCGTCCTTCGGAGCACCGTGAGCCCCAGCACCGCCCTGCACCCCACCTCCACCCCCGTCGGATCCGGCGGACCCGCCGGCCCGGCCGACCCCCCGGTCGGTCCCCTCGCCGCCCTCGCCCGGGTCTGGGGCGCCTCCCCGCTCGTCGAGCAGGTGCGCGCCCGCGCCCGCGAGCGCGCCCTGGACGTCGAGGTCGCCGTCCCGCCGGGGGCGCGGGCCGCCCTCACCGCCCTGCTGGCCCAGGGGGGCACCGGCTTCCGGGCCCCCGTCCTGCTCGTCACCGCGACGACGCGCGAGGCCGAGGACCTCGAGTCCGCGCTTCGCTGCTTCCTCGGCCCGGACGCGGTCGCCTCGTTCCCCAGCTGGGAGACGCTGCCCCACGAGCGGCTCAGCCCCCGCTCGGACACCGTCGGCCGCCGGCTGGCGGTGCTGCGGCGGCTGGCCCACCCGGACCCGCAGGACCCTGCGGCCGGCCCGCTCGGTGTCGTCCTCGCCCCGGTCCGGGCGCTGCTCCAGCCGCTCGTCGCCGGGCTCGGCGACCTCGTGCCCGTCGTCCTGCGCCCGGGGGACGAGCGCCCGCTGGAGGACGTCGTCGAGGCGCTCGCCGGGGCGGCGTACACCCGCACCGACCTCGTCGAGAAGCGCGGCGAGTTCGCCGTCCGCGGCGGCATCCTCGACGTCTTCCCGCCCACCGAGGAGCACCCGGTCCGCGTCGAGTTCTGGGGCGACACGGTCGAGGAGGTGCGCTGGTTCAAGGTGGCCGACCAGCGCAGCCTCGAGATCGCCGAGCAGGGCCTGTGGGCCCCGCCGTGCCGCGAGCTGCTGCTCACCGACGCCGTGCGCGCCCGCGCGGCCGAGCTGGCGGCCGAGCTGCCGGGGGTGGCCGACATGCTCGGCAAGCTCGCCGAGGGCATCGCCGTCGAGGGCATGGAGTCGCTCGCGCCCGCGCTCGTCGACGGCATGCAGCCGCTGCTCGACTGCTTCCCGCCCGAGTCGCTGGTCCTGCTCAGCGACCCCGAGCGGGTGCGCACCCGCGCCCACGACCTCGTCGCGACGAGCGCCGAGTTCCTCGAGGCCAGCTGGGTCGGCGCCTCGGCCGGCAGTGGTGCCGTCCCCGTCGACCTGCAGTCCGTCCTCGGGACGGCGTCGTACTGGCCGCTGGCGCAGGTGCGCGAGCACGCCCTGTCGGCCGGCCGCCCCTGGTGGTCGCTCACCGGGTTCCTCAGCGACACCGACCTGGCCCGGTACGCCGACGCGCCGTCCGGCGACGACGAGCCCGGCGAGGCGGTGGCCCTCGGCGTCACCGAGGTCGAGCCGTTCCGCGGCGACACCGAGGCGGCCGTCGCCGCGCTGCGCGGCTGGACCGCCGACGGGTGGAAGGTCGTCGTCGTCACCGACGGTGCCGGGCTGGCCCGCCGCGTCACCGAGGTGCTGGCCGACGCCGGCGTCGCCGCCACCCTCGACCCGGTCGGCGACGACCTCGCGCCCGGCGTCGTCCACGTCAGCACCGGCTCGCTCGGCCACGGGTTCGTCGACGAGGCGGCGAGGCTCGCCGTCGTCACCGAGACCGACCTCACCGGCCAGCCCGGCCAGGGCTCGACCAAGGACATGCGCCGGATGCCGTCGCGGCGGCGCAACCAGGTCGACCCGCTGCAGCTGCGGGCGGGCGACTTCGTCGTCCACGAGCAGCACGGGGTCGGCCGCTTCGTCGAGATGATGCAGCGCACCGTGGGCGGCGCGACCCGCGAGTACCTCGTCATCGAGTACGCCCCGAGCAAGCGCGGCCAGCCCGGCGACCGGCTCTTCGTCCCCACCGACCAGCTCGACCAGGTGACGAAGTACGTCGGCGGCGAGGCGCCCTCGCTCAACAAGATGGGCGGCTCGGACTGGCACAAGACCAAGGCCCGTGCCCGGCGCTACGTCAAGCAGATCGCCGCCGACCTCATCCGGCTGTACAGCGCGCGGATGGCCACCGTCGGGCACGCCTTCGGCCCCGACACCCCCTGGCAGCGCGAGCTCGAGGACGCCTTCGCGTACGTCGAGACCCCCGACCAGCTCTCGACCATCGACGAGGTCAAGGCCGACATGGAGAAGCAGGTCCCGATGGACCGGCTGATCTGCGGCGACGTCGGCTACGGCAAGACCGAGATCGCCCTGCGGGCGGCGTTCAAGGCGGTGCAGGACGGCAAGCAGGTCGCGGTGCTGTGCCCGACGACGCTGCTCGTCTCCCAGCACCTGTCGACCTTCACCGAGCGCTACGCCCCCTTCCCGGTCGTGGTCCGCTCGCTCTCGCGGTTCCAGAGCGACAAGGAGGCCAAGGAGGTCCTCGCCGGTCTCGAGGACGGCAGCGTCGACGTCGTCATCGGCACCCACCGGCTGCTGACCGGTGAGGTCCGCTTCAAGGACCTCGGGCTCGTCGTCGTCGACGAGGAGCAGCGCTTCGGCGTCGAGCACAAGGAGCGGCTGAAGACCCTGCGCACCGCCGTCGACGTGCTGTCGATGTCGGCCACCCCGATCCCGCGCACGCTCGAGATGGCGGTCACCGGCATCCGCGAGATGTCGACGCTGCTCACCCCGCCGGAGGAGCGCCACCCGGTGCTCACCTACGTCGGCGGCTACGAGGAGAAGCAGATCGTCGCCGCCGTGCGCCGTGAGCTGCTGCGCGAGGGACAGGTGTTCTTCGTCCACAACAAGGTCAGCTCGATCGAGCGGGCGGCCTCCCGGCTGCGAGAGCTCGTCCCCGAGGCCCGGGTCGCGACGGCCCACGGACAGATGGGCGAGCACCGGCTCGAGGCGGTGGTCCAGGACTTCTGGGACAAGAAGTTCGACGTCCTGGTCTGCACGACGATCGTCGAGACGGGGCTGGACATCTCCAACGCCAACACGCTCATCGTCGAGCGGGCCGACGCCTTCGGGCTGAGCCAGCTGCACCAGCTGCGTGGGCGCGTCGGCCGCGGCCGGGAGCGCGCCTACGCCTACTTCCTCTACCCGCCGGAGAAGCCGCTCACCGAGACGGCGCACGACCGGCTGATGACCATCCAGAGCCACACCGACCTCGGTGCCGGCATGCAGGTTGCGATGAAGGACCTCGAGATCCGCGGCGCGGGCAACCTGCTCGGCGGCGAGCAGTCGGGCCACATCGAGGGGGTCGGCTTCGACCTGTACGTCCGGCTGGTCGGCGAGGCCGTGGCGGAGTTCCGTGGCGAGGGGGAGTCGGCGCCGGTCGAGATCAAGATCGAGCTGCCCGTCGACGCGCACCTGCCGCACGACTACATCCCGGGCGAGCGGCTGCGCCTCGAGGCCTACAAGAAGCTCGCCGCCGTGCTCGACGAGGCCCAGGTCGAGGAGATCGAGGCCGAGCTGCGGGACCGGTACGGCGCCCCGCCGGCGCCGGTGCAGACGCTCCTGCAGGTGGCGCGGCTGCGCACCGTGGCCCGGGCCGCCGGGATCACCGACGTCGCCGTCCAGGGCCGGTCGGTCCGTTTCGGGCCGGTCGAGCTGCGCGAGAGCCAGCAGCTGCGGCTGCAGCGGCTCTACCCCGGCACGATCGTCAAGGAGGCGCTGCACACGATCCTCGTCCCGCAGCCGATGACCGCGCGGGTGGGGGGCAAGCCGCTGCGCGACGAGGCGGTCCTCTCCTGGGCCGCCGACCTCGTGCGGGCCGTCCTGCTCGACGACATCGCCGGTGCCGCCCGGGTCCAGGCGACCCGATGAGCGCCACGGGCCCCGCGGACGGCACAATGGCCCGCGAGCACGTCATCCCGCACGCCCGGCGCACCCGCCGGGCGGCCCGGCCGGAAGGACCCCGCATGCTGCCGCTCCCGACCCGCGCGACCGAGGTCGGCCGAGCCGTCCCCCGCCGTCGGCGGCGCGCCGCCGTGCCCGCGCTGGCCGCAGCCGGTCTCGTCCTGCTCGGCGGCTGCAGCACCGTGCAGAAGATGAACGCCGTCGCCGTCGTCGACGGCCAGGCCGTCACGGCCGACGAGCTGACCACGGCGACCGACCAGTACAACGCCTTCGCCCGCGCGGCCGGTGGCACCGAGGCGACGCAGACGCAGATCCTGCCCTACCTCGTGCAGTCGCGGATCGTCGTGCCCTGGGCGCGGAGCACGGGCGCGTGGAAGCCGGACGCCAGCTACGCCCAGGTGCTCAGCCGGGTGCCGTCGCCCGCGCCGGAGACCAAGGACCTCTTCGAGGCGATCGTCGTCTCGGGCCAGGCCGCGCAGGGCGGGCTCTCGGAGTCCGCCGCGCAGAGCCTGCAGAAGGCGGTCCAGGACGCCGACGTCACCGTCAACCCCCGCTACGGCACCTTCGTGCGGGGGCTGGCGCCGACGGTGACCCCGCTCTCGCCGAACTGGATCACCCCGGGCTCGACCCCGACCGCGCAGGCCACGGCGCCCGCCGGGCAGTGAGCGGGGGCCGGCTCACCCTGCTGCTGACCAGCCCGCGGCTGCCCGCCGGGCTGCTCACCCGCGAGGCCTGGCAGGTCCTCGAGGCCGCCGACGAGGTGCTCGGGCACCCCGACGAGCCCCAGGTCGCCGCGGTCACCGCCGCGGGGCTGAGCGTCGCGGACCCCGCATCGGCGCACCCGGACCTCCCGCTGGGCCGCGACCTCGTCGCCCGGGCCGACGGGCGCGCGGTGGTCTGGGTCGGCTCCTCGGACGCCGACCCCGGCCTGACCGACACCGTCGCGGCCGAGGTCACCCGGCTCGTCGGTGCGGGGGTCACGCCGCCGGACGTCGAGGTCCTCGTCGGCTCGTGGGACCCGCCGGGGGCCCGAGTCCTCGACCTCGTCGCCGTCATGGACCGGCTGCGCTCGCCCGGCGGCTGCCCCTGGGACGCCCAGCAGACCCCGAGCACGCTCGTGCCCTACCTCGTCGAGGAGGCCCACGAGGCGGTCGAGGCGATCGAGGCGGCCGCCGACGCGGAGGCCCGTGGCGCGGTCCCCGACCGGGTCGCCGTCGTCGAGGAGCTCGGGGACGTGCTGCTGCAGGTCGCCTTCCACGCCCGCGTCGGCGAGGAGCACCCGCACACGCCGTTCGACCTCGACGACGTCGCCGACGCCATCGTCACCAAGCTCGTGCGCCGCCACCCGCACGTCTTCGCCGTCGACGGGTCGTTCGGCAGCGACGCCGCCGACGCCGGGGCCGTCGAGGCGAACTGGGAGCAGATCAAGGCCGGTGAGAAGGCCGCCCGGGGCGACGGGGACACCGGGCCGCTCGCCGGCGTGCCCGCCGGACTGCCCCCGCTGGCGAGGGCGACCAAGGTCGTCTCCCGGCTGCGGCGCCGGGACGCGGCCGACCTGCTCGACGGGGCCCTGACCGACGACGACCCGGCGCCCACCGCGGTCGCGGGTCGGCGTCTGCTGTCGCTCGTCGCCGAGCTCGAGGCCGACGGCGTCGACCCCGACCAGGCCCTGCGCGGGGTGCTGCGCACCCTGGACGCGGCGGCGACCCGCCCGGGCCCGCCGGACCGGGACCGCTAGGCGGTCAGCCGGCTCCAGCCGTGCGTCCAGCCGAGCAGCGCGGTGAGCCGCTCGTCGGACTCGGCCAGCTCCTCCTCGAGCCGGGCCCGCACCGCCGGGGTCAGCTGGGTCTCGCGCGTGTCGTCCCAGTGGTTGGTCCGCTGGAACTCCACCCCGTCGAAGGCGGGCAGACCGACCCGCTCCAGCACCTCGTCGTACGTCGTCGCCGGGTCGGCGAAGAAGTCCTCGGACCGCACGACGAGCAGCTGCTCGCGCGGCACGAAGGAGAGCCACCGCTCGAGCTGGTCGGCGTACCGGCCGCGGGTGACGTAGGACGCGTTGCGGAACAGCTCGATGCCGCGGCGGCTGCCCAGCCCGAGCCGGCGCGCGTGCGCGATCCGCTCGGGCTCGGCGTCGAGCGCGTCGACGAAGCTCAGCGACTCGGCGGCGTACTCGAGGTTGTGCAGGTAGTGGCTGTAGGCCCGCTCGACCGGGTCGCGCAGCAGGGCCACGAAGAGGGCGTCCGGCAGCCGCTCGGCGGCGCGGGCGGGCACCCGGGGGTCGGCGAGGTAGAGGGGGCTGGCCTCCATCGCGCGCTGGTGCGGCAGGACGGCGGGGAAGTGCCCGGCGTACCAGCCGGGGCCCTTGCCGTAGTGCAGGCTCAGCGCGTTGAGCTCCTTGGAGCGGGGGGTGACGACGTCGGGGTGGGCCGCCAGGTAGCGGAAGAGCGACGTCGTCCCGCAGCGCTGGCCGCCGATGACGACGACGTCCGGCAGCGACGTGCCGACGCCGGGGGCGAGCGAGCGCGCCCAGGCGCGGGTCGTCGTGTAGGCGCGGCGCAGGCGGGTGCGCTCGCGTCGTCGCAGCGCGCCGTGACGGGCTGGTGCGGGCACGGGGGACCTCCTGGGACGGGCCGGGCCGTCGGGGGGACGCGGTGGCGAGGGGAGAGCGGTGAGAGGTGCGCTGGGGACGGGGCTGCCGGCCGGGGAAGACTCGCAGTCCGAGGTGAAGCCTACTCATCCGGGAGGGATCGGGACGGTGAACGCGGGAACCGGTCCGACCGCACCTCGGGCGCGCGCGCCGCGGGTCCCGCGAGGGTGGCTAGGCTCGGGTCGGCCCCCGGGGACCGCCCGGGCCCGCCCACCCGTCACTCACGCAAGGAGCCCCTGTGGCCACCATCGAGGCAGTCGGCGCCCGCGAGATCCTCGACTCGCGCGGCAACCCCACCGTCGAGGTCGAGGTGGCGCTGGACGACGGCACGATCGCCCGCGCGGCGGTCCCGTCCGGCGCGTCGACCGGCGCCTTCGAGGCGTCCGAGCGTCGCGACGGCGACGACGGCCGGTACCTCGGCAAGGGCGTCCAGGGCGCCGTCGACGCGGTGCTCGACGACATCCACCCGCGCCTGGTCGGTTTCGAGGCGTCCGAGCAGCGGCTCGTCGACGCCGAGATGATCGAGCTCGACGGATCGCCCAACAAGGCCACCCTCGGTGCCAACGCCATCCTCGGCGTCTCGCTGGCCGTGGCCCGCGCCGCCGCGGACTCGTCCGGGCTGCCGCTCTTCCGCTACCTCGGGGGCCCCAACGCGCACGTGCTGCCCGTGCCGATGATGAACATCCTCAACGGCGGCGCCCACGCCGACTCCAACGTCGACATCCAGGAGTTCATGGTCGCCCCGATCGGTGCGCCGTCCTTCCGTGAGGCGCTGCGCTGGGGCGCGGAGGTCTACCACGCGCTGAAGTCGGTGCTCAAGGCCCGCGGCCTGGCCACCGGTCTCGGCGACGAGGGCGGCTTCGCCCCGAGCCTGGAGAGCAATCGCGCCGCGCTCGACCTCATCCTCGAGGCCATCGAGAAGGCCGGCTACACCCCGGGCACCGACATCGCGCTCGCGCTCGACGTCGCCGCGACCGAGTTCCACGAGGAGGGCGGCACCTACCGCTTCGAGGGCGAGTCGCGCACCTCCGAGCAGATGGTCGACTACTACGCCGACCTCGTCGCGTCGTACCCCCTCGTCTCGATCGAGGACCCGCTCGACGAGGAGGACTGGGACGGCTGGAAGGCGATGACGGACCGTCTCGGCTCCTCGGTCCAGATCGTCGGCGACGACCTCTTCGTCACCAACCCCGAGCGGCTCCAGCGCGGCATCTCGTCGGGCACGGCCAACGCGCTGCTCGTCAAGGTCAACCAGATCGGCTCGCTCACCGAGACCCTCGACGCCGTCGCTCTCGCGCAGAGCAACGGCTACCGCTGCATGATGAGCCACCGCTCCGGCGAGACCGAGGACACGACGATCGCCGACCTCGCCGTCGCGACGAACTGCGGCCAGATCAAGACCGGCGCGCCGGCCCGGTCCGAGCGGGTGGCCAAGTACAACCAGCTGCTGCGCATCGAGGAGGAGCTCGACAACGCGGCCCTGTACGCCGGCGCGGGCGCCTTCCCGCGCTTCGCGGGGTGGACCCCGGCCGCGCAGGACTGAGCCTCGACGGGCCCACGCAGCGCGCCGTCCGCGACGCGCAGGACGCCGTACGGCGCCGCCACGCCCACCCGGGCGTGGCGGCGCCGTCGTCGTCCCGGTGCCTGACACACTGGGCGGCGAGCGAGTGGGCGCGACGAGCCGCGCGAGAAGTGGGACGAGAGGTGACGATGGACCGGACCGCACGACCCGGCCGCCCGGCCGGGCGGGCCACGTCCGCCACCCCCCGTCCCCGGGCCCCGCGACCGGCGTCCGGCCGGACGACGACGGCACGCCCGAGCGCCGCCCGCACGACGAGCCCGCGCCCCGGCCCGGCCGCCCGACGCCCGGCCGAGGCCTCCCGGGGCCGCACGCCGCAGCCGGTCGAGCCGACCTCGTCCAAGGCCTGGGTGCGCGGCGCCGTCCTCGCGACGATCGTCGTCATGCTGCTCGTCACGCTCGTCCCGACCGCGCGGTCGGTCATCCGGCAGCGCAGCCAGATCGCCCAGCTCCACTCGACGATCGCCGCGCAGGAGGCCGACGTCGCCGCGCAGCAGGCCGAGCTGGCCCGCTGGCAGGACCCGGCCTACGTCGAGCAGCAGGCCCGGGAGCGGCTGAAGTTCGTCAAGCCGGGGGAGAAGTCGTACTCCGTCATCGACCCCGCCGACGCGGCCCCGTCGCTGCCCTCGGGAGCCAGCGTCGCCGCGCCGTCGTCCTCGGGCACCCTGCCCTGGTACGGCGCGCTGTGGAAGTCCGTGCAGCTGGCCGACCAGCCCACCGCCGGCATGGAGCCGGTCGCCCCGTGAGCGACGCCCCGCCGGATCCCGGGCGGGCCGACGGCGTGACCGACGCGGACCTCGCCGCGATGTCCCGCCAGCGCGGCCGGCCGATGCGCGGGGTCGTCGCCGTCGCGCACCGCTGCCCGTGCGGCGAGCCCGACGTCGTGCGGACCGCGCCGCGGCTGCCCGACGGCACGCCGTTCCCGACGTCCTTCTACGCGACCTGCCCGCGGCTGACCGGGGCGCTGAGCACGCTCGAGAGCCAGGGCCTCATGCGCGAGATGCAGGACCGGCTGGGCGCCGAGCCCGAGCTGGCGACGGCATACCTCGCCGCCCACGAGGACTACCTGCGCCGCCGTGCCGAGCTCGGCTCGGTCGAGGAGATCGACGGCATCTCCGCCGGCGGCATGCCCGACCGGGTCAAGTGCCTGCACGTCCTCGCCGCGCACTCCCTCGGCGTCGGACCCGGCGTCAACCCGCTCGGCGACGAGGCGCTCGCGCTGCTCGGGCCGTGGTGGGAGCCGACGAGCTGCGCCCAGCAGGCCGCGGAGGACCCGGCGTCGTGACCTCGCGGTCCGTGCGGGTGGGCGCCGTCGACTGCGGCACCAACTCGATCCGACTGCTCGTCGCCGACGTCGACGAGGCGGGCGGGCTCACCGACGTCGTGCGCGACGTCGAGGTCGTCCGGCTCGGCTACGGCGTCGACCGCACCGGCCGGATCGACCCGGCGGCGATGGAGCGCACCCTCGCGCAGAGCCGCCGGTACGCCGACGCGTGCGCGGACGCCGGGGTGGGCGCCGTGCGCTTCGTCGCGACGTCGGCGTCCCGGGACGCCGAGAACGCGGCCGAGTTCGTCGCGGGCGTGCGCGAGGCGTTCGCCCGCTGGGACGTCGCGCCCGAGGTCGTCACCGGCGCCGAGGAGGCGGCCCTGTCGTTCCGCGGCGCGACGGGCGACCTGCGCGCGGCGGGGGTCGCGGCGCCGTACCTCGTCGTCGACCTGGGCGGCGGCTCGACCGAGCTGGCCCGCGGCACCGACACCGTCGAGGCGGCGCTGTCGGTCGACGTCGGCAGCGTCCGGCTGCACGAGCGGCACCTGGCCGGTGACCCGCCGACGCCGGAGCAGGTCGAGGCGGCCCGGGCCGATGTCGACGTGGCCCTCGACGCCGCCGACGCGGCCGTCGACCTCGGGTCGGTGCGCGCCCTGGTCGGCCTCGCCGGGTCGGTCACGACGATCACGGCGCACCGCCTGCGGCTGCCGGCGTACGACGCCGCGGCCGTCCACCTCGCGACGTGCTCGCCGGACGAGGCCCGCGCCGCGTCGCTCGACCTGCTGCACGCGACCCGCGCGGAGCGGGCCGCGCTGCCCTACGTGCACCCGGGCCGGGTCGACGTCATCGGCGCCGGCGCGCTGGTGTGGGAGCGGGTCGTGGCCCGCGTCGAGGCCCGCAGCGCGCCGTACCGGAGCGGGGAGCCGCTGCTCGTCGTGACGAGCGAGCACGACATCCTCGACGGGATCGCGCTCACCGCCGCCGAGCGCCTGCGCTGAGCCCCTGACCGCCGACCCACCCGAATCGGGTTCGCGGCGCTCGGCTCGGGTCGTGACGGGAGCCGAGCGGGACGAATCCGATTCGCGGGGCTGCCCCGGACACGGCGATGCCCCCGGTACCGACCCACCCTGCCCGTGGGTTGAGGTACCGGGGACATCGAGCTCCCGTGTTCGTGACGGGCGCGACCGGCCGCCCGGGAGGATCGTCAGGCCCTTCCCGTCACGTGGAGAAGACTGTCAGCGTCGGCGGGGCCGGACCATCGACCGTGCCGGTCGACCCACCTCGTCCGTACGGCTCCCCGACCCGGCGAACGGCTCGGCCTCAGCTGAGGATGCCGTGTCGCGCGTTCCAGCGCTGCGCGCCCTGGTACGCGTCGACCATCCCCCACACCCAGAAGCCGAACACCCCGACGATCCCGATGACGACGAGGGTGAGCACGCAGGACAGCAGGTAGCTGACGAGGATGAGCACGCCGCGGCGGGTGTCGCCGTTGAGCATCGAGCCCAGACCGGGCAGGAAGAACGACGCGAGCAGCATGAGGGCGGGGGTCTTCGGCGCGACGGCGTACGGCGCCGGGTGCCCCTGCCCGTACGGCGACCCGTACGGCGACCCGGGCGGCGGGTACGCGGCGTACGGCGCCGCCGCGGGGGTGACCGGGGCGTCGTACGGCGACGTCGGCAGCGGGCTGGTGGGCGGGTACGACGGCGTCGGGGAGGGGGCCGGCGTCGGCGGCAGGGCCTGGGTCCAGCGCGAGCCGTCCCAGTAGCCCTGCCCGCCGCCGTAGGGGTACCAGCCGGGTGGTGCTGCGCTCATCTCGTCCTCCGCTGCCCCCGAGGCAGCCACGTCGGGCTGTCAGCCGAGCGAGGCCCGCAGCGCCGCGACGATCTCGGGGCGCAGGTCCGACGCCTGGATGACCTTGTCGACGGACCCTACCTGCACGGCGCGGCGGATGCTGTGGATCCCGTCGAACTCCGACGCCACCTCGCCCAGCTTCTCCGCGCGCACCGAGGTGCGGGTGTCGGTGAGGGCCACCTGGGCCGCCGCCCGGTCGTGCTCCCCGGCCTCGGCCAGCGCCCGCTCGGCCGCGGTGACCCGCGGGTCGGCGGCGGTGCGGGCGTCGACGTCGGCGCTGAACACGACGGCCGCGGCGGGGGCGCCGCCGAGGACCGACGCGAACGAGCCGTCGACGGCGAGCACCGTCATCCGCTCGTTGAGCGCCTTGGAGAACACGACGAAGGCACCGCCGTGGTAGCGCGAGACGACGACGAAGACGATCGGGCCGTCGAAGTTGACGATGGCCCGGCCGATCTCGGCGCCGTACTCCAGCTGCAGCGCCCGCATCGACTCCGGGGAGCCGTCGAAGCCGGACAGGTTGGCCAGGACGACGACGGGACGGTTGCCGCTCGCGGCGTTGACGGCCCGCGCGACCTTCTTGCTCGAGCGCGGGAACAGCGTCCCGGCGGTGTAGGCGTCGGGGCCGTCCGTCGGCGGGATGCCCCGCCGCGGCACCGAGCGGGACTCGATCCCGATGAGCGAGACCGGGATCCCCCCGAGGTGCACGTCGGTGACGACGGCGGTCTCCGCGTCGGCCATGCCGGCCCAGCGCTCGAGGACCGGGTGGTCCTGGTCGGCGACGGCCCGCATGACGGTGCGGATGTCGAAGGCCTTCTTGCGGTCGGGGTTGGTCGCCGCGCCGAAGATGTCGCCGACCGTGGTGAAGTCGCTGCCGGCGAGGACGTGCGGGTACGGCGACACGTCACGGTCGACCGGGTCGCTCGTCGCGACCTGCTTGGGACCGCTCGAGCCGGGGACGACGTACGCGTGGTCGTAGTGCTCGAGAAGCACGTGCAGCGCGCTCGCGAGGTCCGGGGCCCAGTACTGCGCCTGGCCGTTGGGGCCCATGACGCGGTCGTAGCCGCCGATGCCGAAGTTGTCCTCGGCGGAGACGCCGCCGGAGAAGTCGAGCGACTGCTTGCCGGTGAGGACCATCGCCGAGTCGGGCGTCATGACGAGGATGCCCTTGGTGTGCATGAGCATCGTCGCCTCGGCGTTCCAGTACGGCTGGGCGCCGACGTTGATGCCCGCGACGACGATGTTGATCTCGCCGCCCGCCTGGGTGAACTCGATGATCCGGCGCAGCGCGCGGGCCACCCAGTCCATGTTCTCCACGCCGGAGTCCATCGAGATCCGCGCCCCGGCCGAGAGGGCGTACCACTCGACGGGGATGCCCTTCTCCTGCGCGAGGTCGAGGGCGGCGATGATCCGGGCGCACTCGGGCTCGGCGACCGCGCCGAGCGCCTTGGTCGGGTCACCGGCGAGCAGGACGCGCTCGACGCCCTCGGGGTGCAGCCGGGTCGGGCTGGTGACGAGGCCGGCGATGATCCCGGCCTTGTTCAGGCCCGGGGCGCGGTCGACCGGGACGAGCCGGCCCGTGTCGTCGAGGTCGAGCTCCTGCGCGGAGCCGCCCTCGCCGGTGATCATGTTCTGCAGCTCGTAGGGGTAGACCAGGCCGCGGCGACGGGCCCGCAGGACCTTCTGCTGGTAGTCGTCGACGGGCTTGAGCAGCTCGGTGGAGGGCGCGTCGATCTTCGAGGTGACCCCCGAGCCCGGGCGGTAGGAGAACCGCGCCGAGATCGGCACCGGCGTCCCGTCCGGCCCGAGGACGCGGCCCTCGGCGAGGATCTCCTCGATCCCGGCGCCGGCGGTGAGCGGGGCGATCTTGTCCTGCAGCGCGGTGATCTGCTCGACCTCGGCGTCGATGACCGGCCACACGTGCAGCCACACGTGGTTCATGTCGAGCCGGGCGCCGGCGGCGCCGCGGGCGGCGCGGGCGCGCCGGATCGCCTCGAGGCAGCCGGCGATGGCGCGCTCGACGTGCGGCAGCGCCGTGATGGCGCCCGACTCGTCGCGCACGACGCCGAACTGACGCACCTGGGCCAGCGCGACGAGGCGCTGGTCGGACGGGTTGTCCTTGGCGACGGCGTGCAGCAGCACGACGTCCTCGGGCGAGTCGACGCGGGTGAGGTCGAAGGCGCGCAGCCGCCACAGGGCCAGCCGCCGGCCGACCATCGGGTGCACGCCGCGGACGAGGTCGTCCTCGAACAGGCCGGTGCCCTCGGGGTCGGGGCGGAAGGTGAAGTACGCCGTGTCGGCCGCGCGCTCCCCGCCGCGGGAGACGGCGAGGGCGACCCGACGCACCCGGCGCGGGAAGTCGACGCCCTCGAGCGCCTCGCGCAGCGCCGAGACCGCCTCGCCCTGGTCGGCGGGCAGGTCGGGCCAGCGCAGGTAGAGGTCGACGACGGCCTGCTGGCCCTCACGGGCCTGCGCCAGCCGGGCGTCGACCGCCGTGACGAGCGGGCTGCCGGGGGTGAGCTCGGCGACCCGGCCGATGGTCGACACGAGGTGCGTCGGCCGGTCGTCGAGCGTGTAGTCGGCGACGACGAAGGGCCGCCCGTCGACCCCGAGCGAGCGGACGTCGGTGAGGTCGTACTCGCGGTAGTGCCGCCGGACGA